>JAYUVC010000001.1:0-16767 GCA_043754325.1 Hyphomicrobiales bacterium
GGCGACCATACCAGGTAACCCGCCTTGTCGTCGGCCAGGCCCTGTACAGCTATTCCAATGCGGGCGATGGCGGCAGGACGAAATGCAGCTGTCTTCAGAAAGTCCACTATGGCCTGCGCCACAGCATCTCCGAACCCGTCAGCTTTGGCCTTGTAGGTTGGTATGTAAAGTGACGAGCGATGCAAAATCTGTCCGTTGAAATCGGCAATTGCCAGTCCCACCGTATCAATGGAAATATTGACAGCCAGCACATGCGCAGCACCCGCCTTGATGCCAAGCCGCACCACCGGCCGCCCCCTCCGCGTCGAAGCCCCAAGCGGAAAATCCTGTTCCAGTTCTTCGATGACGTGTTCCGCAATCAGATGCGAGGCGATGGATGTGATGGAGGCGGGAGACAGGCCCGTGGCGCGTCCAACCTCGATCCGCGCCAGCGCGCCATGGCGGCGCAGCGCATTCAAGACAACACGGCGGTTTTGCCGCCGCACCAGTTCACTGTCGGCCTTTTCTTGCATCCCCAGACCTGTCACCTGACCGGCGCCCGTTCCCGCCATTTTATTTTTATGGTTGTTTTCGATATTGACTCTCGCATGGCAGTTATGCAAGAATTATTTTGGACGTCAAAAAAATTCATGAATTCAAAGCAACGTCTGCTTCGCGCGTTTCACAAGGTGGTGACAAAACCATCAAGTGACGTCCCGACGAAACACGGGAGGCAACAGGAGGATCTAAAATATGAAGCGTGCATTTTATGCAGTAATCGCGGGCGCAATGTTGCTCAGCGTATCGAGCCTTGCAGCCCAGGCTGCTGGCAAAACCATTGCTGTGTCTTGGAAGACCTTCCAGGAAGAGCGTTGGAAGACCGACGAAGCCGCCATCAAGGCTGCTGTTGAAGCTGCTGGCAACAAGTACATCTCGACAGATGCGCAAGGCTCGGCCCAGAAGCAGGCTGCCGACATTGAAGGCCTGATTTCGCAAAAGCCAGACGTCGTTCTCGTCGTCGCTTTTGACTCGGACGCAATCCTCCCCTCGATCAAGGCACTCAGCGATGCTGGCATCAAATCGATTGCCTATGACGTGCAGTTCGAAGATCCAAACGCACTCTACATCACGTTTGACAACGTCGGTGTTGGCCGCATCATTGCCCAGGAAGTTCAAAAAGCCAAGCCGGAAGGCAACTATGCTTTCATCAAGGGCGACAAGGGCGATCCAAACGCCACATTCCTGTTCCAGGGCATGATGGAAGTGCTGAAGGAAGGCCTCGATTCCAAGAAGATCGTGAATGTGTGCGAAACATTCACCGACGGCTGGAAGCCAGACAATGCCCAGAAGAACATGGAGCAATGCCTGACTTCAACCGGTAACAAGGTTGACGCTGTATTGTCTGAAAATGACGGCATGGCCTCAGGCGTTGTTGCTGCTTTGACCGCACAAGGCATGGCTGGCATTCCAGTTGGCGGACAAGACGGTGACTTGGCAGCGATCAACCGCGTTGCCCTCGGTACCCAGACAGTGTCTGTTTGGAAGAACGCCAAGGACCTCGGCAAAGTTGCTGGCGAAGCTGCAAATGCTCTCGCTGAAGGTACCGACATGAAGGCGATTGCCGGTGTTGCAATGTTCAATGGCGGCAAGAACAAGGTCGAGATGAACTCGATCCTGCTCGCACCAACAGCCATCACCAAGGCAAACGTCAACGTCGCCATCGACGCTGGCCACATCACCAAGGAACAGGCCTGTGCAGGCGTGACCGCTGGTGCAGTGCCAGGCTGCTGATTCTGTAACTTGAACGAAACGGGCCGCGTCAAACTGAAGAGCTTGGCGCGGCTTTTTTAATACGAGTACCCGCGTACAACTGTCCCGTCATCCCCGCGAACGCGGGGATCCAGACTTTCAACATGCGAGATCGCTCAAAGTCTGGATTCCCGCGTTCGCGGGAATGACGAACAAAAGCGTGATTCTGCGGAGCCCACCATGTCCAACACCACCAGCACCAGCCCTGCCCTGCAAAGCGAAGGCCCCATCACCCGCTTCTTCCGCGCTACGGAAATTGACGCGCGCATGTTGGGCATGCTGGTTGCCCTCATTCTGATCTGGTGCGTCTTCGATATCGCCAGCGGCATTTTGCGCGGCAATTTTGGTGGCTTGTTGGGCGGTTCTTTCCTCACACCGCGCAACCTCTGGACCCTGCTGGTGCAAACCTCTTCCATCGCCGTCATGTCCACCGGCATGGTGTTGCTGATTGTCATGCGCCAGCTTGATTTGTCTGTGGGCTCCATGCTGTCCATGGTTGCTGTGGCGGGAGCCGTTGTTCAGGTTTTTAAACTGGCACCCATGCTGGGCGTGGGCCACCCTGCCATTTGGATCGTCGGCGTGCTGGTCTGCATCTTGCTGGGTGCAGCCGTTGGCGCGTTCAATGGCTGGCTTACGGCCTATGCCGAAATTCCGGCCTTCATCGTCACCTTGGGAGGCCTGCTCGCCTACAGCGGCATCGCGTTCTATATGGCCAAGGGCGAAACCGTTGCTCCCATGGACAAGACGTTCGAAGTGTTTGGCGGCGGTATTCCCGCAAGCTGGCTTGGCCCATTCTGGAGTTGGACGATGGCATTTGGTGCCTGTGCTGCCATCATCTTTGCCATCGTCAACGGTCGCCGCCAGCGAATGCGCTTCAACTTTCCGCTCCGTCCCATGTGGGCAGAAGTGTTTCTCGCGGCAATTGGAAGTGCGGTTGTACTCCAGGTGACGCATGTGATGAATTCCTATCCCTGGCCCTTCAAGTTGATCGAGAACTACGCCAAGGCCAACGGTGCCGTCATACCCATGGGCATTGAAAACAAGGATGGAGCAGCCGTCTGCATGGCCGCCGAAAAAGTCGTGCGTTGCACCGACGGACTGATCTATTACACTGGTTATTCCCTGCCTGTGATCGTGGCGCTTGTAGTCGGATTGTTCATGACATTCCTTGCGACACGCACGCAATTTGGTCGTTATGTCTATGCCATCGGTGGCAACCCGGAAGCCGCAGAGCTCGCAGGCATCAACACCAAGTGGATGATCGTAAAAGTCTTTACGCTCATGGGTGCCCTCGTCGGCGTCTCAGCGATCATTTCATCAGCCCGCCTCAATGCCGCAACCAATGCACTGGGTCTCACCAACGAGCTCTATGTGATCGCGGCTACGGTGATCGGCGGCACATCTCTCGCTGGCGGTGTGGGCACGATTTACGGTGCCATGATCGGCGCGCTCATGATGCAGTCCATTATCTCAGGCATGTCGCTGCTAAACCTGCCTGCTGCCTTCCAGAACGTGGTCGTCGGCGTCGTGCTCGTGCTGGCGGTTTATCTCGATCAACTCTATTCCCGTCGCGTGAAGTAAGGGGTGACAACCATGGCAAAAGCATCAGCAAAGAAACCAGCGGCCAAAAAGGCCAAAGTCACGGAAACCCACGAAACACCACTGGCTGTTTTGGGACGTGAACCTCATGCCCCGGCGAAATCCCGCGGCACACCGCTGATTGAGATGAAGGACATCTCCATCGCATTCGGCGGCATCAAGGCCGTCGATCATGCTTCGCTAGATTTGTATCCGGGAGAGGTGGTGGGGCTTCTCGGTCACAATGGTGCGGGAAAATCCACATTGATCAAGGTGCTGTCTGGTGCCTACAAGCGCGACGCCGGACAGATTTTTGTCGAAGGCAAGGAAGTCACCATCAACAATCCGCGTGACGCCAAAGCCCAAGGCATCGAAACCATTTATCAAACCCTGGCCTTGGCTGACAATGTGGACGCTGCCGCCAATCTCTATCTGGGCCGTGAACTCAAAACAGCTTTCGGCACTTTGGACGACGTGGCCATGGAAGCCGAGTGCCGCAAGGTCATGCACCGCCTCAACCCCAACTTCCGCCGCTTCAAGGAACCGGTGTCAAAGTTGTCCGGCGGCCAGCGCCAGTCCGTTGCCATCGCCCGCGCCATCCACTTCAACGCCCGCATATTAATTATGGACGAACCCACAGCAGCTTTGGGTCCACAGGAAACCGCGCAGGTTGGCGAACTGATCAAGCAACTGAAAGCTGAAGGCATCGGCATATTCCTGATCAGCCATGACCTGCATGACGTGTTTGATCTGGCTGATCGTTTGTGCGTGATGAAAAACGGCAAAGTCGTCGGCACCGCATCGACCAAGGATGTGAACCACGATGAAGTGCTGGGCATGATCATTGCAGGCAAGTGCCCGAAAGGTGCCACACCGGGCCCCGGTGCGATGCGGGAGGCGGCTTAAGCACTGCCAATCAAAATCCCTGTGAGGAAAACCAGAAAGCCACCGACAGCAATCTGCATTGCCGCCTTCAAGAACGGCGTATCCATATATTTGTAACGGATCCACGAAATCACGGCGAGCTCCACAAACACCACGGCAATGGCAATGCCCGTTGCCACCTGGAAATTCGGAATGAGATAGGGCAGTGTGTGGCCCAATCCACCTATCGCAGTCATGATGCCCGAAGCCAGCCCGCGCATCAGCGGACGACCCCGTCCACTCAACTTGCCGTCATCGGACAAGCCTTCGGCCAATCCCATAGAAATGCCTGCGCCTATTGATGCTGCCATCCCCACCAGAAATGTTTCCCAGGTATTGCCCGTGGCAAAAGCCGCAGCGAACAAGGGTGCCAGTGTGGATACCGAACCATCCATCAAGCCCACAAGCCCGGGCTGCACCACTTCCAGAACAAACAGCCGCTTCTCGGTTTCTTTCTCACCAGTCTTTACATCATTGGCCACATGCTGAAGCCCAAGCTTCCGCGCCAGTGATTCATGGCCTTTTTCCGCCGCAGCCAATTTCAATAACAGGTCTTTGACAGAAAGATCGGTTGTCTGTGCGGCGGCTTGCGTGTAAAATCGTGCATTCTCCAACTCGATCACTTCAGCGTGCTTGCGCATCGCCTCTATGCCTTGGCGGCTGACACGCCACATCGGCATGTGCTGCACAAAACCATTGATGTCAGCCCGCCGGATCAGCGGAATGAAATCACCAAACCTTTTGCGATAGAATTTGGTCAAGCGGTCCCGGTGCTCAAACTCCTCAGCCGACATTTCCAGAAACACCTTGGCTGATGCCGCATAGGTGGGTGTCAGCGCATTGGCAAAAGCCGCATAGCCCCGCGCATCATCTTCTTCAGACGAAATGGCTAAAGCCAAGAGTTCCTGTTCAGTGAGATCGGAGAAGGTCTTCATGATCGTATCTTAGAACGATTCCAAGCGCAGTCCAGACCACCTGAAATGGGAATATTGAAAAGCAGCACTATTTAGACTATGAGAATACCATGACGAAGATTGAAAAAATTGAAACCGCTATTTCTGAACTGAGCCCACATGAGTTGCATCAGCTTGCCAACTGGTTTGCTGAGTACCAAGCGAATGCCTGGGATCAACAAATTGCCAATGATGCTCAAGTCGGCCGTCTTGACAAACTTGCTGATGCTGCATTGGCACATCATCGCGCTGGACGGACAACACCCTTGTGAAACATATCGCTTCGCCAGAGTTCTGGCAGGCATTTGACAGGTTGCCGGAAGTTGTTCAAAATTCAGCGCGGAAAAACTTTGAACTTTTAAAGACGAATCCCCGGCACCCCTCGCTGCAATTCAAGAAGACAGGTCGTCTTTGGTCAATACGAGCAAATCTGTCATTCCGTGCTTTGGCAGTGGAGGACAACAACGACTATGTCTGGTTTTGGATAGGTCGCCACGACAAGTACCTGCAGATCATTGCCAGCGAATAGGCCTCAGTTCTCATCCATCTTCAGTGCCGCAATAAACGCCTCCTGCGGAATATCAACCTTGCCGAATTGTACTAAATGTCTACGCAGTATCAAGTTTCAATAAAATGATTCGTACTTTTTTCGATGGAGAACTACATGAGGCTTTTTCCACCGCTGTTACAGATCGATGAGAATGAAGGATTCACTTCAGCCAAAGATATATTTGGCCGCAAGAAAATAGCGGATGGACTGACGTACCTCGTCAGCCAAGTTGAAGACCCGATTGTGCTGGCAGTTGATGGGCAATGGGGAAGTGGGAAAACTGTTTTTCTCAAAATGTGGCGAGGAGAACTGCAACGGCTCGGCTTCCCTGTCATATACTTTGACGCCTTTGCCAACGACTATTTTGAAGATGCTTTTGTTCCTCTTGCGGCGGAAATCATTGGGCTTGCTCAAACAAAACTGCGAGCGAACTCAAGTACATTCGAGGACTTGAAAGCTAAAACGACAAAGGTAGCCAAAGTTGTCTTGCGCAGTGTGCTTAGAATAGGAGTCAAGGCAGCTACGCTTGGAGCAATTGACGCCAGTGAAATCGAGGGAACAATAGCAGACGAAGTTGAGACAGCTTTCGACAAGCATGTGGGGGAACTAATAACGAAGCAGGATGTCGTGAAGTCAGATATGACTGCTTTTAAAGAGGCGCTAGAAAATCTTCCCCACCTCTTCAGCCCAGACATCCAAGGTGACGATAAAATTAAGCCTATTGTGATAATCATTGATGAACTTGATAGGTGTCGGCCAACCTATGCGCTGCAATTGCTTGAGCGTATGAAGCATTTTTTCTCCGTTCCAAAAATACATTTTGTTTTGGGTGCAAACCTGCCTCAGCTCGCAAATTCAGTTATTGCAACATACGGGGCAGGGATTGATGGTCCTCTCTATTTGCAGAAATTCATTCAGCTTTCCATTCAACTGCATGATCGTTTTGAACATGATGCAGTCACCGTTGCTTCTAAATTTCTAACCCATCTTTTGAATCAAAGTAAGTTAAGTGGCAAAAATCTTGAGTTTGTAGGTGGTTGCAATACTGAATTAGGGAAAATTTCAAATCAAAAAAACTTCAGTTTACGAACACTTGAGCAAATCTATGGACACATCATCAGGGTAGCGGCATCTGTCCCTGAAACACATTTTCGAAATCCTCCCATAATCACGGGCCTCTGCATATTGAAAGTGACAGAACCGCAACTATTCTTTGAGGCTAAGAGCAAGCAACTTGAGTTCACGAAAGTGCTCAAGCCCTTTGGACTGCTGGATTCTAGCAATTCCACCTACAACACAGAAGGCAATGGTTATGGAAGCCGACTGTCAGAGCAACGTTGGTTTGAACAGTGGTGGAGATACGCTTCTGAAAAAAACTGCTCTGAATCAATTCTCAAAAGCGTAAGCGACGCTATATATATGTATAGCTTCCGAGATAGGTTTGATTTACTGAACTTCTGCGCAAATGAACAAATCGATAAATTTCAACCGACTTAAAAGAATTATTAGTTCTCATCCATCTTCAGCGCCGCAATGAACGCCTCCTGCGGGATATCGACCTTGCCGAATTGCCGCATCTTTTTCTTGCCTTCCTTCTGCTTGTCCAGAAGTTTGCGCTTGCGAGAAATGTCGCCGCCGTAGCACTTGGCGGTCACGTCCTTCCGCATCGCAGACAAGGTTTCACGCGCCACCACCTTGCCGCCGATGGACGCCTGAATGGGGATCTTGAACATGTGGCGGGGGATCAGGTCTTTCAGTTTTTCGCACATGACGCGGCCACGCTGTTCGGCGCGCGTCCGGTGAACCACCATGGAGAGCGCGTCAACAGGTTCCTCGTTCACCAGAATGGTCAGCTTCACCAGATCGGCTTGCAGATATTCCGTCATCTTGTAATCGAACGACGCATAACCTTTTGATACTGATTTCAGCCGGTCATAAAAATCAAACACCACTTCGTTCAATGGCAAGTCATAAACCACCATGGCGCGGGAACCTGCATAGGTCAGCTGCTTTTGCCGTCCGCGACGGTCTTCACACAGCTTTAAAACCGAGCCCAGATACTCATCTGGCACGAAAATCGTGGCTTCGATCCAAGGTTCATCCATGGTTAAAATTTGTGACACATCCGGCATGTCGGCTGGGTTGTGCATGTCAATGTTCGAGCCATCACGCAGATTGATTTTGTAAATCACTGAAGGAGCTGTTGTAATGATCTCAACATTGAACTCGCGTTCAATCCGTTCACGGATGATTTCGAGATGCAGCAATCCCAAGAACCCACAGCGGAAGCCGAAACCCAAGGCAGCCGAGGTTTCCATTTCATAGGTGAAGGACGCGTCGTTCAAACGCAACCTGCCCATGGCCTCGCGCAAGTCTTCAAACTCCGACGCGTCGACAGGAAAGAAACCTGCGAACACCACGGACTGCGCTTCCTTGAAGTCGGGCAGTGCCTGGGCTGTGGGGTTGCGGTCATCGGTGATGGTATCGCCCACACGCGTGTCCGCCACTTCCTTGATGGCACCGGTGAAGAAGCCGATTTCGCCTGGCCCCAACTCATCAACCACAACTTTTTTGGGCCGCGACACGCCGACGCGTTCAATATTGTAAACACCGCCGGAGCCCATCATCTTGACCCGCATGCCCTTCTTCAGCACACCGTCCTTGACGCGCACCAGCACCACAACGCCGAGATAGGCATCGTACCAACTGTCAACCAGCAGCGCCTTCAGCGGCGCATCGCGGTCACCTTTCGGTGCAGGCAGTCTGGTAACAATAGCTTCCAGAACATCAGGCACGCCAAGCCCCGTCTTCGCCGAAATCAACACCGCGTCCTGGGCGTCAATGCCAATCACGTCTTCGATTTGTTGCTTGATGCGTTCTGGTTCTGCCGCCGGCAAATCCACCTTGTTCAGCACCGGTACAATTTCAAGATTGGCGTTGATGGCCTGATAGACATTGGCAAGAGTCTGCGCTTCCACACCCTGTGACGCATCAACCACCAGCAACGCGCCTTCGCAGGCCGCAAGCGAGCGCGACACTTCATAGGCAAAGTCCACATGGCCCGGCGTGTCGATGAGATTTAGGATATAATCCTTGCCGTCCTTGGCCTTGTAGTCGAGCCGCACCGTGTTGGCCTTGATGGTAATGCCGCGTTCCCGCTCCAGATCCATCGAGTCCAGAATCTGGTCCTGCATGTCGCGGTCGGCCACCGCACCCGTCAGCTGGATCAAACGATCTGCCAGCGTGGACTTGCCGTGGTCAATATGGGCGACGATGGAGAAATTGCGGATGTGGGAAAGGTCGGTCATGGCCGCAGCGTTTGGCAGGGTGGCGCACACGGGTCAAGTGTGGCGCTGAACCTCACCCCTTAGCCTCGCAACACACCACCTGTGGCCTTGTTGACCATGGCGACTATTTTGGCCGACACCGTGTCGATGTCTTCGTCCGTCAGGGTCTTGTCCTTCGGAGCCAAAGTCACGGACACAGCGAGCGAGACTTTTCCGTCTGGCAGCTTGAACACATCGAACACCTGCGCATCTGAAATCAGCGCCTTGTCCGCTCCCTTGGCGGCTTTCAGCAGTTCGGCTGACTGCACTGTGGGGTCCACCACAAAGGCAAAGTCACGCGACAGCGGCATGAGATCCGACAATATGAGTGCGGGTTTGGCCGTGCCCTTTTGCTTGGGTGACGGGATGGCGTTCAACACAATCTCGAAAGCAACAATTGGACCTTTGGCATCCATTTCCGCCAGCACACCGGGATGGATTTCGCCAAACCAGGCGATCTGGTTTTTCGGGCCCATTTGAAGGGTGCCGCAGCGACCGGGGTGAAACCATGAAGGCGCACCCTGCACGACTTGCAGGGTCGACGCCGCCATGCCGCAGGCTTTAAGCACGGCCAGCACATCGGCCTTTACGTCGAAGGCATCAACAGCGCGGGCGCCACCCAGCCATTGCTTTGGCGCGGATGCACCTTGGCGGATGCCAGCGGCGCGGAGGGTTTCGTCTTCGGGCTTGTCTCCCGCATAGGCGTGGCCGATTTCCGAGATGGCGAAGTCAACGAAGCCACGGGCGATGTTGCGGCCTGCGGCCGACACGAGGTTGGCCAGCAGCGAGGGTCGCATGTCCGTCAGTTCAGATGAAATGGCATTGGCGAGTTGCAAGGATTTCTGCCCGCCACCAAAGCGCACAGCATCGTCATGGTCGAGGAATGCATAGGTCACAGCTTCATTGAAGCCACGCTGTGCCAGTGTGCGGCGTGAGGACAGCATGCGCTTTTGCAGAGGCGTCAACACGGGTCGTGCCACTGCATGGGGACGCGACATTTCGGCATAGGGAATATTTTCAAGGCCCACAATGCGGCAGATGTCTTCGACAAGGTCAGCCTCGCCATTCACATCCGGACGCCATGAGGGCACGAGGCATGAAACACCCGCAGCCGCATCAGTGACGGTAAATCCAAGCGCCCGCAAGATGCGCAATTGCTCCGTCCACGGACAATCCAGACCACCCAATTGTTTAACGCGGGACCGCCGCAGCGTGATGGCGCGTTTGGCTTCCGGCGCTTTGCCAGCGACAACAAGATGCGATGCCTCACCGCCGCAGAGATCAAGGATCATATGTGTGGCAATCTCAGCACCCGTTGCTGTGAAGGCAGGGTCAATGCCGCGCTCGAAACGATAGCGTGCATCAGAGTTGATGCCGAGTTTGCGGCCTGTTGTGGCGGTGCGAACGGGGTCGAAATAGGCGGCTTCAATAAACACATCCGTGGTGTTTTCGGTGCAGGATGAGGGAATTCCACCGATGATACCGGCAACGCCTTCCACACCTGCGTCATCGGCAATCACCGTCATGTTGGACGACAGCGTATAGGTTTTGTTGTCGAGGGCTTCCAGCGTTTCGCCATCACGTGCCAATCGCGCCGTGATGTTGCCATGCACTTTCTTGGCATCAAACACATGCAAAGGCCGGGCATAGGCGAAGGTGATGAAGTTGGTGATGTCAACCAAAGTTGAAATCGGGCGCAATCCAATCGACTTCAAGCGTTGCTGCAACCATGCTGGTGAAGGACCATTTTTTACACCGCGAATATAACGACCCACAAACAGCGGGCAGGCTTTTGCGTCAGCAGCGAGGAAGTCAAGCTTCACTGAAATCGGTGAATTAAATGTGCCTTGAACAGTCGGCGCATTCAGTGGCTTTAACGTGCCCAAGCCCTTGGCCGCCAAGTCCCTCGCAATGCCATAGATGCCAAGCGCATCAGGGCGGTTTGCTGTAACCTTGACATAGAACATCGGGTCATCAAGACCGAGTGCAATTGCAGCAGGTGTGCCCACCGGCCAATCACCCTGCACCTCGATGATGCCATCATGTACCTCAGAAATCATAAGTTCACGTTCCGAACACAACATGGCCTGCGATTCAGAGCCGCGAATGGTGGCAGGCGCAAACACCAGACCCGTGACGGGAATGGTCACACCGGGAAGCGCAATGATGGCCTTGATACCCGTCCGCGCATTGGGCGCACCGCAGACAACCTGCTTCAAGCCGTCAATGGTTTCGACATTGCAGAGTTTCAGTTTGTCCGCATTGGGGTGCTTGTCGGCATGTTGGACATAGGCGACGGTGAAGGCGGACAAGGCCTTGGTCTTGTCGGAAATTTCTTCAACCTCGAGGCCAATGCCGAGGAGACCAGCCGCGATTTCGTCAACAGTGGCAGACGTGTCGAGATAGTCTTTGAGCCAGGAAAGGGTGAATTTCATTTTTGCGCCCTTACTGATTTGCCTGGAACCTGATCAATCAAATGAGAATAATGTTCTCGGTACCATGCTTCAAATACTGCTGTATTTTCCGACAACACCTCGTTCGGCTCGAAGGGTTTTTGATAGGCGCACAATCTTGAATGTGCCCGCACGATTGCTTCAACGGCGTGCCACTGCCCTATCTCATATGAAGTTGGTTTCTGCGGAGTTGGATGTTTTAGCCAATCGCGAAGGTCATTAAACAAGGTGACAACTTCGGCTTCAGTCATATCGTGTTCTGCTACACCTAACCTTTTGCCAATTGAAAATAGATCGGTGTCATTGCCGAGAGTTGGCAACATTCCTTCAGCTGCGCATGCAAGAGTTACAGCGCATGCCCAATTTCCTAAAAAGAGGTTGTGTATTGCGCCTTCTAGCTGTTCCTGTGCCGCATCAAATTTTGACTTGCTATTCATAGCGCTGGATCGCTGACAGTTTTTTGCAAGTTTAATCACGACAATCCTCCCACCAGCGTCGGTACGTTCAGTGATTTGAACCCATAGTGTCTCAACCACCTCAGATCACTTTCAAAAAACGCGCGCAAATCTGGTATTCCATATTTCAACATCGCTATGCGGTCGATGCCCATGCCCAGTGCAAAGCCCTGGTATTTGTCGGGATCGAGGCCGCAGGATTTGATCACGTGGGGGTGCACCATGCCACTGCCCAGAATTTCCAGCCACGAGTCACCTTCGCCGATTTTCACCTGACCATCTTTCCATGAACATTGAATATCCACTTCCATGGAAGGTTCGGTGAACGGAAAGTGCGAGGCGCGGAAGCGCATTTTTACATCGTCGACTTCAAAGAAGGCCTTGCAGAATTCATGCAGCAGCCATTTGAGATTGCCCATGTGCGTCGTCTCATCAATCACCAGCGCTTCCACCTGATTGAACATCGGCGTGTGCGTCATGTCTGAGTCAGAACGAAAGGTGCGGCCCGGTGCGATGATGCGGATTGGCGGCTTCTGTGAGAGCATGGTGCGGATTTGCACAGGGCTTGTGTGTGTGCGCAATACCATGCGTGAGCCATCTTCGCGCTCGTTGAAATAGAACGTGTCATGCTCCTGCCGGGCCGGATGTTCCGGCGGCATGTTCAGCGCATCGAAGTTGTGGAAGTCGTCTTCGATGTGGGGTCCTTCAGCGACGGAAAAACCAAGGTCACCAAAAATCTGCACCACCTCTTCCCAGACTTGGGAAACGGGATGCACGGTTCCCCTCAATTCGGCACGGGCGGGAAGGGTGATATCGACACGCTCCGACACCAAGCGCTCATCCAAAGCAGCGCGACCCAGCAACACCTTCCGTGTACTGATGGCTTTTGTGACCTTGTCTTTGAGCAGATTAAGCGCAGCACCAAAACTCTTCCGCTCATCGGGCGACATCGCGCCCAAGGTTTTCATGCGCTCTGAAATCACGCCCTTTTTGCCCAGCGCATTGATGCGCACGGCTTCCAGTGCTGCTTCGTCCGCAGCGGCTTCCACTTGCGCGATTGTGTCTTGTTCCAGTGCCTCTAGGGACATTGCTTCACCATCAAAAAACAAGGGCCCTGAGTAGAGGAGGTTTACGCTCCACTCAAGGCCCGGAATAAATGATCGACTTAACGACTAAGCAGCGAGAGCGGCTTTTGCCTTTTCGACGATGGCCTTGAAGGCCAGCGGATCATGAATTGCAAGATCAGAGAGAACCTTGCGGTCCACTGTAACCCCTGCCCGGTTCAGGCCGTTGATAAAGCGGCCATAGGTCAGGCCCAATTCGCGGGTGCCGGCGTTGATGCGCTGGATCCACAGGGCGCGGAAATTGCGCTTCTTGGCGCGACGGTCGCGGTATTGATATTGTTCGGCCTTTTCCACGGCCTGAACGGCGACGCGGAAAATGTTCTTGCGGCGCGAGAAATAACCCTTCGCGCGATCCATGATTTTTTTGTGTGAACGGCGGGCTACAACGCCGCCTTTTGTGCGTGACATATCTCAAGCTCCTCTTAATATTTGCCAGCGTAGGGCATGTGAATCTTGACCAGGCCTGCATCGCCCGGAGCCAGAATCATGGTGCCGCGCTGATTGCGGATTTGCTTGTTGCTGCGCTTGATCATGCCGTGGCGCTTGCCTGCGGCACCCGCCTTCACCAGGCCAGAGGCCGTGAATCGGAACCGCTTTTTGGCGGCCGACTTTGTCTTCATTTTGGGCATTTGTTCAGTCCTTTCAGAACGATACGAGTGCACCGCCATGGCAGCCCTTTACTGGCCAGACGGTTGGAAACCTCAAACTTTACGTAGGAGATCAGCGGGATAAAGCAGAATTGAACATGAAAGGCAAGCATTGGCACAAAGCGTCGCAGCGCTGGAACTGAGTGCAGTTGTGGACGTTTCCAGTTTTTCCGATCCCATTTTCCAATCACAGGGTAACTTCCATGGATGGCGCTTTTGGCTTCGTGCACAATGCAGAAAATCAACATTCCGACGCGAAATTTGTTGGAATGGGTGCTATTTTAGATGACAACGGATGCGGGTTGCGCCTTTGGGCACCCCACGCAGACGACGTCAAGGTCCGGGTGACTGCCAAAGCAGGTGAACAGCCTTTGGTGGGCCAGCTCACCCGCGAAGACCAAGGCTTCTGGGCCGGACATGTGGAAGCCGTCCACGCAGGCCACAGCTACAAATTTCTCATTCAATCAGGTGACGAGACATTTGAACGGATAGATCCCTATGCCCGTGAAGTCACCAACTCGGTAGGCGAGGGCGTGATTGTTGATCCACAGGCTTTCGACTGGCAGGGCATTCAGTTCGAGCTGCCGCCGCACAATGAACTGGTGATCTATGAAATGCATGTCGGTTCCTTCATGTCGCGTGAAGGTGAAACCGGCAAATTCGAAACGGCGTTGCAGCAGCTCATTCCACCCTATGCCACGCTCATCTACACGCGCCCGTTTTGATTGTTCACGACAGCCATCACTGAAAGCGATATTGACGCCGCAGGACGGGTGAGTCTATCCGGCTGTGCATGACACAAAGCCAACCATCACAGAGGACGCCTGTCGTTGGGCGTCTTGGCCGCACCGAATTCATTACTCTCGTTGCAGGTCTTATCGCCATCAACGCTTTTGCCATCGATATCATGCTGCCGGGTTTGCAGCAGATTGGTGAAAGTCTGGGCGAGGCTGATCCCAACCGCCGCCCATTGGTGATCCCTGCCTACATGCTGGGCTTTGGCGTATTGCAACTGATTTTCGGACCACTGGCGGATCGTTTTGGCCGCCGCAATCCCCTGCTGTTCGGGCTTGGCATTTATGTGGTGGCGGCACTTTCAGCCAATTTTGTCTCGGACTTCAACACGCTCCTTGCGTTACGGTTTCTGCAAGGGGCAGGAGCTGCCGCTTCCGCTGTCATCGCCGTGGCGCTGGTCCGCGATTTGTTTGTTGGCGACCAGATGGCGAAAACCCTTTCGCTGGTCTTCATGGTGCTCATGGTGTCGCCCATTCTGGCGCCGGGACTTGGTCAATTCCTGTTGACCGTGATGAGCTGGAAAGGCCTGTTCGTGTTCATGGCCGGGCTTGGCGCCTTGATCATGCTGTGGGTGTTCTTCCGTTTGCCCGAAACATTGAAGCCGGGGGATCAGCGGCCCTTCACCTTTATCTCCATCATTGAAGGCTTCAGCATGGTTTTTGGCAACCGCTTGTCCCTCAGCTATATCATCGCCACAGCATTGATATTCGGAGCCCTCATGGGCTTTCTCACATCGTCACAGCAAATCTATGTTGAGCATTTCAATATGGGGGTGTGGTTCCCGGCTTTCTTTGCGGCAGGCGGAATCTGTTCGGCGATTGGTGGTTTCGTCAATTCGCAAGCGGTGACGCGCTATGGCATGGAAAAGCTGTCGCATCGGGCGCTGGCGGTTTTTGTCGGGCTCTCAACTCTGATGCTGGGCCTTGGTCCGTTGAACATGATGTCAGTGTGGGTGTTCTTTGGGCTTTCGTGTCTGCTGTTTGCGTGTTTCAGTTTTGTCATGTCAAACTTCGGAGCGCTTGCCATGATGCCACTGGGCGCTGTGGCGGGAACGGCGGCCTCCACACAAGGCTTTCTGCAAATGGTCATTGGTGCCGCCTTGGGCGCCTTGATCGGGCAATTCTACAATGGCACCACGGTGCCGCTGGCTGCAGGTTTTGTGCTGCTGTCTGGCCTCGCTTATATCATCATCCGCATGGGTACGCTCAGCGCGACACATGCAGCACGCAAATAAGCGTGGTTTCATGCGGTGTCACGGCAGCGTTGACTTTCATGCAGTGGGCTGAAAGTCCTGACGACGCTTCACGGTAATAGCGGCAGTTGAGGCAGTTTCCGAACTGTGGTTCGCCGTGGCGCAGCCGCGCCTGTTCCAGCAATGCGTCCAAAGCCCGGTCAAAGCGCCGCCGCGTCTTGTCCGACAGTTCTGCAATGTCAGCCTTCACCACATTCAGATCATCATCCGCCAGCAAGGCTTTTCCGGTGTCAGTCAGAAATAAAACCACGCCGCGCGAATCCTGGGCGTCAACCTGTTTTGACAGCAGCGCCTTTTTCTCCAGTGCCTTGATGGTTTGCGACACTGTGCCCTTGGTTGAGCCCAGATATTTCGCCATGGCACCGGGTGAATGCGACAGCGCGTTGCAGCGGCCCAGGTAGCGCAGCGCCTCCCACTGCACCGGGTTCAGGCCTTTGGAATGGCCGGACTGGCGCAGCAGCCTCGCCAACCGCTCCAGTTTGGCCAGAGTTTCGGCCACTTCCGGCAATTCGTCGTCATCATCCCTGCGCGCCATAAACGGTCAATATCTCCCCAAATCAAAACGCATCATACAATTTCGAACCGACACAATAAAGCCTGCTTGCAGCAGTGGGAACAATCGGTTATCCCCCGCCCGTTCCAATAATGCGGAAGGGTGGCCGAGTGGTTGAAGGCGCACGCCTGGAACGCGTGTTTACGTGAAAGCGTAACGTGGGTTCGAATCCCACTCCTTCCGCCACATGCAGCCGGTTGCTAGCAGCGCAGGCCTTCGGCCGGTAGGTGACCGACCGGGTCGACCAGGTAGTTGTCGACCGCCGACGTGGAGCATTCGTTGAGGCCGTAGCCGGTGTGCTGGTTGCCCTCGACCACCACCAGCCGGCTCTGCTCGAGGGCTGCAGCCATCTTGCGCGTGCCGTCGAGC
>JAYUVC010000002.1:0-6640 GCA_043754325.1 Hyphomicrobiales bacterium
TGAATTAACCGCAGGGCCGAACGGCAACGTTCGGCCCTGTTATCTCAATACTGAGCTGAACTCCCTCATCCGGCCTTCGGGCACCTTCTCCCGCGAAAAGACGCGGGAGAAGGCAAACTTATCTGCCTTCTCCCGCCCTTCTTGCGGGAGAAGGTGCCCGAAGGCCGGATGAGGGAGTTCAGCTCAGTATTGAGATAACAGGGCCGAACGTTGCCGTTCGGCCCTGCGGTTAATTCAGCTATCAGCCACCACCAAGGGCGAGGCCTTGTGCCTTGATCTGGGCGTCACGGCCGAAGTCTTCCGTGATTTCTTCCCAGCCGGCTTCGATGTTCTTCAAAGCTTCATCCACCGTGATTTCGTTCGCGAGATAGCGGGCGAGTTCGCGGTCGAGAACCACGGACGAATAACCATTCGCGCCGGGGATCTTGAAGTCCGAAGCCATGTTCGGGTTGGCCAAGGCGCCGTTGATGGCGTCCAGGTAGTTCTTGGCGGCATCAGCCGAGAAACCGGCCTTTACCCAACCGTCAACGCTGGTGAGCTGCGACGTGCGATACGCGTTGTAGCCTGTCCAACCCAAGGTCACGTCGACGTTCGATTGTGCGGCCTGGTTCATGTAAGACAGGAAGTCGTAGGAGGCCTGCTTCTTCTTGTCGTCAAGCTTGGAGTTCACTGCACCGGCCCAGCCACCGAAGGCTGCGAATGGCGCGTAGTTGATGCCATCAATCGAGTAAGGTGAATTTTCCTTGGTCACCGGCACGAGTTGGCCAGTGGCACGGTCAAGCACTTCTTTGGTGCCCAAAGCCGAGATGGCATAGAGCTTGTCCTTGATGGCTGCGGCGTCTTTTTCAATCGACATGGGTCCTGGATCGCCCCACTCGATGAGAAGGCCGCAACGGCCAACCTTGAACAGACCGCGGGTATCACCGATGTCCATGTTCAGTTCTTCAGCCGGGCCATATTTTCCGGTTTCCTTGTAAATTTCGAACGCCTTCTTCCATGCCGCGTTGTTGATCATGGGCTTCATGGTTTTGCCATCGAAGTGGAAGCCTTGGGCGGTGCCCATGGTTTGCACAAATGATGCCGCAACAGTTTGAATGGCAAAATAGGACTGGGCGTTGCGCTTCTTGAAAATGCAGGAACCGTAATCCGGCACACCGTCGCCGTTCATGTCTTTGCCATGAATGGCTTTGGCAACAGCCAGATAGTCGTCCCAGGTTTTGGGAAGAGCTTGGCCGTTGGCTTCCAAAACGTCTTTCCGGTAATACACCATCTGGAAGTCGCCATCAACCATCAACAGCTTGGTCTTGCCGCCGATTTTCTGGCCGAATTCACGGAAGTAACCTGCAACGTCAGCAAGGTCAATCTTGGTGTCCTTGGCGATATAGGGGTCGAGGTCTGTCAACAGGCCAGCGGCATCCAGTTCAACGCCCCAACCAGCTGCGAAAACGCCAACGTCAATCGAGTTGGTACCCGTGGTCCAGTCTGTCTGGATCTTCTGGAAGATTTCAGCGAAGGGAACTTCGGCTACCACAACCTTGGCACCTGTCATGGCTTCAAATTCTTTGCCACGTTCGGCCAGACGGCCGGCAATGACCGGGCCTGGACGTGTCAAGATGTTGATGGTTACGCCATCATATTCACCTGCGACAGCGGTGGCAGCCAGACCGCCAACAGCCACACTGGCGAACAAGGCGCCAGTGATCAGAGACTTCATTTTCATATAGTATCCTCCCATTTCATTTTTGTATCCGTGGTTTTCACAATTGCGGCGAAAACATCGAATTTTTTTGGTTCGGACTTTGTCCGCCCAACTGTTATATCAATCTTGCCCAGTTTTGTCCGGGCTGCAAGGGCAAATTTGTGTTTGTCTGAAAATGATCGGAAAACCTGCTTATGAAACATGCAACTGCTGTGGACCTTAGCGTGTCGGCTCTTGAACAGGGCAGTTTTGTCGGGCGGATTTGGCGGGATGGTGTTGGTCCGTGCCTCGCTGCGGTGCGCAAAGGTCGTCTGGTGGACATCACTTCGAAACGCATCCCCACGATGCGCGATCTCTGTGAGACTGTTGATGCCGCGACCATGCTTGCGGCGATGCCGGGCGAAGACATGGGGTCGGTTGGCGACGTGCTGCATGGTGCGGTTGAGGGCGTTCGAATTCTGGCACCTATCGATTTGCAGGCGGTGAAGGCGGCGGGTGTCACCTTTGCGTCGTCCATGCTGGAGCGGGTGATCGAGGAAAAGGCACGGGGTGATGCTTTGCTGGCTGATGCGATTCGGGCTGACATTACGCGGCTGATTGGTGATGATTTGTCGAAGCTGGTTCCTGGCTCCGCAAAGGCGATGGCGTTGAAGCAGTCGCTGATCGAGAAGAAAAGCTGGTCGCAATATCTGGAAGTGGGCATTGGGCCGGATGCAGAAATTTTTACAAAGTCGCAGGTGATGAGTGCTGTGGGTTTTGGGGCTGATGTTGGAATACATCCGGTGTCGTCGTGGAACAATCCGGAGCCTGAGGCGGTGATTGTGTCTGATTCACGCGGGCGATTGGTGGGAGCCACGCTGGGCAATGATGTCAATTTGCGGGATGTGGAGGGGCGATCGGCGTTGCTGTTGTCGAAGGCCAAGGACAACAATGCGTCTTGTGCATTGGGGCCGTTCATCCGGTTCTTTGATTCTGGTTTTTCGATTGAAGATGTGAAGTCGATGGATATCACGTTGGAAGTTGAACATAACGATGGTTTTCATTTGAAGGGGGCCAGCAACATGCGGAAGATCAGCCGCAGTCCGGAGAGCCTCGCTGCTGCCACTTTGAACCAACATCATCAGTACCCGGATGGTTTTGTGCTGTTCTGCGGGACGGTGTTTGCACCGACGCAGGACCGGGGTGCGAAGGGGCAGGGGTTTACGCACAAACATGGCGATATGGTGAGTGTGGCCAATCCGCTGTTGGGGGTGTTGTTCAATGTGGTGCAGTCAACGGATGCTTGTGCGCCTTGGGAGTTTGGGGTTTCGCACTTGATGCGGAATTTGGCGGGGCGTGGGTTGTTGTGAGGGCCTGTGTCAGGCGTAGCGGAAGACGAAGACGATCCATATGATTGACAGTGCAACGGCTCCCCACAGCGGTGTTCCGATCAAGCCCAGCCATCCCAGAAAAATGAAACATGTTCCCACATGTGACATGAACAGCCTGTCGCCGCGTGTGGTATCCAACGTGAAAATGCCTTTCCTTGGATTGCCGCCCGGGGAGCGGTATTCCCACAGGCCCATCACGGCGATGGAGCCAAAAATGTAGACGAAGAACGCTATCGACACGCGGTTCCAGGCCATCCAGGAGCCGAGCGGCTCTTGCCACCATGCGCCTGAGAACATTGTGATCTGATCCATGGGAACCTCCTAGACGCGTCCCAAGGCAAAGCCCCGGGCGATGTGGTTGCGCACGAAATAGACGACCAGCGCACCAGGGATGAGTGTGAGCACACCTGCGGCTGCGAGAAGCCCCAGTTCATAACCTGATGTGCTGGCGGTTTTGGTCATGGCGGCGACGATGGGTTTGGCGGCGACTGATGTCAGGTTTTTTGCCAACAGCATTTCCACCCAAGAGAACATGAAGCAGAAGAAGGCGGCAACGCCGATGCCTGCTGAAATTGTGGGGATGAAGATGCGGACGAAAAAGCGCGGGAAGGAATAGCCGTCGACATAGGCGGTCTCATCCAGCTCCTTCGGCACGCCCGACATGAAGCCTTCCAGGATCCACACGGCCAGTGGAATGTTGAACAGCGTGTGGGCCAAAGCCACGGCCCATGGCGTGTCAAACAAACCGACGGCTGAATAGAGATTGACGAAGGGCAGCACGAACACGGCAGGTGGTGCCATGCGGTTTGACAGCAGCCAGAAGAACAGATGCTTGTCGCCCAGAAATCGGTAGCGCGAGAAAGCGTAGGCTGCGGGCAGTGCCGCCGTGATTGAGATGACCGTGTTGATGGCCACATAGGTGATGGAGTTGATATAGGCGTTATACCATGTGGGGTCGGTGAAGATGGTGATGTAGCTGTCGAGGGTGAGTTTGCGCGGGAAGAATGAAAACTGGGTGGTGTCCAGAATTTCATTGGTGGTGCGCAGCGACATGCTGATGAGCCAGTAAATCGGCAACATCAGGAAGATGATGTAGATCAGGGGAACGAGGTAACGTTTGGACATCAGTTTGTCTCCTCGCGCATCATGAGGGTGTAGAACAGCCAACTCACGATCAGAATGATCAGGAAGTAGATCAGCGACATGGCGGCGGCGTGGCCCAAATCGAATTGGCCGAGTGCGTATTTCACCAGGTCGATGGAGAGGAAGGTGGTTGAATTGCCGGGGCCGCCGCCCGTTAGTACGACCACTTCGGTGTAGATCATGAAGCTATCCATAAAGCGCAGGAGAACTGCGATGGTGAGGACGTGTTTCAGTTTCGGCAACTGAATGAAGCGGAATACTGCCAATGCTTTTGCACCGTCGATTTTTGCGGCTTGATAGTAGGCATCGGGAATGGAGACGAGGCCCGCGTAGCAGAGCAGTGTGACCAGCGATGTCCAATGCCAGACATCCATCAGGATCAGGGTGAACCATGCCGCGACTGGTTGGCGGGTGTAATTGTATTCAATCCCAAGCGCATTGATGCCGCGTCCCAAAAGACCAAGATCGGGCAGGGCCATGATGTTCCACATGGAGCCCACGACATTCCACGGGATGAGGAGTGGCAGGGCCATGAGGATCAAACAGACGGAGACCCACGGGCCTTTTTTCGGCATGCACAGGGCGATGGCGAGGCCCAGTGGTATTTCGATGGCCAATACAACAGCGGTGAAGAACAGGCTGCGACCAAGGGCGGCGTGAAAGCGGTCGGAGCGCAAAATATCCGAAAACCAGGTTGGCCCGGCCCAGAAGAATTCATTGTTGCCGAAGGTTTCCTGAATGGAATAATTGACCACGGTCATCAGTGGAATGAGCGCGTTGAAGGCGACCAGCGCGAATACGGGCAGCACAAAAAACCACGCCTTGTTGTTTTGAATCTTGTTCATTGGGCGGCCCCCATCTTGTCGCCGGCAAGCCAACTGTTTTCGTAAACATGGGTGCGGTTGGGATCGAAGGTGATGTTGGCTTTGCCTGTTGGAATGGCGTCACCTTCGGGTACCACAAGTTTCACCATGTGGCCTGAGGCCAACCGGGTTTCGACCACCCGGACGCGACCAATGTCCGATACTTTCGTGACGTCAGCAGCAAGACCGGTTTTCGTGAAAGAGATAAATTCGGGGCGGATGCCGAGTTCGAGTTTGCCGGACTTCGCAGCCTTGGCGTTTTCGGCATTGATGGTTTGGCCGCCGACAACGGCTTTGCCGCCCTTCACTTCACAGGGCAGGAAATTCATGCCGGGCGAGCCGATGAAGTGGCCAACAAACGTGTGGCGTGGCTTGTCGAACAATTCGATGGGTGTACCGGTTTGCACGATCTCGCCATTGTTCATGACGACGACCAGATCAGCGAAGGTCAAAGCTTCAGTCTGGTCGTGCGTTACGTAGATCATGGTGCGCTTGATGCGCTGTTGCAGTTCCTTGAGTTTGGACCGGAGTTGCCATTTCAAATGCGGATCGATGACGGTGAGAGGTTCGTCGAACATGACCACGTTCACATCAGACCGCACAAGACCACGGCCAAGCGAGATTTTCTGTTTGCCATCGGCGGTGAGCCCGGAGGCGCGTTTGCTCAAGGTAGACGTCAGTTCGAGCATGTCAGCGATATTATCGACGCGTTTTTTGATTTCGGTTTCGTTGACGCCACGATTGCGCAAGGGGAAGGCCAGATTGTCGTAAACCGTCATGGTGTCGTAGATCACCGGGAACTGGAACACCTGGGCGATGTTGCGCTTTTCCGGCGTGTCGTGCGTCACGTCGCGGCCATCAAACAGGATGCGGCCTTCTGAGGGGGGGAGCAGGCCGGAAATCAAATTCAGCAATGTGGTCTTGCCGCAGCCGGATGGACCGAGCAATGCGTAGGCGCCGCCGTCGGCCCAGTCGAGATGCACATGTTTCAGGGCGTAGTGGTCGGGTTGCGTGGGGTTCGAGATATAAGCGTGACGCAAATTTTCAATGGTGATTTTTGCCATGTCAGATGGTTCCGGCAGTCGTGCTTGGGGAAGGGACCTCATCAGCCCTTCGGGCAGCTTCTCCAGAGGAGAAGCGACTGGTTCGTAGTCCTCCCCCAATGACTGACCATTTGGGGAGGTCTACGACAGATTCGCTTCTCCTTTGGAGAAGCTGCCCGAAGGGCTGATGAGGTCCTTTTCCGCAATCCAGGTTCACAGTCATCAGAGCACCCGCTTTCCGTCTGCATTGAAGAATATGCCGCGTGTGATGTCGGCTGAGAAACGCACTGTCTCACCCACCTTGATGGGTTGCACGCCAGCGGTTTGCGATACCCAGGTTTTGCCGCCGGACTGGAAATGCACAACGCTTTCCGATCCTGAAATTTCCGTCACCAGAACGCGGCCTCCGATTTCGCAGTTGGCCTTGGCTTTGCCGATGGGCACAACGTGATGCGGGCGGATGCCGATGGTGTAGGCACCATCGGGGAGTTTTGCGGCGGCACCAGAGGCGCGCCAGTCTGT
>JAYUVC010000003.1:0-27258 GCA_043754325.1 Hyphomicrobiales bacterium
GCCGTCCGCATCGGCCTCGCCAGCGGTCCGGCTTGCGTTGGCAATATGGGGTCGAGCGAACGCTTTGACTATTCCGTGCTGGGTGAAACGGTGAATACGGCGGCGCGTACCGAGTCGTCGTGTAAAGTGGTTGGGCATGATATTTTGGTGGCGGGTGTGTTGCATTCCGAAACCCGGAAGCTGGCCTTCCTGACAGCAGGGCACACCGCCATGAAGGGCAAAAGCCAGCTCGAACCCATTCATGCATTGATTGGTGATGAAACCGAACGTGAGTCATTGGCCTTTACAGAGTTGGTGCACGAACATGATCATCTCGCAGGCAAACTCGCCGAAATACCAAAACCGCGGGCACTCGCATCGATCCGGCAGTTGCTGGATGAAATGGCGCTGCATCATCCGGTATGCGCGAGGTATTTGCGAACAATGGCGGATCGGGTAGGGGATTTTGGGATGTGAGGGGCAAAAAAGGGACCTCATCAGCCCTTCGGGCAGCTTCTCCAAAGGAGAAGCGACTCGGTGGTGGTCCTCCCTCAATGTTGATAATTTGGGGAGGTGTTGCAGCAAGTCGCTTCTCCCCTGGAGAAGCTGCCCGAAGGGCTGATGAGGTCCTTTACTGACGTTTGAGTGTTGTCCATGCTTCTCGTTCTCGATACCTGTTTCAACGCCTGCTCTGCCGCTCTTTATGACGATGCGGCGGGACGCATTGTTGCGTCATGCTGCGAAGTGATGGAGCGGGGCCATGCCGAGGCCTTGGGGCCGATGGTGGAGCGGTTGTTTGCTGAGGCTGGTTTGGCGCCGGATCAATTGTCACGAATCGTTGTCAGTTGTGGTCCCGGCACGTTTACCGGTTTGAGGATCGGGTTGAGTTTCGCCAAGGGCATGGCGCTGGCTTTGAATATTCCTTTGGTTGGTATTGACAGTTTGACAGCAACAGCAGTGCCGCATTTTGGGCAAGGCGGCAGATTTGCCGTGGCACTGCAAGCGGGGGGGAGCGGATTGTTTTATTGGGCGCTGTTTGACGGGGCGACGGCAACGCAGATCATTGCTCCGGGTTTGGCTGCGATGGATGACATCGTTGCACAGGCGGGAGCGGTAGTGTCTGCCACCGGTCCAAATGCCGGGCAATTTGCCGCCTATGCGGCGTCATTGCCTGTCACGGGAAAAAGTGTTGAACCTTTGTACCTCCGGCCGCCCGATGCAAAGCCCAGTGTGCCGGTTGAAGCATCGCAAGCGCATGTGCGTGTTGCTTCGCCTTCGGATATTGTCGTCATGGCGAAAATACACGGGCAAAGTTTTGCCAAGGGTTGGACCGTTGCGGAGTTGACGTTGACGCTTTCCGTTCCCGGAGCTTCGGCACTTGTGGTAGAACTTGCGGGTACGGTTTACGGCTTTGTGCAATTCCAGTGGGTGGCGGGCGAGGCTGAGATCAATACAATCTGTGTACTGCCGAATTATCGCCGCCAGCATTTTGGACGGGATTTGATGCTGGGGTTGGTCAGCCAGTTGGAAACGATGGGGACAGCGAAATTGTTTCTTGAGGTGGCTGAAAACAATGCGGCTGCACGGGGACTTTATGAGAGCTTTGGCTTTCAGGTGAACGGGGTTCGCAAAGGCTATTATGCTGATGGTCAGAACGCCGTAACCATGGTCAGGGAGTTGCAGGCTTGATTAACAAAGTGTCGGCAGGGTCTCGCACGCTGTGTCTGGTGTTGGTCACGCTGCAGTTGATGCCGTTGCAATGGCTGTTGATCAGGCTCTGGCCTTCAATGGCGCGCGCACTGCCATTTCATTTTCACCGGATGGCCTGTCGCATCCTCGGCTTCAGGATCAAGGTTACGGGACAGCTTCCTGAAGGCGGACAATGTTTGATCGTTTCGAACCATGTCTCGTGGATTGATATTCTGGTGCTGAGTACGGTGGCACCCCTGTCGTTTGTGGCCAAGCGCGAAGTTGCGTCCTGGCCGTTCTTTGGCTGGTTGGCGAAATTGCAGCGTACGGTGTTTGTGGACCGGGAGCGGCGGTACTCGACCAAGCATTCACGCACCGAAATGGAAGTGCGGCTGGCAGCGGGTGACCGGATTGTATTGTTCCCTGAGGGCACGTCGCATGACGGGGCTTCGGTGTTGCCGTTCAAGTCGTCTTTTTTCGCGGCAGCTTCGGCACCGGAGATTGCCATTGTGCCCGTTACCTTGGCCTATACGCAAAACTGGCAGCTCCCCCTCACACGGCGCAACCGGCCGCGCTTTGCCTGGTATGCCGATATGGATTTGGTCCCGCACCTGTGGGAGGCGTTGTGCGCCGGGCCATTGACGGTACAGATCATCATTCACCCGGCGTTGGATCAAGATACGCGGGCTTACAGGAAACGGGCTTCGGCCACCTCCGAACGCCTGATCCGCCAGAACCTGGCCGCCGCACTTCACGGGAGGCTGGTTTTGGAGTAGCAGGCGGGCATGACTGATGACCCCACCAAAACAGCTTACGTAAAAAGCTATGGCTGCCAAATGAATGTCTATGATTCGACCCGCATGCAAGAGCTGCTGGCGGCGCAGGGTTATGCTGTTGCGGATGGGCCGGAACAGGCAGACCTTGTGGTACTCAATACCTGCCACATTCGCGAGAAGGCGTCCGACAAGGTCTATTCCGAACTGGGCCGCGTGCGCGAATTCAAGCAGGCGCGGCAGGCGTTGGGCCAAGACATGGTCATTGCTGTTGCAGGTTGCGTGGCCCAGGCCGAGGGGGCCGAGATTGCACGGCGTGTGAAAGAGGTGGACCTGGTGTTTGGACCGCAAACCTATCACCGTTTGCCAGCCATGTTGCGGCTAAGGGCCGAGACGGGACTTGCCGTAATTGAAACTGAATTTCCAACTGACGACAAGTTTGAGGGGCTGGGAGGCGCGGCCTCCCGCAAAGCGCTGAAGCATGGTGTCGCTGCATTCCTGACGGTGCAAGAGGGTTGCGACAAGTTCTGCTCCTTCTGCGTGGTACCCTATACGCGGGGCAAGGAATTTTCGCGCTCGGTGCGCCAGGTTCTGGATGAAGCCCACGCGCTTGCTGACAGTGGCGTAAAAGAGATCACGCTGCTGGGGCAGAACGTGAATGCCTATCGCGGCAAGGACGCGAAGAACGAGGTTTCGAGTCTCGCGACACTCGTCTCCGAACTGTCATCCATTTCGGGCATTGAACGTATACGATATACCACAAGCCATCCCAGGGACATGACAAACGATTTGATCGAAGCCCACGCCAACAATTCAAAGCTGATGCCATATTTGCATTTGCCGGTGCAGTCTGGCAGCGACAAAATCCTGAAAACCATGAACCGGGGCCACACTGCGCAAAACTATGTGGACTTGATTGCCAAGGTGCGAGAAGCTCGGCCAGACATGGCGATATCCGGTGACTTTATTGTCGGCTTTCCCGGTGAGACGGAAAGTGATTTTCAGGCGACACTCGATCTCGCCAAGACCGTGGGTTATGCTTCGGCCTATTCATTCAAATATTCCGAGCGTCCGGGCACACCAGCGGCAGACCGCAGTGCCCAAGTTCCCGACGCCGAAAAATTCGACCGGCTTTATCGTTTGCAGGCTGTTCTTGCGGAACAACTCAACGCCTTCAACCGTTCTTGCATTGGTCAGACCCTGTCGGTGCTGGTTGAAAAACCGGGACGGAATGAAGGACAGATGATCGGACGATCACCTTATTTGCAGAGTGTGCATTTTGATACGCAGTCGGCCCAAGTGGGCGATATTGTGGAGTGCAGGATCGACTCTCTAAAGCCCAACAGCCTTACCGCCACGGCAGTGGGCAAGTCCGCATGAGGCTTGACGTCGTGCCATGGGCGACCCAATATAAGTCCAGAGGAGATAAGCCACACTTGAGCCCGACCAGCGTCATTGCAGCCCACCCCTTGCGCAGCCAACAGCCGCAAGATGACCATACCCTCAGCCTCAGCTTTGAAGACAACCGCCTGTTGCCGCGCGTTTACGGTGAACATGACGAGCATCTGGCGCTGATCGAAAATCGTCTGGGTGTAGCGATTACACCGAAGGGCAATCGCGTTGCCATTCGTGGCGGAGCGACTGCAGCAGAAGATGCGCGATCGGTTTTGCTGTCACTTTACACCCGCGCCAGCCGTGGCACCGATGTGACCAAGGGTGACGTGGACGGGGCCATTCGCATGATGCGGGCCAAGGATGAAGGTCAATCCGAAGGTGCTGTGCGCACACGCCGCAAGTCCGTGAATGCCCGAACACCCAACCAGAAATTATACATTGAAGCCATCCGCCGCCATGAACTGGTATTTGGAATTGGCCCTGCGGGAACAGGCAAAACCTATCTCGCCGTGGCATGTGCGGCCGAAGCCCTGATGAATGGCGAAGTTGACCGCATCGTGTTGTCGCGCCCTGCCGTGGAAGCTGGCGAACGCCTGGGCTTTTTGCCGGGCGACATGAAGGAAAAGATCGACCCCTATCTGCGCCCGCTTTATGACGCACTTTACGACATGATGCCGCAAAGCCTTGTGCAAAAAGGCTTGGCCGAAAACCAGATTGAAATTGCACCACTGGCCTTCATGCGCGGGCGGACACTTGCCCATGCTTTCGTGATTCTGGACGAAGCGCAAAACACCACACCGCAGCAAATGAAAATGTTTCTGACGCGTCTGGGTGAAGGCAGTCGCATGGTGGTGACGGGTGACCCGACACAGGTCGATCTGCCCAATAACATAACCTCAGGCCTGTCTGATGCAATGGGCATTCTCAAGGGCGTCAAAGGCATAGAGCAGGTGCATTTCGTGGCTGACGACATTGTGCGCCACCCCTTGGTGGGACGCATTGTAGGGGCCTATGAAAAGCAGGCAAAGAAGACCAAGCCGCTGACAAGCCGTTGACATGAACATTTCCATCGATGTGGACGATGAGTCATGGCACGGCATTTTTGGCGTAGAAGGTGTGGTGACACGGGCCATTGAAGCCGTGTTGCCGAATGACAAACGCGGCATTGATGTGTTGCTGACAAGTGATACGGAAATGCGAGTGCTGAACAAGGAGTGGCGCGGCTTCGACAAATCCACCAATGTGTTATCCTTCCCGTCGCCTGACATGCCGGTGCCTGAAGGCGAGGTCGCGCATCTGGGTGACATTGTGCTAGCATGGGGCACCGTGGCGCTGGAGGCGCGTGAGGGGCCCAAGAGTTTGGCCGATCATGTGACGCATCTGGTGGTACACGGCACATTGCATCTTCTGGGCTTTGACCATGAGGATGGGGTGGACGCCGAGACAATGGAAGCAAGGGAAAAAGGGATTTTGGCAGGCCTTGGCATTGCCGATCCTTACACCGCATGAGCAACGACAAGATACCAGAAACCAAAAAGGCCCCAAATTTTCTGAACCGTTTGCGGCGACGTTTGCAGGGCAGCAAGGATTTGCGCGAAGACCTTGAAAACGTCTTCGAAAGCCACGCCGAAGTGTCTGGTGGCCCCGGCATGGCGGCGGATGCCCGCACCATGCTGGACAATCTCGTCAATTTCCAGGATCTACGCGTCAGTGACTTGATGGTGCCACGGGCTGATATCATCGGCGTTGAAGAAGACGAAACCCTTCGTGCATTGCTGGACCGTTTCGTTGAAGCCAATCACTCCCGTTTGCCGGTCTACCGCGATACACTGGATGATGTTGTGGGCATGATCCACGTCAAGGATTTTCTGCGCTGGATGAACACCAGGGGCCGCACCAGCAAATCGAAATCAGTGGCGGGCATTTCATTGTCAGCATCTGAACTTTCGAGCACCGTGAAGGGCCACAACAGCATCATCCGCGACGTGCTTTATGTGCCACTGTCAATGCCGGCGTCTGACCTGTTGTTCAAAATGAAAACCAGTCATGTGCATTTAGCCGTGGTGGTGGATGAATATGGTGGCACCGATGGTCTGGTTTCGTTTGAGGATATTGTCGAGTCCATCGTCGGTGAAATTTCAGACGAGCATGATGATGACGAAGACGATGTGCTGATCAAAAAGCAGGATGACGTAACGTGGATGGCCGATGCCCGCATTGCCATTGCCACGCTGGACGAGATGTTCAAGGTTGATCTGCTGCCGGATGACCAGCATGACGAGGCGGATACGCTGGGCGGACTGGTGTTTGAAATGGGCGGGCGGGTGCCGGTGCGCGGTGAAGTGATCCGGCATGCGGCGGGGCTGGAATTTGAGATTGTCGAGAGCGATTTGCGACGGGTGAAACGGGTGCGGATACACGTCAAAACGCCAGGGCCTGTTGAGGATGACACGGTGGGGCCGGAGAGCGGGTAGGACGGAGGGACTGCTTGCTTTTTCTTGCAAGCTGTCCCTGATCTCGAACCACCGCAAATCGGGGACAGTTTGCGAGGAAGAGCAAACAGTCCCCTTCGCTTAAACCGGGCGCACTTCCGTGACTTCCGGCACAAAATGCCTGAGCAGGTTTTCCACACCGTGTTTCAGCGTGGCCGTTGATGAAGGGCAGCCTGCGCAGGAGCCTTGCATGTTGAGGTACACCACGCCGTCCTTGAAGCCCTTGAAGGTGATGTCGCCACCGTCTTGCGCAACGGCGGGGCGGACGCGCTGGTCGAGTAAATCCTTGATGATTTTTACCAGCGGCGCATGTTCCTCGTCGAAAAATTCGCTGTCGCTTTCCGCTTCGGCAGGGGCCGACATGTCGGAGAGTATGGACACGCCAGACATGTAATGGTCCATGATGACGCCGAGGATGGCAGGCTTCAGCTGTTGCCATTCACCGCCAGACCTTGTGACGGTCACAAAGTCATGGCCCAGAAACACGCCAGAAACATTGGTGATGCCGAAAAGGCGTGAGGCCAGAGGCGATTCTGTTGCCTCATCCGTGTTGCGGAAATCACGGGTGGATCCCGGCAATACGGGTTTTCCCGGCAGGAATTTCAGGGTAGCGGGATTTGGCGTGGCTTCGGTTTGAATAAACATGGGGATACCTCTGGGCTGCATATAGGCCAGTTTGGAATGATTTTAAAGGTATTACGCCTGAATGAAGCCCACCAGCTTTTTGACATCGCGCAAAATGGGGGCGGCAATGGCGCGGGCTCGTGCTGAACCATCTGCGAGTACGGCTTCGATGTAAGCTGGATCAGCTTGCAAGCGCAGCATTTCCTCGGTGACGGGCGAGAGTTTGGCCACCGCCAGATCCGCCAGCGCGTTCTTGAAGGTGGAGAATTGCCCGCCGCCATACTGCGCCAGCACATCCGACACCTGTAATCCGGCAAGAGCGGCATAGATGCCCACCAGATTGTCCGCTTCCGCGCGGCCTTCAAGACCCTTGGCTTCCGAGGGAATGCCGTCTGAATCAGTTTTGGCTTTACGGATTTTCTTCGAAATGTCGTCGGCAGTGTCCATCAGGTTGATGCGTGACAAATCCGATGGATCGGACTTTGACATTTTCTTGGTGCCGTCGCGCAGTGACATGACACGCGTTGCTGTGCCTTGAATCACGGGTTCTGGGAGAGGAAAAAACTCTTCACCAAAGTCGACGTTGAATTTCTGGGCAATGTCGCGTGTCAACTCCAGATGTTGCTTCTGGTCTTCACCCACCGGCACATGGGTTGCCTTGTAAGCCAGAATGTCAGCCGCCATCAGGTTGGGATAGATGTACAAACCCACGCTGGCCTTTTCCTTGTCCTTGCCCGCCTTTTCCTTGAACTGGGTCATGCGGTTCAACCAGCCAAGGCGGGCCACACAGTTGAACACCCATGCCAGTTCCGCATGTGCGGCGACTTGGCTCTGGTTGAAGATGATGGATTTGTTTGGATCAAGCCCGCAGGCGAGATAGGCTGCCGTCACATCGCGGATGGCGGTGCCAAGGGCTTTCGGATCCTGGTACACCGTGATGGCGTGCAGGTCGACCACGCAGTAAATGGTTTCGTGTGTGGCCTGCATCTTGATCCAGTTGATCATGGCTCCCAGATAATTTCCGAGATGGAGGTTGCCCGTGGGCTGCATGCCGGAGAAAACGCGGGGAGGAAACTGGCTCATGGTGTGGACCCTTGATGGTGATGGTGGACAGAGCTTTTGGACAAGCGCTGTTGACTGCGGTCCCATAGCGATGTCGGGCGGGAATGAAAAGGGTAACTTGAAGTTGGGAAAAGGGACCTCATCCGGCCTTCGGCCACCTTCCCCAAGGGGGAAGGACTCGGGGTGTGATCTCCCCAAATGGTCAATCATAGAGGGAGGTCTACCAACCAGTCGCTTATCCTCTGGAGAAGCTGCCCGAAGGGTTGATGAGGTATCTTTCTATCGGCGAATGGCTGATTTGACGTCGGAGATTCGGAAGGCTCCGGTCAGTTGCGAGGCAACGGCGTAACTGGCGATGCCTGCGCACATCAACAAGGCGAGACCCCAAAGTGATGCTGAGAACCCCGCACCTTCAGCGTAGTTGCGTTCCAACACGCGCAACACGCCCCACAACGCGGCAGTCATGATTGCAGTTGCAAGCAGCATGCGGGGGAAGCGGGATTTGAAACGTGCGTCTGGTTTGTAGTGTCCGCGCGACAGACTGGTGCCCACAAGCAACAGGGTGTTCACCCAAGCCGCGATGCTGGTGGCGGCGGCGATGCCGACGTGCTCATAGTATGTTGTGAGCAGAAAACTCATGGCGACGTTTACAACGACAGCTGTGATGGCGAAGATCATCGGGGTGCGGGTGTCTTCGCGGGCGAAAAATCCGGGTTGGAAAATCTTGGTCACGGTGAAGGCCGGGAGGCCTGCGGCGAAGGCGGCCAGGGCCGGGGCCGTGTTGAGGGTGGCGGCTCTGGTGAAGGCACCGTGTTCAAATACCGTGTGCAGGATGGGCCGGCCGATGATCATCAATGCTGCGGCGGCAGGCAGTGTGAGAAAGAGTGAAAATTCCAGTGCGCGGTTCTGGCTTTGCATGGCTCCCTCGGTATCGCCTGCCCGCAGTTTGCGGGAAAGCGTTGGCAGCAGCACCACACCGATGGCCACTCCAATCACGCCCAAGGGCAATTGGAACAGGCGGTCGGCATAATAGAGAAATGCAGCACCCCCTGCGAATCCCGTGGCCAGCGCCGTGGCGATGGCGAGATTGATCTGTGTGATGCCGCCGGAGATGATGCCGGGAATGGATTTCCAGATCACGCTCTTCACATCGGCGGTCAATCTGGGAACGCCCAGTGAGATGGGAGCATTGACACGCCAGGCCGCAAACATCACCAATGCCAATTGTGCCACGCCTGCCACTGTAATGGCCCAAGCCTGCAGGCGACCGCTTTCAGCAGAATTGCCATAGCCCATCCACCAGCCGAAGAGGTTGAACAGGATCATCACGATGTTCAGCAAAATTGGTGCGGCAGCTGGTGCGGTGAAGCGGCCCAGACTGTTCAGCACACCGCCGAACAGGGCCGTCAGCGACATGAAGCCGAGATAGGGGAAACAGATGCGCGTAAGTTCGGTGGCCAGCGACAAGGTTGCGGGATCGTCGGTGAAGCCCGGTGCGATGATTGGCATGATCCATGGCATCAAGGCCATGGCAGCGCCTGTAAACAACAGCATCCAGGTGGCCATGACGGAGAACATGTCGCGCGAGAAGGCGAAGGCAGCGGCCTGTCCCTTGCCTTCATGCATGCGGGCGAAATGCGGCACAAAGGCGTTGTTGAAGGCACCTTCGGCGAACAAGGCGCGGAACAGATTGGGCAGGCGTTGGGCCACCACAAAAGCTTCTGCGATTGGTCCTGTGCCAAAGGTGAAAGCGATGAGCTGGTCGCGGAAAAAGCCGAGAAGGCGGCTGAGCAGCGTATAACCGCCTACGGTGCCTGCTGATTTGAGAAGTGACATGGCCGCCCTTTACGCTGCCTGTGCCGCTGGTGCCAAGGCCTGCAGGAGGGCGTGTTCGATTTTTCGGTGGCGTGACTCGTTCTCTATTTTTGCCCCCGTCAGGTCGGTCACATAAAACACGTCGATGACCTTTTCGCCGAAGGTGGTGATGTGGGCGGAGACGATGTTCAGGTTGAGTTGGAACAGCGCATCGGTGAGGTGGTGCAACAGGCCGACGCGATCAAGCCCGTTGATTTCGACAACGGTATGTTGGTTGGACGAGGTGTTGTCGATGATAACACGGGGCTCAACGCTGAAAGCATTGGCGCGGTATTCGGGTTTGCGGGCTTGTGCCATTGCGTCTTTCAAGCGCAACTGTCCGCGCAAGGCTTTGGTGATGGTGTCTGCCACGCGAAGGGCGCGGCGTTTTTCATCGGCCTCGTCGGGAAATTCCCGTTGCAGCAGAATGGTGTCGAGAGCCATGCCGTCGGTGGTGGTGAAAATCTGCGCGCCGATGATGTTGGCGTTGGCGGCAGCACAGGCCCCTGTGATGGTGGCGAGAAGGCGCGGATGGTCTGGTGCATAGATGGTGATTTCGGTGACGGCAGCAAAGGCGTCGGATTTTACGTCCGTGGTCACGTCGCGTGGTGCAGCCCTTGCAATCAGGGCTTCATGGCGCAATTGTTGGTCTACGGGAACGTTGAGCCAATAGGCATCGTAGTGGCGCTGGCGGACATTGAGTTGTTCTGCTTCTGGCATGGCCGCATGTCTGGACAGGAACAGGGCTTGCGCGTCTGCCACGCGGGCTTTGCGCGTTATGGACGTGTGGCCACCTGTCAGCACGGGTTCTGCTTCAGCATAGAGCGTGCGCAGCAACTGGCCTTTCCAGCCGTTCCACACACCGGGGCCGACGGCGCGAATATCTGCCACGGTGAGAATGAGCAGCAGCTTCAGGCGTTCCGGGCTTTGCACGATGGCGGTGAAATCCAGAATGGTCTTGAAGTCGTTGAGGTCGCGCATTTGTGCGGTTTCACTCATCAGCAAATGCTGGCGGATGAGCCAGGCCACCGTCTCGGTATCAGCTGCTGATAATCCCAGACGCGGACAGATGTCGCGGGCGATGCGTTCTCCCGCAATCGAATGATCTTCGTCACGGCCCTTGGCAATATCGTGCAACAGTGCAGCGACGAACAGCGCACGCCTTGATGTGAGGGTGGGGAAAAGTTGAGCCGAGAGGGGATGATCGCCCGTAAGGGTGCCCGACTCCAAGGCGCGCAGCACACCGACGGTACGGATCAGATGTTCGTCCACGGTGTAGTGGTGATACATGTTGAACTGCATCATCGCCACGATCTTGCCGAATTCGGGCAAGAAGCGGCCCAAGACTCCCGCCTCGTTCATGGCGCGCAGAATTGTTTCAGGATCGCCTGACTCAGTGAGACAATCGAGAAACAGGGCATTGGCGAATTCACTCTTGCGCACTGTGTCGTCAATCTTGCGCAGATTGAGGCGAATGCCGTTGAGGGCGTCAGGATGAATTTCAATTCCCAACGTGCCGGAAACCTTGAAGATGCGAATGAGGTTGACCGGGTCTTTGGCAAAGGCGCTGTCATCAGCCAAACCTATGCGGCCCGCTTCGAGTTTGAATTCCTGTGGCAAGCCTGCGGCGCGTTTGCCCTTGGGCAGAAATTTGCCGATCATGCGCGAGAGGGATGGTGCGTCTTTCAAATGTTTGGCTTCAAGGCTGGCACAAAAAATGCGCGTGAGATTTCCCACGTCCTTTGCCACCAGAAAATAATGCCGCATGAAACGTTCAACATGTTTCAAGCCGCCATGACTCTTGTAACCCAGGCGTTCTGCCATTTCGCTTTGACGATCAAAAGTGAGCTTGTCTTCGCCGCGCTTGGTCACAAAATGCAAGTGACAGCGCACCGCCCACAGGAAATCCTCCGCCTTGCGAAAGCGGCGCAACTCCTCGCCGGTGAACACATTTTTCTCTGCCAGTTCTTCAGTTGAATTGGCATCAAACAAAAACTTGGCAATCCAGAACAGGGTGTTGAGGTCACGAAGGCCGCCCTTGCCGTCCTTGATGTCGGGCTCCACCGAATAACGGCTCTCGCCATATTTGGAGTGGCGCTGATCACGTTCGGCCAATTTGTCTGTTACAAACTGCTTGGCGCTTTTTTGCACCACGCCCTTGCGGTAACGCTGGACCAGATCATCAAACAGCGGGTGATTGCCGCAGATGTAACGCGCTTCCAGAATCGAGGTCATGATGGTGTTGTCGGTTTTCACCAAGGCAATGCAGTCTTCAATGGTGCGGGTGGCGTGGCCGACTTTCTGGCGCGCATCCCAGAGACAATAAAGTAGAAATTCCACCACCTTGTCGGTTTCCACGGTCTTGGCTGCGGGCACCAGGAACAACAGGTCGATGTCAGATCCCGGTGCCAAAGTGGCGCGGCCGTAGCCGCCTGTGGCGATGACCGAGAGGGCTTGATCAGCGTTCTTCAGGCCAACCGCCTTGCAGGCCAGCGCGTAGAGGCCTTTGATGATGGCGTCTTCAGCGGCGGCCAGCGCTTCGGCACATTGGGTGCCTTTGCCATCCACCATCAACCGGGTTTCGGCGGCAGCGCGGGTGTCTTGCAGTATGCCGCGCACGCGGGTGGATGCGAGGTTGCGGAGCGCAAGCAGATCCCGGTCTTCGCGCAGCAGGTCATCAAATTGAAAGATCGCAACATCAGTCGCCGTCATGGTTTTTTATCTCCGGACGCAAGCCGTTTCAATTCATAGAGCATGTCATGGGCTTCGCGGGGTGACATGTTGTCTGGATGTAACCTGGCCATGCGTTCGCGCAGCTCATCTTTTTTTATTTCTGGTGGCGGCAATGTGATGGCGACGTTGAACAGCGGCAAATCCGCCAGCAGATCGGGCTTGGTGCCTTGGTCGCGGTGCTTTTCGAGTTTGGCCAGAACCTCTTGCGCACGCGAGATCACTGCATGCGGAAGCCCCGCCAATCGCGCCGCCTGAATGCCATAGCTGCGGTCAGCAGCACCTTCCTCGACCTGATGCAGGAAGACGATATCGCCTTTCCATTCCTTCACCATCATGGTCATGCATTTCAGACGTTCGAGTGTGGCCTGCAATGATGTGAGTTCATGATAATGTGTGGCGAAGAGGGCGCGGCACTTGTTGTGGCCGTGCAGATATTCGAGTGCGGCCCAGGCGATGGACAAGCCGTCGAAAGTTGCGGTGCCTCTGCCGATTTCATCGAGGATGACCAGTGATTTTGGCGTGGCCTGATTGAGGATGGCGGCGGTTTCCACCATCTCGACCATGAAAGTGGAGCGGCCTCTCGCCAAATCATCAGCAGCACCAACGCGGCTGTAGAGGCGGTCCACCACGCCAATGTGGGCGAAGGAAGCGGGCACGTAAGCGCCCATTTGCGCCATGACAACCATCAGCGCGTTTTGTCTGAGGAAGGTGGATTTGCCTGCCATGTTGGGGCCAGTCAAAAGCCAGAGTGCGGTTTGGTCTTCGCCGAGATTACAGTCATTGGCGATGAAGCGTGAGGCCCCATCTTTGGCAAGGGCGGCTTCGACAACAAGGTGTCTGCCGTCCTTGATGACAAAGCTCACGCCAGCATCGACAATGGGTCTCACATGGTTTTGTCTGCGAGCCAGATGGGCGAGGGACGAGAGGCAATCCAGATCGGCCAAAGCTTGGGCGCAGGAGGAGATTTCGGCGCGTGACTCGATGACCTGTTGGCAGAAGCCGTTGAAGAGGTCGATTTCGATGGCCAGCGCACGTTCGGCGGCATGGGATATTTTCTGCTCGAGGCTGGCGAGTTCAGCAGTCGAAAAGCGCATGGCCCCTGCCATGGTCTGGCGGTGGAAGAAGGTGATTTCGCCAGTCTCATCCTTCATGCCATCGGCTTGCGCCTGTGGCACTTCGATGTAGTAGCCCAAAATGTTGTTGTGCTTGATCTTGAGGTTTTTGAGACCGGTGATGCTGGCATATTGGGTTTGCAGTCCCGCGATGACACTGCGGGTGTCGTCGCGGAGTTTTCTCGAGATGTCGAGTTCGGGATCATAGCCCACGGCGATGAAGCCACCGTCCCGTGCCATGAGTGGCAAGGAGTCCGCGAGGGCGCGTTGCAGTTGGTAGGTCAGGTGCAATGGGGCTTGCACGAGTATGCCAACGTTGGACCCCACGACTGCGGGCAATGGCAATCGCGCAAGCTCCGATGAGATGGCATGGGCGCGGGCGATGCCGGTTGCGAGGGACGACAGATCACGCGGTGAGGCCCGTTTTGCCGTGACGCGGGCGAGTGCGCGCTCGATGTCCGGCACCTGTGACAGGCTTTCGCGGATATCATTGGTTAGTTGTTCTTGATCGTGGAAGAAGCTCACACCATCGAGACGCTCATTGATGGCGTCTGCCCGCGCCAATGGCCGTGACATCAAGGCGGCCAGACGCCGCGACCCTGCGGACGTTACCGTCTCATCCATCACATCGAGCAAGCTGCCGGAGCGTGTGCCTTGCATGGAGCGCGCGAGTTCAAGATTGGTGCGGGTCGCGGCATCAATCAGAAGCCCTTCGCCCGCAGCTTCACGGCGGGGCACACGCAAATGGGGGACTGAGCCGATTTGCGTGAGGTTGATGTAGTCGAGCAGGCTTCCCAAGGCTGCCACTTCGGCGCGTGAGAATTCGGCAAAGCCTGCCGTTGTCGCCACGCTGAAATGTTGGGTCAGACGCAGTTCCGCAGTCTGGCTGTCAAAGCGGCTTTGCGGCAGCGGCGTGGGGGCGGCTCCAGTAAAAGCGATGGCCTGTTTGACTGCAACATCATCCAGCAGGTGATCGGCCAGCACCACTTCGGAGGGCGCAATGCGGGCCATGTCCGCGGCAAGGCGGGTGGCGGTGGTGGCGGTCACTGCAAAATCGCCTGTCGAAATGTCCGCATAGGCAATCGCCATATCGCCAGACCCTTTGAGCACCACAAGGGCGGCCAAGTGATTTGTGCTGCGCACGTCCAGCAGCGAGTCTTCCGTCAAGGTGCCCGGTGTGATCAAGCGCACCACATCGCGCTTCACAACGGATTTGGCTCCGCGCTTTTTGGCTTCTGCCGGGTCTTCCAATTGTTCACACACCGCAACACGGTGGCCATGGCGGATCAGTTTTTGCAGGTAGTGGTCCATGGCATGGACGGGAACGCCACACATGGGGATGTCTTCACCCAGATGCTTGCCGCGTTTGGTCAGCGCTATTCCTAACGTGCGCGAGGCTTCCACCGCATCGTCGAAGAACAGCTCATAGAAATCCCCCATCCTGTAAAACAGCAGCGAACCGGGATTGGCGGTTTTCACGCCCATGTATTGCAGCATCATCGGCGTGGCGATGGCGGCTGGGCGTTGCTCAAGGTTTGCGGGTGTCGTGTCCATGGTGTGCCCCTAGCGTTTTGCGGGTTGCGGGCGGCAATTCAAGCCTCTAGTTTCGGATTCTGACAATAAACCCTGAAAGACCTCCCCATCATGGCCATTCCTCCGCGCAAAACCCCCCGCCGCTCTTCGGTGACGGATGAGGAGGCGCTGCAGTTCCACCAGCGCGGAAAGCCAGGAAAGCTTGAAATCAACCCGACCAAACCCATGGCCACCCAGCGTGACCTGTCGCTGGCCTATAGCCCTGGTGTTGCGGCACCAGTGCGCCGCATCGCTGAAAACCCCGATACGGCTTATGACTACACGGCCAAGGGCAATCTGGTGGCGGTGATTTCCAATGGCACGGCCATTCTGGGTTTGGGTGATCTTGGGGCCTTGGCGTCCAAGCCTGTGATGGAAGGAAAAGCGGTTTTGTTCAAGCGTTTTGCCGATGTTGATTCGATTGACCTTGAAGTTGATACGAAAGACGTTGAAGAGTTCATTGGGGCTGTACGCTATCTTGGCCCGACATTCGGCGGCATAAACCTTGAAGACATCAAGGCACCGGATTGTTTCATCATCGAACAACGCTTGCGCGAACTCATGGACATCCCCGTGTTCCATGATGACCAGCACGGCACGGCGATCATTTCATTGGCGGCGCTGATCAATGCGCTACAAATCACCGGTCGCACGTTGAAGGACTTCAAATTGGTGTGCAACGGAGCCGGTGCTGCGGCCATCGCTTGCGTTGAACTTGTGAAGTCCATGGGAGTTCCCAACCAGAATGTCATTCTGTGCGACTCAAAAGGCGTGGTCTACAAGGGTCGTACCGAAGGCATGAACCAGTGGAAATCGGCCCACGCCATTGATACGGATCACCGCACGCTGGAAGATGCCATGGAGGGGGCTGATGTGTTCTTCGGGCTTTCCGTGGCAGGTGCGCTCACGGCGGAAATGGTAAAGCGCATGGCCAGGAACCCGATCATTTTCGCCATGGCCAATCCTGACCCTGAAATCACGCCGGAAGACGCTCATGCCGTGCGCGGTGATGTGATCATTGCGACGGGGCGTTCGGACTATCCCAATCAGGTCAACAATGTTCTGGGATTCCCCTATATTTTCCGGGGGGCGCTGGACGTGCGGGCGCGGACCATCAATGACGAAATGAAAATTGCCGCCGCCAATGCGCTGGCCGAATTGGCGCGGGAGGATGTGCCGGACGAAGTGGCAGCGGCCTATCATGGCTCACGTCTCACCTTCGGCAAGGAGTATTTGATCCCGGTGCCGTTTGATCCGCGTCTGATATCCCGCATTCCCGTGGCGGTGGCCAAAGCTGCCATGGCGTCCGGTGTGGCGCGGCATCACATTGCGGATCTGGACGCCTATGCCGCACAGCTATTAGCCCGTCTCGACCCCATCGCGGGCACCTTGCAAACGGTTTACGCCCATGTGCGGGCGAACCCGAAGCGCGTGGTATTTGCAGAAGGCGAAGAAGACCGGATGATCCGGGCTGCCAATGCGTTTGCGGCTTCAGGGCTTGGAACGGCCATTCTGATCGGGCGCGAAAGCATCATCGAAGACACGTTGCGTGCCTCCGGCATTGAACTTTCCGAAAATGTCGAAATCACCAATGCCCGCATTTCCGACCGCAATGTGGATTATGCCAATCTTTTGTATCAACGTTTGCAGCGGGATGGTTTCCTGTTGCGCGACTGCCAGCGCATGGCCAATCAGGACCGCAACGTCTTCGGTGCGGCCATGGTTTCTGCCGGTGACGCCGATGCCATGGTGACGGGATTGACGCGAAATTTTTCGGTGGCACTCGACAACGTCAGGCGGGCGCTTGATGTGTCACCGGGTCACACGGCCATCGGGGTGTCGATGGCCCTGGTGCGGGGGCGCACGGTGTTCATTGCGGACACATCGATTCATGAGTTGCCGAATTCCGAAGAGCTTGCCTCCATCGCCCAGGAAGCCGCAGGCGTGGCCCGGCGTTTTGGTTATGAACCGCGCGTGGCGTTTTTGTCCTATTCAACATTCGGTTATCCCAAAGGTGAGCGCGCGGAATATGTGCGGAAAGCCGTAAAGGTGCTGGAAGGCCGCAATGTGGATTTCGAGTTTGATGGCGAAATGGCAGCCGACGTTGCCTTGTCGAAAGAGGCGATGTCGCTCTATCCCTTCTGCCGCTTGACGGGGCCAGCGAATGTGCTGGTCATGCCTGCGGCACATTCAGCCTCGATTTCCACCAAGATGTTGCAGCAGCTGGGTGGCGTGACAGTCATCGGACCATTGCTGACAGGTCTGGCCAAGCCTGTGCAGATCGCATCAATGTCGGCAACGACGAACGACATTCTCAATCTGGCAGCGATTGCGGCCTATGATGTGGGGTTGTGAGAGGAAGGAACCTCATCAGCCCTTCGGGCAGCTTCTCCAGAGGAGAAGCGACACGGTGGTAGACCGCCCTCGATGTTGCTGATTTGGGGAAATTTTGCAGCAGGTCGCTTCTCCCTTGGAGAAGCTGCCCGAAGGGCTGATGAGGTCCCTTAAACCGGTGCGCCGTAGTGATTGAAATAGCGCGGATTGATTTCTGATACTGGCAGCACGATCAGCACATCGGTGGTGTTGAACTGGTGGTCGACCACGGCACCATTGCCGATATAGCAGCCAAGCCGGAGATAGGCTTTCACCAGGGTCGGAAGGCTGCGGATGACGGCTTTTTGGTTGACGTCTGCCATCGGCTTTCGTTGCATGTCAACTTGCCGATGCGGCAGGGCCGAGACGGTCCAATCCTGGTGTGCAGGTTTGATATTCGCCAGAAATGTCAATTCGTCAGCCAGTGAATTTGCATTGGTACCTGCGAGGCTGGCACAGCCCAACATGACGTCGAACTTGTGAAAGCGCACGTAGTTCCATATGCCCTGCCACAGCAATTCAGCAACAGGCTTGCCGCGAAAACCCTCCGCCACACAGGAGCGGCCAACTTCCAGAAATTTCAAACCGGGATGGCGTTGCAGCAGTGGTGCAATGTCAAATTCAGACTGGGCATAAAATCCACCGTTTTTATCGGCGACGTCCTGACGCAACAGGCGATAGGTTCCCACAAATTTTTCATCATCGGGTGCGTCGTCTTGCAGTACCAGTAAATGGTCACAGAAGCTGTCAAAGCGATCCACATCCAGTCGCGACGCTTTTGCGACCGCGTCAGGTTGTGCCGAAAGCTCCTCATAGAAGACGCGGTAGCGCAGGCGCTGCGCTTCGCGAATATCTTCCGGCGTGAGGGCGAGGCGCACCGTCAGGCCATTGCGTTGGGCCAGGATCATGGTGCGAGTGTCTAGCAACATGTAACTCATGATGCATCTTCAACATGCAGACATGACAAGGCTGTGACAGTGTCACGCTGCCTTGGCGCGGATCAGGTTGGCGAGGGCTTCGTCGAGGTCAGCCCGGTCAAAGGGTTTCGAGAGGTGACCATTCATGCCCGACGCCAGACAGGCTGCAACATCTTCCGGACGGGCGTTGGCTGTGAGGGCCAAAACAGGCAAGGGCCGCAGCGTCTTCTCCGCTTCAATGCGGCGCAAGGTGCGGGTGGCGTCGTGGCCATTCATGTCCGGCATCTCGATGTCCATCAGGACGGCATCGAATTTCCGGTCCGTGGCCAATATGTCGAGTGCGGCTTTGCCTGACGTGGCAAGGCGCGTTGCATGACCGGCTTTGGTCAACATGGTTTTGGCAAGCAATGCGTTGACAGGCGTATCTTCAACCAGCAACAAGCGCAGCTTTCTGGTTTTGCGGACGGTTTTGGCGATCTGGCGGAGTTGTGCTGTCTGGTCGGCAATGTGCTGGCTGTCGCGCTCGGTCAATTGCCGCACCAGCGTGGAGCGCCGGACGGGTTTCATCAGATATCCCGTGGTTGGACGTGCAAGAAGGCTGCGGAGGCTGCGGCGCTCTTCGGGGTTCAAGGTCAACCAGATTTGCGGAACAGGTTTTTTCTGGCGGGCGCGGGACCGGGCCATACGGTGCAGCAGTGCGGCGCTGTGCGCGTCCGCAATGATAGCGGTGGTGCTTCCCGACAAGGCTTCTGCCAGTTCATTTTCGCCTGCTTCAACCACACTTGTTGAAGCACCTTCACCTTCAAGATTTTTCTGCAGGTCATAGCGCATCATGGTGTCGGGCATGGCAAGAACATAATGACGCCCGGACAAACGGTTCTCCAGGTGGTGTGGACCTATGACCGTGAGAGGCAAGGTTGCGCTGAAGGTGCTGCCGACGCAAGGGATGCTTTCGAGTTGCAGTGTGCCGCCCGTTGTTTCGACCAGGGATTTTGAAATGACAAGGCCAAGGCCTGTCCCACCATAGCGTTTTGAGGTCTGGTCATTGGCTTGGGCGAAGTCGGCAAACAGCCGTGACTGCTCATCAGCCGTCATGCCTATACCAGTGTCACGCACGTCGACGCGGAGGGCACCATCTTTCATGGTGGCGCGAATCGAGACGCCGCCGGATTGGGTGAATTTAATCGCGTTTCCTGCGAGGTTGAACAGGATTTGCCGCATGTGGAGATCGCGGAACGGCAGCAAGTCGGGCACGTCAGCCGCGATGCAGGATGATATATCAATACCCTTGGCATGGGCACGGGGTGCGAGAAGCTCAGTGACGTTTTCTATGACCGAGGCCAGATCCACACTGGCGCTTTTTTGCTGATCGGTGTTTTCGGATTTTGCCCGGTCCAGCATCTCATCAAGAATGGACAACAAAGTGCGGCCCGAGGCATGGGCGATGCCTGCATAGTTTTTCTGTTCTGCCGTGAGTTCGGTTTCAAGAAGAAGTCCCAACATGCCGATCACACCATTCAGTGGCGTTCGGATTTCATGACCCATGGTGGCCATCATGCGCTTGGTGTCAGGCGCAGAGTTGTCGGACGGCGAACCTGGTTTCAATGTTTGAAGATTCTGGGACTGAAGATACTGGGATTGCAGATACTGGTTTTGCGCCTTGCTGTTTGAAAGCAGGTTCCACATGACCCCCAATGCCGCCAGTGTTGTGCCGCAGATGAGGGCCGCACCTGCCAACAGCAACTGATCGCTCAAGGCAAGCTGATGCGCCATGCGAATGACACCGACCATCAGCACAACAGCCGCCAAAACCAGCACAGGCCATGTCATCCGTTCTTCAGTGGCGGTGACCGATGTTGTGTCGGTGGCACGTCGCTTCGGACGCAAAGTCTGGGATTGATGATGGCCTGACATGTAACGCTCTCGTTTCCTTTGAAGGGAAATTCTCGCGTGTTTTAGTTACGTTTGAACTTGCAAACCCGTGGTGCCTGCATTTGCGGTTAAGTCCTGGTAAAGAATCACGCCGCAGCGCGCATTGATGCTGGTTTCTGCCTGTAGCTTAACGCCTCTGCCAGATGCAGCCGCGAAATACTTTCACGGTGATCAAGATCGGCAATGGTGCGGGCCACACGAAGCACACGGTGGAAACCGCGGGCTGACAGGTTCATCGCATCGGCGGCATCGCGGATCAGGGCTTGGCCCTTGTCGTCCAGAGTGGCGATTTTTTCGAGCACGTGGCCATCGGCTTCCGCATTGAGGCGAAGATTGGGTAGGGCCAAGTCAAGAAAACGCTGACGTTGTATGGCCCGCGCTTTGGCAACCCGCAGTGCCACATCAACGCTTTTTTCTTTTGGTGGCGGCAACGTCAGGTCAGAGGCCTTGACGGATGCCAATTCCATTTGAATGTCCATGCGGTCAAGCAGCGGGCCGGAGATGCGGCCCTGGTAGTCCGCTGCACAACGCGGACCTTGTCGGCAAGTATGGCCGGGTTCGCCCGCCATGCCGCATTTGCACGGATTCATCGCGGCCACCAACTGGAACCGCGCCGGGAAGGTGATGTGGTAATTGGCGCGGGCAATTTGCGTCTCACCCGTTTCCATGGGTTGACGGAGCGCTTCCAACACGCGGGATTGAAATTCCGGCAATTCATCGAGGAACAGCACACCATGATGCGCCAGCGCCATTTCACCGGGCTTGGCTTTCATGCCTCCGCCCACAAGGGCTGGCATGGAGGCTGAATGATGCGGTGAACGGAAGGGCCTGCGCCTGGAGAGTTGGCCCGACTTCAGCTCACCGCCGAGCGAGGCAATGATGGAGATATCCAGCATTTCCCTGGCTTCAAGCGGCGGCAGGATGGAAGGCAGGCGTTGCGCCAGCATGGATTTACCAGCTCCGGGCGGCCCGACCATGAGGAAGTGGTGGCCGCCAGCCGCTGCCACCTCAAGCGCACGTTTTGCAGCTTCCTGGCCTTTGATGTCAGACATGTCCGGCAATACCGATTCATCCGCCTGAATTTGCGGTTTGGGCCGTGTCAGCACTTGTGTGCCTTTGACATGATTGATGAGCTGGATGAGGGATTGCGGTGCCAGAATATCCAGCTCTTCTCCTGCCCAAGCCGCTTCAGCGCCGGACGCCTTTGGGCAGATCAACCCCAGGTCATTGCCAAGCGCCGCCATGGCAGCAGGAAGGGCTCCGGCAATGGCCAGAATGGAGCCATCCAGTGCCAATTCACCCAGCACGGCGTAACGCGCCAGAAAATCCGGTGGTATGACCCCCAGTGCCGAAAGTACGGCCAGTGCGATGGGCAAGTCGTAGTGGCTGCCTTCCTTGGGAAGGTCGGCAGGAGACAGGTTCACCACCAAGCGCTTGCCCGGCAGCGCCAGTCCAATGGCATGTAGCGCCGCCCGCACGCGTTCCCGGCTTTCCCCCACCGCCTTGTCGGGAAGGCCTACCACTGTAAAGGCAGGTTGGCCTCCCACAAATTGTGCTTGGCAGTCGACAACGACGCCTTCCACCCCTTGAAAGGCAATCGTCGAGCAGCGTGATGTCATGGTCTTGTTCCCCAGCGTTTCCATATAAGACGTTAGAACAAGAGAATTCCGTCGCGCAAGAACAAAAATGGAACAATCTTGACTTCGCAAACAATTTGTTCCATATGACTATTGGGCAGGCAAGCGCTGGAACCACTCCGAGTTATCCTAGTGATGGCAGCATCCAAGCGATGTGAATCAGGAGCCAGGGGCCTGCTCACTTTATTTCGTGAAAGACTCGAAGAATTTTATTTGATCCGGATCAGCACCACATTTTTGAAATGATGGAACTGGTGTGAGGCCGCAGTTAAGCGCATTTCCGCTATTCTTGATCAGGTTGCCCTTCAAGATTTGAGCATAACTGGTTTCATAATTTCCATAGTAATTTGGTTCTACCGCCCGAAAGAACGCACTTGTAACACAATCGGCAACCTGCAACCCTGCCCACTTGTCGTGACTTTCAACGACAATAGCATCTATATCTACAACACTCCAATTGATGCTTCGAATTGGTTGTATTTTCTCCCGACCGTTTTTCATCAGCAGGAGATATTCTTTCATAGCCGCGTAATTCGTGCCTCCACGCCGGGAAAAAACTATTTTTATTTGTCCGCCTTTATCTTTCTTTGCACATGCAGCCGAAATTCGTTCCAGCAGCCACCTTACCAAATAATTGTACAAGTAGCCTTTCTGTTTGAATGTCTCTTCCCAGCTATTTCCCGGAATCGTCACTTTGTGCGAAAGGGTCACGCAAACACCAATAGGCAATTTGGAAATCTCTTGGCAAACAACAGTTTTTTGTTCATGGGTCAAAGTATGAAAATGAAGATTTCGTGTCTTCTTTTTAGGAAATCTGGACACAATATCGTCGCGCCAACGCGGCAGCTTGAGATCATTTTCGCGCGTTACCACACATGCGCCCAACGCAAGCCACCTTGACTGACCTCCAACAGGTCCTGCAGCAAGTTTGCCAAACCCTTCGTCTCCGGCTTCGTCAATGTATATAATGAATTGATGCATTTTTCAAGTAACCCGTCATGAACTCAATACTTTCACGACGTTCAAGATGCCGCGCAAATCAACAATTTCAAAATACCTTGTCATATCTGCCGGCACCTCTTCATGCTCATGGTCCCACAAAATCGGAAACGGCACATAGACACCATAACCTCCGGCTTCGATCATCGGCAACACGTCAGAGCGGATTGAGTTTCCGGCCATGAGGGTTTTTTTGGGGGCTGCCCCGTGGCGTTTGCAGATTTTACGATAGGTATCGGGTTTCTTGTCAGACACGATTTCCACGCCATCAAAGAAATGCGCCAGACCAGAAGCCAGCAGTTTTTTTTCCTGATGGTGCAGGTCGCCCTTGGTGATCAGCAACAAACGGTGATTGCCGTGCAGGGCCTTCAATGTGTCTTCCACATGGGGCAGCAATTCCATCTCGTGGTCCAGCATGTCGCGGCCCATGGCCATCAACTTGCTGATGGTCGCTGCATCCACAGCCCCTTCTGAAATCGCGATGGCAGTTTCGATCATTGAGAGGGTAAAACTTTTGATGCCGAAGCCATAGAGTTTGATGTTGTTTTTCTCGGCGGTGTTCAGTTGTTCCCGCGCCTCTAGCGCTGGCATGTAGTTTGAGAACATTTCGCCGAAACGCATTTGCGCAGCATCAAAATGAACGAGATTGTGCCAGAGCGTGTCGTCGGCATCAAAAGCAACGAGGTCCAGTCCGCTCACAGCCTCGCCTCTATCGCATCCCAGATCAGGGCTGCGATATCTTCACCGCCGAAACGTTTGACCTGCCGGATGCCAGTTGGTGATGTCACATTGATTTCGGTGATGTAGTCGCCGATCACGTCGATGCCCGTGAAAATCAGTCCGCGTTTTTTAAGGTCAGGCCCCAACGCCTCGCAGATTTCATGTTCGCGTTTGGTGAGGGTTGCAGGTTCGGCAATGCCGCCTGCATGCATGTTGGAGCGGTTGTCGTGGGCGGCGGGAACGCGGTTGATGGCACCTGCGACTTTGCCATCGACGAGAATGATGCGCTTGTCGCCTTTGCGCACGTCTTTCAGATATTTCTGCGCGATCCAGGGTTCCTTGTAGGCTTGGGCAAACAACTCCAGCAGCGACGAGAAATTCTGGTCGGTCGTGCTGGTGCGAAACACACCGGCACCGCCATTGCCGTAAAGCGGCTTCAAAATGATATCGCCATGGGCGCGGCGGAAGGCGTCGATCTCTTTCACGTCTTGTGTGATCAAGGTATCGGGCATGAACTGCCGCCAGTTCAGCACGTAAAGTTTTTCCGGTGCGTTGCGCACTTCGGCGGGATCATTCACCACCAGGGTTTTGGGATGCACGGTTTCCAGCATGTGGGTTGAGGTGATGTAACCCATGTCGAAGGGCGGGTCTTGCCGCATGAGAATGACGTGCTGCGATGCCAAGTCGATTTTCTGGGATTCACTGGCAGTGAAGTGATTGCCCAATTCGTCACGCACCACAACATGTTCACCACGGGCCGACAACACGCCGCCCTGCAGTGCCAGTGATTTCACGTGATAGTGAAACAGCGCGTGCCCACGGCGTTGCGCTTCCAGCATCATGACGAAAGTAGAATCACCCGTAATGTCGATTGAGGAGATCGGGTCCATCTGGACGGCGACGTTGAGTTTCATGGTTCAGGCGTTCCCGTCAAATGCGTTCTTGATGTGTGTGGGCCAGAGGTAAGAAGGAACGGCGACAATGTCAAACCGTTGAAAACCTTGTGCCGCCTTGTGGTCACGCGTGGCATAAGTGGCGGCGGCTGAGGCGATGCGGCGGGATTGGTGGGGTGTAACCGCGAACATGCTTTGGTCCACTGTGGCGCGGGCTTTGACTTCGATGAACACCGTGGTGTCGCCCTTTCGCATGATCAGGTCGACTTCGCCCGTTGAGGTTTTGAAACGTTGGGCCAAAAGACGATAGCCTTTCAGGCGCAAATACCAGAGTGCGATCACTTCGGCGCGGTGGCCGTGATCATGCGCTTGTTGGCGTGAGCGCTTCACGCCTTGCCTTTCAGGGTGAGGATGCGGGCATAGATATCATCGCGCGGCAGGCCCAGTTTTTTTGACACAAGCGATGCTGCCTTGCCGGAGGAGTGATCCTGCAAAGCCATCTCAATGGTCTTGGTGATGTCTTCGTCTGTGAGTGCTTCTGGCGACTTGTGCTGTGCGCCGATGATAATGACAAACTCGCCCTTGATTGATGGCTTGGCGGCGAGAACGCCCGCGATTTGGGCTGCCGTGCCGCGCAAGGTTTCCTCGTGCAGTTTTGTGATTTCGCGGGACACTGACAATGGCCGCTCACCGAGAACCATTTGAATGTCCTCAAGCGCGTCAAGAATGCGGTGCGGCGACTCGTAAAGTGCGACGGTTTCCGAACGGTCATCAATTTCAGCCAGAACTTTCAGGCGCTCGTTTTTTTTCTGGGGCAGGAAACCGAGAAAGGTGAAACGGTCTGTAGGCAAACCAGAGAGTTGCAGTGCGGGCAACAGGGCGGACGCTCCGGGAAGTGCTTCCACTTTCAATCCCGCTGCCACGCAATCGCGCACCAATGGAAAGCCGGGGTCGGATATCAGCGGCGTTCCCGCATCACTGACCAGAGCGATAATTCCGCCTGCCAGAATGGCCGCGATGATGGCCGCACCTGCACCTTCACTGTTGTGGTCGTGATAGGGCTTCAACTTGTTCTTGATGCCAAAGCGTTCCAGCAGGCGCGGCGTGACGCGGGTGTCTTCGCAGTAGATTACGTCCGCCATCGCCAGCGCATTGAGGCTGCGGAGTGTCATGTCGCCAAGATTGCCGATGGGTGTCGAAATCAAATACAGGCCCGGTTCCAGCGATGTGGCGGAAATGGCATGGGCACCGATGTGGTAGGTCTTGTCGCTCATATTCAGCAGCTTAAATCAATCTGCGAGTTCGGCAATCACCGCGTTGAGAAGGCGGCGTCCGGCCTGGGTTGCAGCAAGCCGTGAATTTCCCCGCATTTCGACAAAGCCCAAATCCGCCATGGCGGTGATTTTGGATTGCGCCATGGGTTTTCCCGCCAGCATTTCATAACGGGTAAGGTCAATGCCCTCGTCGATACGCAAGCCCATCAACAGCATTTCGCGGGCCTGGGCGGCATGGTCGGTGGTCTCGTCTTGAACCAAGCCATGGCCTCGCATTTGAACCAACGTCCGCCAGGTCTCCGGATGTTTTTCGGTGGCCGTCGCATAGGTGACGTCACCATCGCGAAGCCGTCCATGTGCGCCGGGGCCAACGCCAGCATATTCGCCATAACGCCAGTAGAGCAGATTGTGCTGGCTCTGGTGACCGGGTTTGGCGTGGTTGGAAATTTCGTAACAGGGCAGGCCTGACTTGTCGGTCAGCTCTTGTGTAAGGTCATAGAGATCGGCTGAAAGATCATCGCCGGGGACATTCAGTTTGCCCGCTGCAAACAAATCAGCATAGCGCGTTTCAGGTTCAATGGTGAGTTGGTAGAGCGACATGTGGCCCTGTTGTTCAGCCAGCGCTCTTGTCAATTCTGCCCGCCATTTTTCCAAACTCTGCTGCGGCCTTGCGTAGATCATGTCGAAGGATACACGGGGGAAAATTTGCGCGGCGAGCCGGAAGGCGGCAAGCGCCTCATCGGGTGTATGTTGACGGCCCAGGGCCTTCAGGTCGTGTTCGTTGAGGGATTGCACACCGATCGACACACGGTTGACGCCCGCCGTGCGATAGCCACGGAAATTCCCGGCTTCCACACTTGTCGGGTTGGCTTCAAGTGTGATCTCAGCTTCGGGTGAAACGGGCCACAGGGAGGCAACACCATCCAAAACCAGAGCCACATCTTTCGGCGCCATCAACGAAGGTGTGCCACCGCCGAAAAAAATGCTTGTGACTGTGCGACCGGGTGTGCGCGAGGCCATGTATTTCAATTCGGCGACGAGGGCTGTGGCAAAGCTGTTGCTGTCAACCGCTTCATGGCGGACATGGCTGTTGAAATCGCAATAGGGGCATTTCGCCTTGCAGAAGGGCCAGTGGATGTAGAGGCCGAAGGCGGGGTTCATGCAAAGGCCCCCATCGCCCTTCGGGCACTTCCCCCACGAGTTGGGGAAGACTCGCAGCAACTCCTCC
>JAYUVC010000004.1:0-27605 GCA_043754325.1 Hyphomicrobiales bacterium
GGTGGTCCAACAGCGAGTCGCTTCTCCTCTGGAGAAGCTGCCCGAAGGGCTGATGAGGTCCCTTCCCAAGCTACATACTCTCAGGGCATATCTCCCCCATGTCCGCCCCTGATTTTTCCTTCGAACACGCAGCCATCGCCCAGGGCCTTGTCCCCTGTGGTGTTGACGAGGCGGGGCGTGGTCCCTGGGCCGGGCCTGTGGTGGCGGCGGCTGTGGTACTGGATCCGCACACTATTCCGCAGGGTTTGAACGACTCGAAAAAACTCACGGAAGCAAAACGTGAAGTCTTGTTTGACATGATCATGCAGTCGGCACGTGTTGGTGTTGGCATTGCTTCGGTTCGCTTGATAGACGAAATCAACATCCTGCAAGCCACATATCACGCCATAATGGAAGCCGTCGTTCCGCTGGGCAATCACACTACTTTGGCGCTGGTTGATGGCAACCGCGCACCAGCGTTTACCATCCGTGTACAGACAATCATTGAAGGTGACGGCAAGTGTCTGTCGATTGCGGCTGCGTCGATCATTGCAAAAGTCACGCGTGACCGCATGATGCGGAAACTGTGTCTGGAATTTCCGGACTATGGTTTTTCGAGGCACAAGGGTTATGGCACTGCATTGCATCTGGCCGCCTTGCAACGTGTTGGCCCCTGTGCCGCGCACCGAAAGAGTTTCAAACCCGTTGCCATGTTAACCATGTCGGGACATTTCGATTCACGCGGAGTCCCTGAGGACTCATAACCCTCCCACAAGATTTGATTTGCGCGAATTCTTGTCGGCCTGTCGGCCGGAAAGCGCGCGGTTTGTGAGTTGGGGTATGCGTAATGGGTTATGTCGATCAGGCAGTGAAGCTGGATGTGCGGCCACTGCTCAATCAAATCTTGATGGGGGACTGTGTTGAACAGCTCAGGAATATTCCGTCTGAGTCCGTTGACCTGGTGTTTGCTGATCCACCATATAATCTGCAGCTCAACGGAGATTTGACACGGCCTGACCAGAGCAAGGTTGATGCTGTTGATGACGCGTGGGACAAGTTTTCGGACTTCGCGTCTTATGACGCTTTCACCAAGGCGTGGCTGACAGAATGCCGCCGCGTGCTGAAGCCCAATGGCGCGATCTGGGTGATTGGTTCCTACCACAATATTTTCCGCGTCGGCAGCATTGTGCAAGACCTCGGCTACTGGATTTTGAATGATGTGGTGTGGCGCAAGGTGAACCCCATGCCGAATTTCCGTGGCCGCCGCTTTACCAATGCACATGAGACGATGATCTGGGCGTCAAAGGAACAGAAGTCGAAGTATTGCTTTCACTATGATGCAATGAAAGTGTTCAACGATGATTTGCAAATGCGCTCGGATTGGACCTTGCCATTGTGCACCGGGGCTGAACGCCTGAAGGACAAAAACGGTGACAAGGTTCACCCGACGCAGAAGCCGGAGGCATTGCTGCAGCGGGTCATGTTGTCGTCGAGCAATCCCGGTGATGTGGTGCTTGACCCGTTTTTTGGCACGGGCACCACGGGTGCGGTGGCGAAACAACTGGGCCGCAATTTCATTGGCATTGAGCGTGATGAGACTTACGCCAAACATGCGCGCATCCGGATTTTGAATACGGAAGAGTTGCCGCTTGAAGCGTTGAAAACCACGGTTGGAAAACGCGCCGAAGTGCGCATTCCGTTTGGCACCCTGATTGAGCGTGGCTTGATCAAAGCCGGGGAGACCCTGTTTGACCACACCACCCGCATTGCCGCCAATGTTCGGGCCGATGGTTCAATCGCGTCGAAGAGTGCTTCGGGTTCGATTCACAAAGTTGGGGCGTTGGTGCAAAATGCCGAAGCCTGCAATGGCTGGACCTATTGGCATGTGCGGCGCGGGCCGAATTTGGTGCCGATTGATCTTTTGAGGGCGCAGGTGCGGGGTGAATTGGCGGCGGTGGTTTAACGGTGGAAAAGGGACTGTTTGCTCTATCGCAAACTGTCCCTGATCTTGAGATCGGGGACAGCTTGCGAGAAAGAGCAAGCAGTCCCCAACGCCGAACGGGTGATTTGCAAACGGTTATTTTTGGGTTTCGAGCGCCCTTGCCACAATTTTGCGCATGACCGTTGGCAGGGCTTCTCCCTCCACGTCTGGCAGCGGCACCCAACGGTAGCTGTCTTCGGGCAGTTCGGCTTCGACATTTTCCGCCACCCACACCATGACCTCAAGATGAAAATGCGTGAAGGTGTGTTCGACGATGCCCGGCCGCTTTTTCCATTTGGCTTTGATGGGCGGGGCGAATTCTGGTTGAACTGTCGTCCAGTCTGAGCCCGGCACTTCCGTCATGCCTCCCAGCAAGCCTTTTTCAACACGGCGACGGAGAAGAACTTCGCCTCTGTTGTTTTGTACAAAATACGCATGGCCTTTGCGGGTGGGGATGGCTTTCTTTGCCAACTTGCGGGGGAGAGTTGCAGCGATGTTTTGTTTGCGGCCATCGCAATCATCCGTCCACGGACAAATCAGGCAGTTTGGATTCTTGGGGGTGCAGATGGTGGCGCCCAGGTCCATGAGGGCTTGCACGAAATCCCCTGCCCGTTCCGGCAGCATCAGCGATTGGGCACGGATTTTGATTTGCGGTTTCGATTGGGGCAGCGGGGTTTCAATGGCATCGAGTCGGGAGATGACGCGTTCCACATTGCCATCAACTGCGGCGAAGGGTTTGTCGAAGGCGATGGCGGCGATGGCGCCTGCGGTGTAGGGCCCGATTCCCGGAAGTTTCAGCAGTTGGTCGATGTCGTGCGGGAATTTGCCGCCGAAATCCGCAACGATGGTTTTTGCGCATGTGTGCAAGTTGCGGGCGCGGGCGTAGTAGCCAAGACCGGCCCAGGCTTTCAGCACGTCGTCCAAAGGGGCTGCGGCAAGGGCATGGACGATAGGCCAGAGTCGGGTGAATTTCAGGAAATAGTCCTTGACCGCCGCCACCGTGGTTTGTTGCAGCATGATCTCGGAAAGCCAGACTTTATAAGGGTCCATGCGGGTGGGACTGACCGCACGCCATGGCAAAACCCTCGCATTCCGGTCATACCAGTGCAAAAGTTTCACGGCCAAGTGATTGTCATGCCGCTGTTCCGCCATTGTTTCCCTTGAGAATCCTCTGTCAAAGGACGACATTTCACGAATGCAAACGATCAACAAGCATTTCCGCACACTGACCGGGCCCGTGTTCAAGAAACACGGCTTTGCGCAAGGCGATGTGCTGGCGCATTGGCCGCAGATTGTGGGAGAACAAGCTGCGGCGATTTGCAACCCGGAGAAAATCCGCTGGCCTGTGGGCAAAGACGCGAAATCCGGTGGCACTCTGCATGTGAAGGCACAGGCCGGGCGCGGCCTGGATGTTGAGTATGCAGCTGCGGGCATTGTGGAGCGGGTTAACCAGTTCCTCGGCTATCAGGGTGTTTCGGCGCTTCGGGTCACGCAATCGCATGATTTCAGGCCGTCCATTAAAGTCTCGCGCAAGGCAGCTGAACCTTCAGCTGCCGTTCTTGCCCGTGTCGCCTCGATTGCTGATCCCGCATTAAAGACTGCCCTTGCCCGTCTCGGTGCTGGCGTTTCGACACTTACCCCACGTTCTCCACAGGCCAAACAAGGCCGTGGAACTTCACCCTTTATTTCGAGTAGGAAGAGCCCATGAACATGATCAATCGCCGTAACCTTTTGGCCACTGCTGCCTTTTCAGCCATGGCTGCTGCTGCTTTTGCAGAAGATCCGCCCGTCGTCGTTGACAAGGTGGCCCTCAACACGCCGCCTGCCATGGGCGAAATGAGCATGGGCAAGGATGACGCGAAAGTTGTCGTCATTGAATATGCCTCAGCGTCCTGTTCGCATTGCGCGGCCTTCAACAGTGAAGAATTTCCGAAGTTCAAGACGGACTTTATCGACACCGGAAAAGTGAAATTTATTTTCCGAGAATTTCCGCATAATGATCCGGCGATGGGTGCTTTCATGGTCGCGCGCTGCGCACCGAAGGAAAAATATTTCCCGCTGGTGGACGTAATGTTCAAGACCCAAAAAGACTGGGTGCCAAACCCGCTTGTGGGCTTGAAGAAAATTGCTTTGCAGTCGGGTTTCACTGAAGAAACTTTCACGGCCTGCCTTAACAACAAGGACGTGGCCAAGAATATTTTCGAAGTGCGCCAGAAGGGCGACACGTTTGGTGTGCAGGGCATTCCAACCTTCTTCATCAACGGCGAACGCTATAAGGGTGAATACACCTTCGTTGGCCTTAAGGCCGTGATTGATCCGCTGCTGGGCTGAGGCCTGTTGGCGTTACTGAGGTAGGGGCTTATGAAATTCAACAAGCTGCGTTTGACGGGATTCAAATCTTTCGTTGAACCGACGGAACTTCACATTCAGCCGGGCCTGACCGGCATTGTGGGGCCGAATGGCTGCGGCAAGTCCAACCTGCTGGAAGCGCTCCGCTGGGTGATGGGTGAAAACTCCTACAAGAACATGCGCGGATCCGGCATGGAGGATGTGATTTTCTCCGGCACTGCCGAGCGGCCTTCACGCAACATGGCTGAGGTCATGGTTTACATGGCCAATGAAGACCGCACAGCACCTGCGCAGTTCAACGACAATGAGCACCTTGAAATCAGCCGCGCCATTGTGCGTGATGCGGGGTCCACCTACCGCGTCAACGGCAAGGAAGTGCGGGCCAAGGACGTGCAGCTGTTGTTTGCCGATGCGTCAACAGGTTCGCGTTCCCCGTCATTGGTGCGGCAAGGGCAGATTGCTGAAATCATCAATGCAAAGCCACAGGCGCGGCGATTGATTCTGGAAGAGGCTGCGGGGATTACCGGCCTTCATACCAGGCGGCATGATGCCGAGTTGAAGCTTCGGGCGGCGGAACAGAATCTCTCCCGCATTGATGACGTGGCAGCGCAGCTTGAGTCACAGCTCAACAGTTTGAAGCGACAGGCACGGCAGGCGCAGAAATATAAAATCGTTTCGGCGGAAATTCGCAAACTTGAAGCGGCGGGGTTGTTCGTGGCGTGGCGTGATGCCACTGCGGATGCGACACGGGATTTGGCAGCCTTGGATGAAGCCACACGGGCTTTGGCGGCGCATACGCTGGCTGCATCGGAAAAATTGCGCGGGCGTGATGATATGGGTGAAACGCTGCCCGGTTTGCGCGAACAGGAAGCGGTGCGGGCGGCTGTGCTCCAGCGGATGACGCTGGAGCGGGCTTCACTTGAAGAAGAAGAAAAACGTGTCGAAGGCCGCATTGCCGAGTTGAAACAGCGCCGCCAGCAGGCCAATGCAGACGTGGCGCGGGAAGAAGGTTTGCTGGCAGATACCGACGGGGTGATTTCCCGTTTGAGTTCTGAAAAAGAAAATTTGCTGGCCTCGGCCAATGACGGGCAGGATGTGCGGGCTGCGGCGGCGGCGGCAGTTCAGGAAGCGGCCGAAGCGCTGGCCCGGGCGCAGGAGGCGGCGGATGAAGCGTCCAACCGTTTGTCGCAATTGTCGGCGCAACGAGGTGCGATGGAGCGCGCCATTGCTGAACACAGGTCGCGCTTCAATCGTCTTGATACAGAATTGAAATCGCTCTCAGGTCGCCGGGCGCAGTTGTTGTCGCTGCTGGGTGATGCGGGCGATGGCGTGACTTTGGCGGTTGCGGTTGAGGCGGCGGTGAAGACGGCACAGGTTTCGGAATCCGATTCCGCGCATTCGGAAACCGGCTTGCGCGTTGCGCGGCAAGTCGAAGCAGACAAGCGGCAGGGTTTTGACGAGGCGCGGCGAAGTGCCGAACGCTTACAAACGGAAGTCCGTACACTGACGAATTTCCTGCGCAACGACGCCAGTGATTTGTGGCCTGCGGTTGTTGATGCGCTGATGGTGGAGCCCGGCTATGAAACGGCACTGGCTGCGGCCCTGGGTGATGACATTGAAGCATCGTCGGATGAAGGTGCGCCGATTCATTGGCGTGGGCTTCCGGCTTTAAGTGCCATCGCGGCATTGCCGGGGGATGTGTCACCGCTTTCGAAACATGTGGATGCTCCCCCTGCCCTCTCCCGTGCTTTAAGTCATGTGGGTGTGGTTTCAAAAGCTGTTGGTGCGGCCTTGCAGGCGCAATTGTTGCCTGGTCAACGTTTGGTCTCACGCGAGGGCGATGTGTGGCGTTGGGATGGATTTGTCTCTGCTGCCGATGCGCCGTCGGCTGCGGCAAAACGTTTGGCAGAACGCAATCGTCTGGTGCAGCTCGAGTCTGGTTTAAGTGCGGCCAATGCCAAGGCTGAAACAGCGAAGGCTGAATTTGAGCAGGCCCGGAATGCCGTCGAGCATGGTGTCCGTTCAGAGCGCGACAAGCGTGAGGCCTGGCGGGCAGCGGGTGCTGCACTTGAAGTGGCGCGGCGTTCGCTGCAAATGTTTGAGCGGAAGCAGGCCGAGCAGACGGCCCAGACTTCGGCACTGGATGAAGCACAGCGTCGTACTGATGCGCAGTTGCAGGAGGTCAATCAACTTTTTGCTGCGGCCGAACTTGAATTTGCGGCACTGCCGGCACTTGCTGGCTTGACCGCCGATGTTTCGACCTTGCGCGATACCTTGAACAGTTCGCGTGCCACTTATGGTGAAGCGCGGGCGCGGCATGACAGTCTGGAGCGTGAGGCGAAGATGCGGGCTGATCGGCTGGCTGCCATTGCTGTGGAAACGCAACAGTGGGTCAACCGTGCAGCCAAGGCCCGGGAGCAGATGGAGTCGCTATCCGCCCGCGCTTCGGAGGCCGCGGCTTTGCTCACCGAACTTACAGCCATGCCGCAGCAACTTGCGGACAAACGCTTCACGTTGATGAACATGTTGTCGGAGGCAGAACGCGAGCGCAAGGCTTCGGCTGATGCGTTGCAACAGGCTGAGAACAACGTGAAGGCTGCCGACCAGGCTTTGCGCGTGGCGCAGGAATTGGCGGCGACCGCGCGGGAAGACCATGCGCGGCTGGGAGCGAGGCTTGAGGCGTCGCAACAGCGGCAAGAGCATTGCCAAACCCGGATTGCTGAAACGCTGAATTGTTCGCCTGAAGAGATTCTGGCGCAGGCTGGTGTGGAAGCGGAAAAACTTCCCGGTGGCGATGAGATTGAGAAAAAATTGTTCGGCCTTCGTGATGACCGCGAACGTTTGGGTGCGGTGAATTTGCGGGCGGATGAAGAGGCTGAAGCCTTGGCCGCGCAGCTTTCCACCATGACCTCCGAGAAGGAAGAACTGGTGCAGGCGATTTCTAAATTGCGCGGTGCCATTGGTTCGCTGAACAAAGAGGGGCGGCAACGTCTGCTCGATGCATTCGGCACCGTGAATGCGAAGTTCACCGAATTGTTCACCACGCTGTTTGGCGGCGGCAAGGCGGAATTGCAGTTGATCGAGTCGGATGATCCACTGGAAGCGGGTCTGGAAATTCTGGCCAATCCGCCGGGCAAGAAACCGCAAACATTGTCGCTGCTTTCTGGCGGTGAACAAACGCTGACGGCAATGGCGTTGATCTTCGCGGTGTTCCTGACCAACCCTTCGCCGATTTGTGTGCTGGACGAAGTTGATGCGCCGCTGGATGACCACAATGTTGAGCGCTTCTGCAACCTGCTGAATGCCATGATGGCGCGCACGGATACACGTTTCCTGATCATCACCCATCATCCGCTGACGATGGCGCGCATGAACCGTTTGTTCGGTGTGACCATGATGGAACGTGGGGTTTCTCAACTTGTATCGGTGAATTTGGAAGAGGCAACGGATCTGGTGGCGGAAGCGGGTTGAAAGCCAAAACAGGAAAATAATGCTTGACACCGCGCGGTTGATCTGCTATGTCTCGTCATAATCCAGAAATGGGTGAGCGCTTCGGGCGCAGAACAATATCTAGAAGCTCTGTGCCCCGTCATCCCGGCCTTCGCCGGGATGACGGGGTGTGTGGTTTTCTATTCACCGGAATCACTTTTAACTGCCAAGCACTGTTCGACCGTCACCGGACGGATTGCCGCAGCGGCTGAAATATTAATTGAATTCAACTGGTTAAATCGGGAATCCATTTCTTGACACAATTTTGCCCCGTGGCTAATGAGAGCGCGCTTTGGAAGGGGTGCTTTTCCGGGCAGACTTCGTTTGCGAAAGGGGCAATCATCATGACTGAACCGCGCAACCAGAAGCCGCCCAAGACGCCGCAACCAGAGTTCGGAGATTTACCAGACCGCTTGAAAGATCTTGGCAACCGCATTGCGGCTGAAAAGAGGGATCGGGTGGAGGCCTCCAAACCTGCGGCCAGCTATCAGGGTGCTTCGGACTATTCGAAGGGCTACAAGCTGGCGAGCGAGTTTGTGGCGGGTACACTGGTGGGCGGGTTGATTGGCTATGGCATTGACTATGTCGCTGGGACCCTTCCGCTGTTTCTGATTATATTTCTGCTTTTGGGTTTTGGTGCGGGCATTTTGAACATGTCGCGTGCCGCAAACAGAAGTCAGCCTACGCCGGATGAACTTAGCAAAATGCCGAAACCATCGGCGCATGATGACGAAGAGGACTGATCGTGGCCAACGATCCCATTCACCAGTTTAAGATCCAGGACCTCGCAGGTCCATTCAATCTCGGCGGGTACGATATCAGCTTCACCAACTCGGCACTTTTCATGGGACTTACCGTTGCAGTGATCACCGGCGTGCTGATGTTGGCTTCGGCCAAGCGTGAACTGGTGCCAAGCCGCATGCAAAGTGTCGGTGAAATGTGGTACGGCATGATCGACAATATGGTGAACAATGTTCTGGGCAAAGACGGCAAGCCGTTTTTCCCGTTGGTGTTCTCACTGTTCTCGTTTGTGCTGATTGCCAACATGCTGGGAATGTTTCCGTATTTCTTCACGGTGACCAGTCATGTGGTTGTAACAGTTGCCATGGCGCTGTTTGTGGTTCTGCTGGTGGTGGTTGTGGGAATTTACAAACATGGATTGGGCTGGTTCAAACTATTCGTGCCATCAGGTGTTCCGCTGGCGATCCTGCCGTTCATCTCCATCATCGAAATCATTTCCTTCCTGTCGCGCCCGATTTCGCTGGGCTTGCGCCTGTTCGGCAACATGCTCGCAGGACACATCGTTTTGAAAGTGTTCGCAGGCTTCGTCGTCAGCCTCGGTGCTGCGGGCGGCCTTGGTATTCTTGGCGCGATTGCGCCACTTGCCATGGCAGTGGCCCTGACCGCACTTGAATTTCTCGTGGCCTTTTTGCAGGCCTTCGTCTTCGCCATTTTGACGTGCGTTTATTTGAACGACGCGCTTCATACACACCACTAAATCCCAACCAGTCATATCAAGGAGAACGACTATGGATCCAGCAGCAGCAAAACTCATCGGCGCAGGTATCGCATGCATTGGCATGGGTGGTGCAGGCATCGGTGTGGGCCACATTTTCGGTGCCTATCTCTCAGGCGCATTGCGCAACCCGGCAGCCGCCGGTGCACAATTCACCAACGCGCTGATTGGCGCGGCCCTGGCTGAAGGCCTTGGCATTTTCTCGCTGGTTATTGCACTTCTTCTTCTGTTCGTCGCTTAAACCACGAACGAAAATATCCTTGACGGGTGGACTGGCTTTTGGCCGGTTCACCCAGCCCGAGATTTTGAGGTCAGCATATGGCAACGACAACGACAACGACAACGACAGAAGGCACAGTGGCCGAAGGCGGCGCGCACAAGGCTGTGTTTCCGCCGCTCGACACGAAGACTTTTCCATCACAATTGTTCTGGCTGGTGATTTTCTTTGGCACGCTTTACCTGCTGATGAGCCGATTGGTTCTGCCGCGTATTGCTGCCATTCTTGAAACCCGTCGCAACCGCATTGAGGGTGACCTTGCGCGGGCTTCGGCTTTGAAGGAAGAAACCGAAGCGGCGCTGAATTCCTATCAAAAGGCGTTGTCAGATGCGCGTGGCAATGCGAATGACATAGCGAAATCCACCCGTGACACGGTGAATACCGATGTGTCGAAGCAGCAGTCGGCGCTCAATGCTTCGCTGTCGGCGAAGGCTGTTGCTGCTGAAACGAAGATTGCTGCGGCCAAGGCAAAGGCCATGGCTTCGGTGAATGACATTGCGGCTGATACGGCGATGGACATTGTTGCGGCCCTCACAGGCGGCAAGGTGACGAAGACGGCCATCAGCAAAGCGCTGGCAACGGCAGGTTAAGGACAGCACCCATGCAATTCGACAATACATTCTTTGCTCTTGTGGCCCTCGTTCTGTTTCTTGGCATTGTGTTTTATGCCGGTGCCCACAAAAAGGCCGGTGCCGCACTGGATGCACGCGCCAACCAGATTTCCAAAGACATTGCCGACGCGCGGCGCTTGCGTGAAGAAGCTGAAGCGCTGCTGGCGGAATACAAGCAGAAGAAATTGGACGCTGAAAAGGAAGCCGCTGGCATTATCGCGCAAGCGAAGTCTGATGCTGCTGCCTATGCTGAAGATGCCAAGAAGAAGCTGGCAGAATCGCTGACACGCCGGACAAAACAAGCCGAGCAGAAAATTGCGCAAGCCGAAGCTGCGGCGATCAAAGAGGTTCGTGCGGCGGCGACTGATCGCGCGATTGCTGCTGCCACTGCCATTATTGCTGAGGGTGCCAAGGGCAAGGGCGGCGATGGTTTGATTGCGGAATCGATTGCTGCCGTGAAGTCGCGGTTGAATTGAGTTTGTATTTACGTTGATTTCAAAACCCGGCCTTGGTGCCGGGTTTTTTATGCGCCGTTGAAGCGTTCACCGGTGAATGGGTTTAAAATGGGGACTCCAGTTGACACAAATCCCTTAACATCACGCGTGACGACCCATGCATCATTCTCGAAAGCGATGGCCGCGATCAGCACATCGACTGGCGGATTCGCGTCTCGATTGGCTTGCACCAACAATCGTAAACGGTGCCAGCGAACCAAAGCTCCTTCATCTGCTTCAAGAATTCGACCTTGATAGAACGGTCTGATCACTGTGGCGAGCCAAGTCGAAAGCTCTATTGCGTGGGCGGTATTCTGTTGTTCCAATATTCCAGCCTTGATTTCGGCGATGTTCACGACAGTTGTATAAAGTGTTTCCAGTTCGACGGATGAATACCATTTCACAACTTCCGGATTTGGATTTGACCGCTTCAATTCTGAAATGACATTTGTGTCAACCACCCACTTCACGGTAAGTCAATATCCCGAAGAGGGCCGTCGCTCGGTCGCTTTGGCAATTCAAAGTCCAATGGACGGGCTTTTTCAAGTAGACGATAGACTTCCAATGCTGAAAGTCCTTTGAAACGTTCGGCGGTGCTGTGAGTTTGTTCAATCGTTACAGCAGGCTTACCGTGCACAGTGACGAGTTGCGGACCTTCCGTTTGCGCAAGCCTGATCACTTCACTCAAGCGGGCTTTAGCGTCTTGCAAGGACCAAGTCCGGGAATGATGGTTCATTGCCTTAAACTCCAATTCTGACTAGTCAGACTAGTCAGAATTGGAAGTTTTGTCAAAGACATCGATCCGGCCGCCTTGGGGCTTGATCGCTATTCCCGAGGTTTAAACCAGGGACAGTTTGCGATAGAGCAAACAGTCCCTTTTCCCCAGTTTTGACGTCGTTACTCGCGGCACATCCTTCGAGGCTCGCAAGGGCTCGCACCTCAGGATGAGGAGTCAGAACATCCTTCACCCTGAGGTGCCTGCCCCCTTGCGGGCCTCGAAGGGTTGACGGCCCTACTCCGCTGCCTGCATGTAGTTCTCAATCGGCGGGCAGGAGCAGACCAGATTGCGGTCGCCGAACACGTTATCGACGCGGGCCACGGGGGGCCAGTATTTGTCGTTGGGATATTGGCCTGCGAGGGGGAAGTAGGCTTGTTCGCGGGTGTATTTGTGCGTCCATTCACCGAAGAGCAGTTTGTGGGTGTGGGGGGCGTTTTTCAGGGGGTTGTCCTGCTTGTCGGCGCGGCCTTCTTGCACGGCCTGGATTTCACCTGCGATGGAAATCATGGCGTCGCAGAAGCGGTCGAGTTCGCGTTTGCATTCGCTTTCGGTGGGTTCAATCATCAGGGTGTCAGCCACCGGGAAGCTCATGGTGGGGGCGTGGAAGCCGTAGTCGACGAGGCGCTTGGCCACGTCTTCAACTGTGATGCCTGCTCGCTCTTTCAGGTCGCGCAAGTCGATGATGCATTCATGCGCCACGTAGCCGCCGGGTCCGGTGTAGAGCACCGGGAAGTGTGGTGCCAAACGCTTGGCCATGTAGTTGGCGTTGAGAATGGCCATGATGGTGGCTTTGCGCAGGCCCTCTCCGCCCATCATGACGATATACATCCATGAGATTGGCAGAATGCTGGCGGAGCCCCAGGGTGCGGCGGAGACGGCACCTTGATCGCCATTGCGGCCCGCAGCGGGGTTGACGCCTTTGACCACGGCGTGACCCGGCAGGAAGGGTGCGAGGTGGGCGCGGACACCGATTGGCCCCATGCCCGGCCCGCCACCGCCATGGGGAATGCAGAAGGTTTTGTGCAGGTTCATGTGGCAGACATCAGCGCCCAATTCAGCAGGACGCATGATGCCGACTTGGGCATTCAAGTTTGCGCCATCGAGATAAACCTGGCCGCCATGGTCATGAATGATTTTGCAGATGTCGATGACGGATTCTTCGAACACGCCGTGAGTGGACGGATAGGTGATCATGAGGGCGGCCAGCTTTGCGGCGTGTTGTGTGGCTTTGGCGCGCAAGTCTTTTACATCGACATTGCCGTTTTTATCACAACCAACAATGACAATCTGCATGCCTGCCATGGCGGCTGATGCCGGATTTGTGCCGTGGGCTGACACGGGGATGAGGCAGATGTTGCGGTGATGGTCATTGCGTGACTCGTGATAGCGCCTGATGGCGAGAAGGCCTGCATATTCGCCTTGTGATCCGGCGTTGGGTTGCAGCGACACGGCGTCAAAGCCCGTGATCTCCGCCAGCATTTCTTCCAGTTCTTCGAAGAGTTGCTGATAGCCTTGAGTTTGCTCCAGCGGTGCGAAGGGATGCAGCAACGAAAAATGCCGCCAGGTGATGGGGATCATTTCACTCGTGGCATTCAGCTTCATGGTGCAGGATCCCAGCGGAATCATGGCCTGATCCAATGCGAGATCTTTTGCTTGCAAGTGCCTCATATAACGCAGCATTTCGGTTTCGGAATGATAGCGCGAAAACACCGGGTGGGTGAGAAAGCTTGAGGTGCGTTCGAGTGCTTTGGGCAATGCGGGTTTCACATTCACGTCCACCACATCAAGATCCGTGTACAGAGCATCTGACTTGAATATCGAGAGCAGCGTGTTCACTTCCTTGCGGCGGGTGGTCTGGTCGAACGACATGGCGATGTGATCGGCATCGACAAAGCGCAAGTTGATGTGCTTTTCCTTGGCTTTGGCCCAGAGCATATGGGCGCGGCCCGGCACGTTCAGTGTGATGGTGTCGAAGAAATGTTTGGTGACGACTGTAAAGCCAAGAGCTGAGACGGCAGAGGCGAAAATCTGCATCAGGCGCTGGGTGCGCTGCGCGGTTTTCTGAATGCCTTTGGGGCCATTGTAGACTGCGAACATGGACGCAGAAATCGCCAACAACACTTGCGCGGTGCAGATGTTGCTGGTGGCCTTCTCGCGGCGGATATGTTGTTCGCGGGTTTGCAGCGCCATGCGCAGTGCACGGTTGCCTTGCGCGTCAATCGACACGCCGATGAGACGACCGGGCATGACGCGCTTGTGCTCGTCTTTCGTTGAGAAGAAAGCGGCGTGCGGTCCGCCATAACCCATCGGCACGCCGAAGCGTTGGGCGGAACCGATGGCAACGTCGGCACCCAATTCACCGGGTGGTGTGAGCAAGGCCAATGCCAGCAAATCTGTAGCCATGATGGAGAGTGCACCTGCGGATTTCAGCGCGGCGATAGTGGAGCGGAAGTCGCGCACTTCGCCGGATGAGCCGGGATAGGACAGCAAGGCGGCGAAAACTTTTGTGGCGTCGAGGTCTTGCAACGGGTCGCCGATTTTGATTTCGATGCCAAAGCCCTTGGCGCGGGTTTCGATGACGCTGATGGTTTGCGGGTGTGTGTCGGCATCGACGAAGAAAATATTGGAAACGGATTTCGACACGCGCCGTGCCAGCCCCATGGCTTCGGCGGCGGCCGTGGCTTCATCGAGCAGCGAACCATTGGCAATGTCGAGGCCCGTCAGGTCCATGACCATTTGCTGGTAGTTGAGAAGTGCTTCAAGGCGGCCTTGTGAGACTTCCGCCTGATAGGGTGTGTAGGCGGTGTACCAGCCGGGGTTCTCAAGAATGTTGCGCAGGATTACCTTGGGTGTGACGGTGCCGTAATAGCCCATGCCGATCATTGAGGTGAAAACGTCATTGCGTTCAGCAACTTTGCGCAAATACGAAAGTGCCGTGCGTTCTGCCACGGCGGGGCGCATATCGAGTTTGCGCTTCGAGCGGATTTTCTCCGGCACGACTTTGGCGATGAAGTCTTCAAGGTTGGCCGCGTTGAACTCGCGCAGCATCTGTTTGGTCTCGATGTCGTCAGGGCCGATGTGGCGCGAGATGAAGTTGGCGCCGGGTTCGAGGTCTTTCAGGGAGAGGCGAGCGGTCATGTTTATCCCACCAGTTTGTCGTAGGCGGCCTTGTCCATCATGCCGTCGAGTTGTGATGGATCGGCGATCTTGATTTTCATGAACCAGGCGGCACCCTCGGCGTCCTCATTCACCAGGCCGGGGCTTTTGGTAAGCGTGGTGTTGATGGCGACAACTTCGCCTGTGATGGGGGCGTAGACGTCGCTTGCGGCTTTCACGCTTTCAACCACGGCGGCGTCCTTGCCCTGCTCCACGGTTTTGCCGACGGTGGGAAGGTCAACGAAGACGACATCGCCCAATTGTTGTTGGGCGTGTTCAGTGATGCCAACGGTAGCGATGTCGCCGTCGATGGAGAGCCATTCGTGTTCGGTGGTGTATTTTTTCATGGTGGGTTCCTGTTTAATTTTGCACTTGTTGTGACGAAAGGACCTCATCCGCCCTTCGGGCACCTTCTCCACGCAAGAGGGCGTGGAGAAGGGACTGCGTGGAAACCTCCCAATTGGTCGAAAATTCAGGGAGGTCCCAATCCAGTCCCTTCTCCAGCCCCCTTGCTGGAGAAGGTGCCCGAAGGGCGGATGAGGTCCTTTTTCTCATCGCTTGAACCTGTTCGGCACAAAAGGCAGTTTCACGACTGTTGCGGGCAACGCCTTGTCGCGCACCAGCAACAACAGTGGTGTTCCTTCATCCGTGTACTGACTTTCGACGTAGCCCATGGCAACGGGTCCGTTCACCGTGGGGCCGAAGCCGCCTGATGTGACTTTGCCGATTTCGCGGCCTGCTGCATTCTGGATGACCGTGCCTTCACGGGCGGGGGCGCGGCCTTCGGGTTTGATGCCGATGCGTTTGCGTTTGGTGCCTGTTGTGATTTCATTTTGCACGCGGGTCGCACCAATAAATCCACCATGTTCGCGGCGGCGTTTGGCGATGGACCACATCAGGCCTGCTTCTTGCGGTGATGTGGTTTCGTCAATGTCGTGACCATAGAGGCACAGGCCTGCTTCGAGTCGCAGTGAGTCGCGGGCACCGAGGCCGATGGGTTTGACAGCGTCGTTGCTGAGCAAGAGTTGCCAAAGCCTTGCGGCGTCTTCTGTTCGGACGGAGATTTCGAAGCCGTCTTCGCCCGTATAGCCGGAGCGGGAGACGTGGGCTTCCATGCCGTTCAATGTCAGTTGCGCTGAGTGCATAAAGGCAATGTCTTTGGCTTTTGCGCCGAGTGCTGACAATACAGCTTCGGCTTTTGGACCTTGCAAGGCGAGTAATGCATGATCGTTCCAGATTTTCAGTTCGACCACGTCAGACAGGTTCGACATGAGATGCGCATAGTCGCCGAGTTTTCGTCCGGCGTTTACGACGACATAAAATCCTGTCGCTTGGCGCGTGATCATCATGTCATCGAGAATGCCGCCTGCTTCGTTCAGCAGTTGCGAATAGCGCTGTTGGCCGGGTGCAAGGCTGCGAAGATCGGCGGGGACAATTTTTTCGAGCGCTGCACAAGCTGTGTCGAAGTCTGGTGCGGTAATGGTGCATTGGCCCATGTGTGACACATCGAAGAGGCCTGCATGTTCGCGGGTCCAGTTGTGTTCGGTCAGCACACCTGTGGGATATTGCACGGGCATGTCATAGCCAGCGAAAGGCACCATCTTGGCACCCAAGCGGACGTGCTCGTCATATAAAGCTGTGCGGTGAAGGGTTTCGCTCAATTCACTCTCCTGACAACACGGTTCAAGCCCACGACGCATCGCGAACTTGCCCCCTCTGTCAGGAACCTGAGAGTTTTCATTCCGCCGTTTAAGCGAAACTTTCTCCTTCGGTGAGCGACCTTGTTGAAAGGCCTCTGCTCTCCAGAGTGTAGTTCGCGCCCACGCGGTTCATGTGCCTGAGAGTTTCCGGGGCGGTTGCTCCTTCGGCGCTGGAGTGAACCAGTCTCTCCCGCGGCGGGCGGTTACGATGTGTAAGCTAGGCTTTGGCGTGGGGAAGTCAAGCCGCCTTGGAATGTGATGTATTTTTAGATGTGACTGAAATTGAAAGTGCTTTCCCCGTCACAGCCAATGCCTCAACCAGAGAACTCAATGTGGACTCGTGTCTCACGTCGAGGGCACGGTCCACCTGAGGCATATGCCATTTCAGTTTTCGCGCCAGTGCTGCCTTGCCCATGCCTTGCTGCAACATGGCATTCCACAATGCAACCTTTGCAGCAACCGCAGGACGCAACTCGGCATAATAGCGGCCTGAAGCCTTCGGTTCAGGAATAGCTTCGCGATCGGTCATCCGTGCCATCATCACGGTTTCAATGGCATCTACAGCTTGCAGCTTCGCCTCGTCCAAGGTTTCACCAAAAGTAACGGCATCAGGCAAGTCAGGTACTGTGACCAAGAAGGTGTCGTTCGTGTCTTTTCTAATTCGAATGGCGTAACGCATGATCACTCCTCAATTCCCAACTGCTTCAAGATTGCTTTCCAAAGTCCAATACCGATTTCCTTTGAACTATGCATGGGCAAAACCGATCTCTTGTTACCCAACCGCACAATCAAATGACTGCCTTTGCCCGGCTCGAAACGGCAGCCTTTTGCTGCAAGATAACGTTTGGCTTGCTTGCTGTTCATGACGCAACATAAATGTTGTGTTGGTGAATATCAACCGCAAACTTGACAACCTGCGCCATCACCGCCATTTCTGCGGGATGCCCCAACCTCCACTTAAAATCCTTCTCGCTGCGCCTCGTGGTTTCTGCGCGGGTGTCGTTCGTGCCATTGATATCGTTGAGCGGGCGCTCGATCTCTACGGCGCTCCAGTCTATGTGCGGCATGAGATTGTTCATAACAAATTTGTGGTGGACAGCCTCAAGGCGAAGGGGGCGATTTTTGTCAAGGAACTGGATGAGATTCCGGCGGGGGATCATCCTGTTGTTTTCTCGGCGCATGGGGTTCCGAAGGCTGTTCCGGCGGAGGCCAGCCGCCGCAAGATGTTTCAGCTTGATGCGACGTGTCCGCTTGTCACCAAGGTGCATATGGAGGCGATGCGGCATTTCAATCAGGGGCTGGGGATTGTGTTAATCGGGCACAAGAATCATCCGGAGGTCATCGGCACCATGGGGCAATTGCCTGCGGGGGCGATGACTTTGATTGAGACGGTGGAGGATGCCGAGGCATTGCAGGTACGGGACGCAAACAAGTTGGCTTATGTGACGCAGACCACGCTTTCGGTTGATGATACGGCGGATGTGATTGCGGTGTTGCGGCGGCGGTTTCCGGCGATTACCGGGCCGTTCAAGGAAGATATTTGTTACGCCACGACGAACCGTCAGGACGCGGTGAAAACCATTGCTGACAAGATTGATTTGTTGCTGGTGGTGGGTGCGCCCAACTCTTCGAACTCCATGCGATTGGTGGAGGTTGGCATCAAGAGTGGTTGCCCGCGTGGCGAGTTGGTGCAGCGGGCGACGGATCTGGATTGGTCGACGTTGCAAGGTCTGAAGACCATTGGTCTGACAGCAGGTGCGTCGGCACCGGAAGTTCTGGTGAATGAAATCATTGATGCGTTCCGGGCGCATTATGACGTGACGGTGGAGCAGGTTGTTTTGCGCGAGGAAAATGTGTCGTTCAAGTTGCCGCGCGAATTGCGGGATGTGCAAGCTTCGGCATGAAAGTTGTCATTCACACGGATGGGGCGTGCTCCGGCAACCCCGGTCCCGGCGGCTGGGGGGCTATCCTGGACTGCAATGGTACCCGCAAGGAAATTTGCGGCGGGGCTGTATTGACCACGAATAACCGGATGGAAATGCAGGCGGCTGTTGAAGCGCTGACCGCTTTGACGCGGGCTTGCGAGGTGGAGATGCATGTGGATTCACAATATGTGAAGGATGGCATTACCAAGTGGATTCACGGCTGGAAGAAAAACGGCTGGAAGACGGCGGACAAGAAGCCGGTGAAAAATGTCGAGCTGTGGCAGGCGCTGGATGAGGCGATCAAGCGGCACACGATTTCATGGCACTGGGTCAAAGGCCATGTGGGGCATGTGGGCAATGAGCGGGCGGATGAATTGGCAAGGCAAGGGATGGCGCCGTTCAAGAAGTGAGGAAGGCCCTCATCCGTCTCGCGCTTCGCGCGATCCACCTTCTCCCGCAAGCGGGAGAAGTGAAGGACTCTTCACCTCTCCCGCTTGTGGGAGAGGATGCTGAGCGAAGCGAAGCAGGTGAGGGACTTTTACAATTGCTCCAAAATCGTCTCGGCCCCCGACACGTTGATGCCGCTTTTATCTTCAACGTTAATCGCTGTCACCACGCCATTGTCGACGGTCATGGAATAACGTTGTGAGCGTTCGCCCATGCCTGCAACTGCGAGATCAAACACCAGGCCGCAGGCTTTGGCGAATTCGGCATTGCCGTCGGCCAGCATGAGGATTTTGCCTTCAGCGCCTGCGTGTTTGGACCAGGCGGACATGACATGCACATCATTCACCGAGGTGCAGGCGATGGTATCGACACCCTTGGCTTTTATGGCGTCAAAATGGGTGAGAAAGCCCGGCATGTGGTTCATTGAGCAGGTGGGGGTGAAGGCACCGGGCACGGCGAAAAGCACGACCTTGCGGCCTGCAAAGATCACGTCAGTTGAAATTTTCTGCTGACCATCGGCGGTCATGGTGTTGAATTCGACTTTTGGCAAGTGATCGCCGATGGTGATGGTCATGGTGTTTTCCCGGTGGATTGAAACTGTGGTTTAGACCACCGTTACAACCTGCTCAAGGGCCTTCGAGCGTGTTCTCATGGTGATGCGAAGTGGTGTGGCCCGCGCTTCATCCAGGGTTTGGGCTCCCGTGACGTCAAGGCGCACACCGCCTTGCACCGGCAAGGGATTGCCGAAATAATGCATGGGATTGCCTTCGGCAAAAATGTCGCTGATGGATTCGGATGTGTCCAAAAATAGCGAGGGCTTTCCGTCCCGCATTTCGACGGTTGCTTTTTTAACGGGGCCGTCGGTGACCAGAGTGGGCACCTGCTGTTGCCATTCGCTGATCAACATCTGATCGGGGGCGGCGGCGGTTTTGGGATCGAACATCACATGGGCATCAAAAGGGGCGGGGATGCAGACGTCCTCGCAAACGCCGAAAAAAGCCTTGAGGTCAAGTTTTACGGGCTGCAGCATGTCGCGTGGTTCGATTGCAAAGGGAAAAACCACGTTGTCCTTGTAGCCGATGGTTGTGCCAGACACAGTGACGAAGCGATTGGGAAACGGGTAATCGACGCGGCCCGATTTCAGGTTGTCGCCTGACAGTTCAAGTGCGGGCGCAATGCCGCCGTCGCCGGGAACGCGCCAATAGGTTTTCCAGTGGGGCGCAAGTGTTATCAAAAGGCCCGACCACCAGAAAGTGCCGTCAAAGCCGCCTTTCAACAGTTTGGCTGACCATGGTTGTGTGGCGGCGACAGAAGCATGCACCCCGGCCAAGGCGAATGGTGCGAAGAGGAGATGACGGCGTTTCATGGCAACAGGTTATCGCATAAACCGATCACGTTCCACTCACCTGTGCGTCACCCTTGGTGGTGGCAGAAAAAACCGCTAAACTGGTTTGATGTTTACATCCCTCAAAGGCAAATTATTGATTTCCATGCCCGGCATGACGGAGACCACCTTCCATGAAAGTGTGGTGTTCCTGTGTGCGCATTCGCAGGAAGGTGCCATGGGCATGATCATCAACAAGCCCATGCCCGGCCTCAATTTCATGGAGCTGGCGGACCGCCTCGACATGAGCAAAACCACGCATGAGATGCGGCAGAGGCTGCAACAAACCCAGATCCTGATGGGGGGGCCTGTGGAACAACACCGCGGCTTTGTCCTGCACAGTGATGACTATATGCAGGCTGACGGCAGTCTTGTGGTGTCACCGGGTTTCCGCCTGACGGCGACACTCGACATTTTGCAGGACATGACGCGCGGCAAGGGGCCTGCACAAAGTGTGATGGCGCTTGGCTACTCCGGTTGGTCGCCGGGGCAGCTTGAAAATGAAATGCTGCACAATGGCTGGCTGCATTGTGATGCCGTTTCCGACCTGGTGTTCTCGCGGGACTGGCCGTCGAAACACCGACGAGCCTTGGCGAAACTTGGGGTGGATCCGCGCATGCTGTCGGCGACTGCGGGGCATGGCTAGATCACCTCCGCGATGCCATGCGTTGCTTTTTTGGCGCGGTTGGTTTGGCTTTGGGTTTTGTTGTGGTTTTCGCGGGCGGTTTTTTGGTTTTCGCTTTGGCTTTTACCTTCGGCTTTGACTTCTGCGGCTTTGGCGCGGGATGATAAACGGAATAGATCGACGGCAGTTCTTCCGGTTCCACGTCTTCTGCAAAAGCCTCGTCGTAGGTTGGGCGGGGTGCCATGGGTGCGGCCCCCACAGCGGGCACGAGTTGCGCATGTACCACTGGAAGCACGGCCAACAATCCGTGAATGTCACGTGCCGCCATGGGTTGGCCCAGGGCAAAGCCCTGCCCCAGTTCGCAGCCAAGCTGCAGCAGGTGTTGCACCTCGGTTTCTTTCTCGATGCCTTCTGCCACCACAGCCATGCCGAGGCTGTGCGCCATGTTGATCACAGACTGGAGAATGATGCCGCCACGGCCCTGCAAGCCATCGCCTGCGATAAAACTGCGATCCATTTTCAGCGTGTCGAAAGCGAGTTCGCGCAGGCTGGCCAGATTTGAAAATCCGGTACCAAAATCATCACAGGCCACACCAATGCCCAAGGTTCGCAAACGGTGTATCAAATGCCGTGCACGTTCAGGAAATCGCATGACGACCGATTCAGTGATTTCGATTTTCACCAAATGCGGCAACACGCCTTCGCGGGCAATCAGGCTGTTGAGGCGGTCCATGAAGCCGGTGTCAGACAGTTGGTCAGCCGACACGTTGACGGCGATGTACACAGGCTTGTTGCGTGTGAGCACACGCTGCCAGATGCCCATCTGGCGGATGGCTTCGGACAACACCATGTCCCCGATTTCGCGGATCATGCCCGCCTGCTCTGCCATGCCGATGAATTCGGCGGGCTGCAAAAGCCCTCGCGACGGGTGACGCCAGCGGGCCAGCGCTTCGAGGCCCACCACATCGCGTGAATAGAGCAGCATGATGGGCTGGTAGTGCACTTCGATTTCGTGGCGCTCGATGGCGCGGCGCAAGTCATTTTCAAGCGCCACGTTTTGCGCCCGGTCGTCGGCCACGTCATCGCGGAACGTGGCAATGCTGCGCGGGCCTTCAGCTTGCGCCTGATGCAGGGCGGTTTCGGCTTGCTGTTGCAAGGTCGCCGCAGAGGATTTTGTGGCACTGCTCAGTGATATGCCGACGGAGGCTGAGAGATAAACATCCTGTGACAGCACATGAATGGGATTGGCCAGTTTGGCCAGAATGTCTTCTGCCAGTGTTTCAGCGTCGCGGCCATCAATTGATTCCACATGCATGACGGCAAAGCGGCTGCCGGACATGCGGGCCACACTTTCGTCGGACCTGATGCATTCGGAAATGCGCTGGCCTGCCGCCATCAGCAACTGGTCACCCAGATCGGGGCCCAGGCCCTCATTCAGAATTTTAAAGCGCTCAATGCCGATCATCAAAATGCGGCGGGGCAGTGCCAGGGATTTTGCAATGTCCTGTTCCACACGGTCAACAAAAAGTGCGCGACTTGGAAGCCCTGTTACCGGATCATGGATTGACTCGTTGATCAGGCGGTCTTCGGTTTGCTTGTTTTTTGTGATGTCGGTCAATGTGCCAATCAGCCGGGCGGGAACGCCTCCAGCACCCGGAAGTGCGCGGGCACGCAGCGAGAACCAGTGGTAGGCACCATTGGAATCCCGCAAGCGCAATTCCTGCTCGACAAAATTGCCGGCGGTCTGGTTGCGGAGATCAAGGCACTTGCGATAGGACATTTCATCAGCCGGGTGCAGCAGTGCGGCAAACCAGCGGGCGGCGGCGGTGGAGCGCAGTTTGTCTGTCGGGTGGCCCAGGCTTCGCGCCAGTTCAACGCCTACATCCAATGTGTTTTCCTGTGGCTGCCAGTCCCAGAGGAAATGTTGGGCACCTGTCAATGCCAGACTGCGGCGCGAGGAATCCTGCAGATAGGGCTTGGAAAGGAAGCCTTGGGCAAAGGCCAAGCGCAGCGACACAAAGGCGAGAATGCCCACCACCGCTGTCAATCCCGCCAAGGCTGCTGAATGCCAGACTGGCGATTGGCTGTCGCCAACTGTGGCAACAGTGGCCAGAAACACCCAGAGCAGCAGGGCACCCCAAAACAGTGTGGCATTGTCCATGACTTCAACGCCATTGCGTTTGGACGTTACTGCCGCCACAAAACCTGAAATGGCCAAGGCCAGCGCGGCCCAGCGTGCCACCCTCGTGGCAATGTCTGGCATGAAGGCGGCAAAGCCCACCAGGCCCACAAGTGCCAACAACAGGATCACATAGGGTAGCTCGGCCCGCCTTGTTCTCTGGTACAGGTTCGAGACACCCCAGAACAACAACCCGAGGCCCAGCGCCAGAACACTTTCGATGATGGCCCGGACATGTTGCAGGGTGAGAGCAAAACTGCCTTGGGTGAAAGACAGCGTGTCGAGATAACCTGCTTCCAGTGCCATGAACATGAGGGCGGAAAAGGCAAAGAAGCCGCCCACCAGAAACACGCGGTTGGCCCTGATGCCGTAAAGCGACAAAATGCTGAGCGACAATACGAAGGCGACGGCCAATACCGCTCCCCGCAGGAAAGCGAGGGAGGCTTCGCGTTGCGCAAAGGTTGAGACATCATAGATGCGGGCACCGCTCAAAACCGTGCGACCCTCAAGGCCCAGCGTGATGCTTTGGCCGGGGGTGAGTTCAAAGCGGAATGCATCTGCGGTGGCAGAGGTTTGCTGGGCGTGCTCAATGCTGCTGGCCAGCCATTGCACACTGGTCAACTGCGATCCAAAAGGCTGCAGGCTGGCGATGCCGGAGGCCGCAAGACGCTGTGAATCAACCGCCAGAACATAGGCCCGCTTTTCCGGTCCGGCATTTCGAAAGGTAAAAACCGTCCAGTTGAATTCGGGGCCCGCACCAGCACCACGCAGCTCCAGCACGCCGCGTGTGCCATCGGTTTCACCTGGAACGTCCAGCTGGAGATTTCGCCGCTGGGCCGCAACGCGCGTGCCGTGGACGGACAGATCAATGGTGTTGATGCCTTCCGGCAAATCGACAAGCTCATCCGCCCGCGCAACGCTCAGTCCCGCGCACAGCAAAATAAAAATCAAAAGTGCGCGGAGGCTGCCCCCAACCCCAGTTCTGTATCGACCGCGAATCATGGTGCCATGGTAGTCGTGACGGCGGGGGAGGACTAGGGTTGGTTCAGAGTTGGTGGTGGAGAAGAGACCTCATCCGCCCTTCGGGCACCTTCTCCACGCAAGAAAGAGCGCGGAGAAGGGACTGCATTTGTCGAAGGGCGTATGAAGTTTTTTCTACACCCGTCTCCCCCACAGCACATGGTCTTCCCATTTACCGTTGATCTTCAGATAGGCGCGGGCAAAACCTTCTTGTTCGAAGCTGGTTCTTTGCAACAGTTTGATCGAGGGTGTGTTGCCGGGGAGGCATGCGGCTTCGAGGCGGTTGAGTTGGAGGTCGTCCTTGGCAAATTCGATGACGGCGAGCAAGGCGTCCGTCATGATGCCGGTGTTGGCGAAGGCTTGTCCTGTCCAATAGCCAAGGGTGGCCATTTGTGCCACACCCCTGCGGACGTTTGACAGTGTGATGGCGCCCAGCAGTTGTTTCTCATCGCGGCTGAAAATGAAAAATGGATAGGCGGCTTCGTCACTCACAAGCTTTGCATAGTGGCGTATGCGATTGCGGAAAGACGCAAACAGCAATTCATCATCCGGCCAGAGCGGTTCCCATGGCTCGAGAAAGCTGCGGCCTTCCCGGCGCAGGTCCCGCCATTGTCCAAAGTCATCAATATGCGGGTTGCGCAAATAGGTCTTGCTGCCATGGCAGGAAATGTCCGGCCGTTGTTTGAGCAAGCCTTGCAGCAGGCCCATTTCAGACGGTCAGGATTTTGCGGCGAAACGCGCCGCAATGTCAGAATAGCTGGCGAGGTTGGACAATTGTCCCACCGCACTGAGGGATGGCCGCTTTGACGAGAATATGGCGTGAGACAATTCGCGCACATCTTCCGCTTCAACCGCCTCAATGCGTCTGACCAGATGATTGACGCTTGGCACTTCACCAAAGGCCAGATATTGCCGCGCAATCTGGTCTGCACGCGAAGACGCGCTTTCGAGGTTCATGACCAGCGAGGTTTTGAGTTGTGCCTTCGCCCGTGCCAGTTCCTTTTCGGTGACCGCACGGCCCATGGACAACATGACCTCTGCGGTCACGTCGATTAGTTCAGGCGTGTGGTCTGGCGAGGTTGCGGCGTAGACGCCCAGTTGGCCCACGTCCTCATAGGACGTGCCGTAAGCGAATACGCTGTAGCAGAGGCCACGCTTTTCGCGCACTTCCTGGAACAGCCGGGACGACATGCCGCCACCGAGAACGCTGGAGAGGACTTGCAGCTGATAAATGCGCGGGTCACGATAGTTGGGTGCGTCGAAGCCCAGCACGATGTGGGTTTGATCGAGTGGCTTTTGTTCGATGCTGGAGCCCGAGGCGAAAATTGGTGACTGGCGTTGCGGGGCGGAGCCGCGCTCAACATGGCCAAAAAGCTTTTCGGTTTCCCGTGCAAAGGCCTGATGATCAATGTTGCCGGCAGCGCAAACGACGATGCGCGAGGCCCAATAGTTGCGGTTGCGCCAGCCTGCCATTTGGTCACGCGACAGAGTTTCGATGAGGCTTGCGGGGCCCAGGATGGAACGGCCAAGCGGGTGGTCGCCGAAGCTTGCGGCTTGCGAGAGGTCAAACACCAGATCATCAGGCTGGTCTTTGGATGCTGCGATTTCCTGCAGGATGACATCGCGCTCACGTTCCATCTCGTCTTCATCAAGGGTCGATTCGAGGAAAATGTCGGAGAGAATATCAAGCGCCAGTTGCCAGTCGGTTTTCATGACGCGGGCATAATAGGTAGTGGTTTCCATGCCCGTGGCGGCGTTGATTTCGCCGCCGACATTTTCAATCTCTTCGGCAATGCCCTGCGCCGTGCGGCGTTTGGTGCCTTTGAAGGCCATGTGTTCGAGAAAATGGGCAATGCCGTTTTCTTCCGGCAGTTCATCACGCGCACCGGCCTTGACCCAAATACCCAGCGCCACGGTTTCAATATGTGGCATGGCGTCGGTGACGACGGTCAATCCGTTGGCAAGCGTGGTGATTTCAACAGTCATACTCTACTCCCTCAATCAGCGCTTCTGCTTTTCCAAAATCAGGCTCTTTATGACCTCTGCGCTGTTGGGCTGAACTGTGAACCTTTCTTCTTGGTCCTTCAAGCCTTTTAGCTTTTCTGGTAAAGGCGGATTAACACCTGTGGCGGCGAACACGGCAGCCGGGAATTTTGCCGGGTGCGCCGTGGCCAGAACCACCATGGGACTGTTACCCATATGGTGGTGCGCCACATGAACAGCAACGGCTGTGTGGGGGTCGAGCAATTCGCCTGTGGAGGCGAGCATGGCTTTCATGGTGGCGGCGGTTTCAGCTTCGCTGGCCCGGCCTGAATCGAACTCATGGCGGATGGCCTGGAGAGCCGCATTTTCGAGGGTGAAGGAGCCGGATTGCTTGAGGCCGGACATGGCACGACGCACTTCTTCAGGATCACGACCTGACGCGAGATAGACCAGCCGTTCAAAATTGCTTGAAACTTGAATGTCCATCGACGGACTTGAGGTGGCATGAACGCCTGTCACTTCATAGCGACCAGATTTCAACGTACGATCCAAAATATCATTTTCATTCGTGGCAATCACAAGTCGGTCAACAGGAAGGCCCATGCGCTTTGCCACCAAGCCCGCAAAAACGTTGCCAAAGTTACCGGTTGGTACGGTGAAGCTCACCTTGCGTTCGGGGGCACCGAGAGCGACGCCAGCAAAAATGTAGTAAGAAACCTGAGCCATAACGCGCGCCCAGTTGATGGAGTTTACACCCGCAAGATGCACCTCATCGCGAAATTGATGGTCGTTGAAAAGTGCTTTGACGATGTCCTGACAGTCGTCAAAGTTCCCTTTAATTGCGAAGTTCGTTATCGCATCTGAATGAACTGTCGTCATTTGTAGACGCTGGACCTCTGAAACCCGCCCCTCAGGAAACAATACAAACAAATCTGCTTGAGTGCTGTGCCTGAACGCCTCCACCGCAGCGCCCCCGGTGTCACCAGAGGTTGCCGCCAAAACCACAATGCGGTGGTCACGGCGCGCAAGCGACCAATCCATTAAGTGAACAATCAACTGCATCGCCACATCTTTAAAAGCGATCGTTGGGCCGTGAAACAGTTCGAGCAAGAACAGGTTACTGCCAAGCTGCTTCAGGGGGGTGATCGATTCATGCGAGAATGTTGAATAGGCGAGATTAATGATGGATCGAAGGTCATGATCCGGAATGGAACCAGCAACAAAACGCCGGGCCACTGCGAAAGCCACATCCGCGAAAGGTTTGCCCCGCAGGCTGCGCAAGTCCTCTGCTGAAAATGCCGGAAAATGCTCAGGCACATAAAGCCCGCCGTCCAAGGCAAGGCCAGACATCAAGGCACCTTCGAAGTCGAGGACGGGGGCGGTGCCGCGGGTGGAGGTGTATTTCATGAGCGGGCTCTTAAGCGGTTGGGACGGGGGCGGCAAGGGACCTCATCAGCCCTTCGGGCAGCTTCTCCAGAGGAGAAGCGACTTGGCGGTAGACCACCCCAAATGTCAATGATTTGGGCAGGTCCAACACTGAGTCGCTGGACTGCACCCCATAATTGAGACACGGTAATTTCTGTGACAGGGTATCTGAGAGGATGCCTTATGATACAGAAGACAACGATAAAAACTTACCCGACGGCTTTCAAAGTTGCCGCCATTCGCAGGATCGAGGCGGGGGAAGCGGTGCTGCATGTCTCGCGCGAGCT
>JAYUVC010000005.1:0-2835 GCA_043754325.1 Hyphomicrobiales bacterium
GAGGGTTCTCCGTTGGCGCCAAATTCCAGATTTTGGTTCGGCACTGATACCAATGGGCGGGACCAGTTTTCCCGCTTGCTCTATGGTGCGCAGACCTCATTGCTTATAGGAATTGTCGCTAACGGCATTGCGGTATTTGTAGGCACATGCCTCGGAGTTGTAGCTGGATATCTGCGTGGATTTTTAGGTGCAGCGATCATGCGTTTCACCGATCTCATGATGGCATTTCCACCTTTGCTTCTGGCAATTGCACTTGCGGCCATCCTTAAACCAGGGCTCAACATTGTGATCCTGGTGATTGCATTGGTCAATTGGGTTCAAATTGCACGGGTAATCTACGGCGAAACACGGGCACTTTCGGAAAGGGAATATATCGAGGCAGCGCGAGCAATGGGCGCAAATACGTGGCGCATTTTGTGGCGGCACCTGCTGCCGCATCTTGTGCCTACTATCATCGTCTATGCCACGCTGGGCATCGCCACCACAGTGTTGTTGGAGTCCATGCTGTCTTTTCTTGGGCGCGGTGTGCAACCGCCCACACCCGCCTGGGGCATGATGATTTTTGAGAGCCAATCCTATTTTCTCAATGCACCATGGCTGGTTTTCATTCCAGGTGCTGCAATCCTCATACTAGCACTGGCATTCAACCTGGTTGGGGATGGCCTTCGCGACGTTCTCGATCCTACGCAGCGGGGACGCAACTGATGCTGTTCTATCTTTGCAAGAGGCTCGCGGCGTCGTTTCTTATTCTTCTGGGTGTTAGCGTCGTTACCTTCGGCTTGACTTTCATGATCCCGGCTGATCCTGTGGCGATGATCGCTGGCCGCAATTCGACGCCTGAGCTGCGTGAACAGATTCGCCATCAGATCGGCCTTGATCAGCCTTTGCCATCGCAATATGCAGGCTATCTGAGTAGGCTTGTCCGGGGTGACCTCGGCAAATCCTATGCTCGGAAGTCAGATGTGGGAGCTTTGATCGCGTCCAGATTGCCTCCAACACTCTTGCTCATGCTTGCCGCCATCGTGGCGGAGCTTCTGATTGGCCTGCCCGCTGGCATCTATGCAGCGAGCAGGAGGGGCACGGTGGGTGACAAAGTGGCAATGACACTGTCTTTTCTTAGTGTTTCCACGCCGCAATTTGTTCTAGGACTGACTTTCTTATACCTATTTGCCTATCTTTTGAACTGGTTTCCGCTGGGGGGATACGGAAGCTTTTCGCACGTCGTGTTGCCCGCCCTTACACTGGGTTTGGCGGGCGGTGGCTGGTATTCACGGATGATGCGGTCATCGATGATTGAGGTCTTGCGAAACGACTATATCCGCACGGCGCGCGCCAAGGGCATGCCGGAATGGCAGGTCATAATGAACCATGGTTTACGCAATGCCATTCTTCCCATCGTCGCAATGATAGGGCTTGACGTGGGGATTTTCATGTCAGGGGTTGTTGTTGTCGAGAATGTCTTTGGTTGGCCCGGCATTGGCCAGCTCATGTGGCAGGCTATACAATCCCTGGATATTCCGATCATTATGGGGGTCACAATCGTTGCCGCCCTGTTCATCGTCCTCGGAAATCTCATCGCAGATATGATCGCACCGCTAGTTGACCCGCGCATTCAGTTGCGCTGATATAGCTGCCAGTAAACCAAAGAAAACATTGGGGAGTCACCACATGAAGCGCATTTTGATTTCGGCCGTCGCAGCCTTGGCACTTTTGGCTGCCGCACCACTTGCCCTGGCGGATGCGCCCAAGCAGGGAGGGGCTGCAACCATCACTTTCAACAATGATCTTACCACGCTTGACCCGCAGGTTGGCTACGACTGGCAAAACTGGTCAGTCATAAAGTCCATTTTCGATGGGCTCATGGACTACAAGCCAGGCACCACGGAACTGGAGCCTGATCTCGCCGAAAGCTACACGGTATCGGACGATGGCTTGACCTATACTTTCAAGCTGCGCGACGGGGTCAAATTCCACAATGGCCGTGTGATGACATCAGCCGATGTCAAATACTCCTTCGAAAGGGCCGTCAATCCAGCAACGCAAAGTCCGGGCGGTGGTTATTTCGGTATGATTGGTGGGTATGACGATGTAGCAGGAGGCAAGGTCACGACGCTATCCGGCATTGAGACGCCAGATGACAAGACTGTTATTTTCAAACTGTCACGCCCTGACGCCACCTTTCTGCATCTGATGGCCATAAATTTTGGCTACATCGTGCCAAAGGAAGAAGTCGAAAAGGCTGGCGCGGACTGGGGAAAGAAGCCGGTTGGCACGGGCGCTTTCAAATTTGTTGAATGGGTGCCAGGGCAGAACATCAAACTGGAGCGTAACAAGGACTATTATCGTGCCGGTGTGCCGTATCTCGACAACATAGTATTTGAATTCGGGCAGGATCCGACAGTTGCCGTTTTACGTCTGAAGAAGGGCGAGATTGATATCGTGGGTGACGGTGTTCCGCCTGCTCAGTTCACAGAAATCATGGGCGACCCGGCCAACAAGGACCTCATAGCGGAAGGCAACCAGTTGCATACCGGCTATGTGACAATGAATGTGACGCAGGCGCCTTTCGACAATCTCAAGGTTCGTCAAGCGGTCAATATGGCGATCAACAAGGATCGCATTGTTCGCCTGATCAACAATCGCGCCGCGCCAGCCAGCCAAGCCTTGCCGCCTGCGATGCCAGGCTATAATCCGGATAACAAGGGTTATGCCTACGATCTTGATGGAGCTAAAAAGCTTCTCGCAGAAGCAGGTGTTGGCGAAATAACCACTGAGCTTTACACGATGAATGTGGATCCCAATCCACGCATTGCGCAAGCCATACAGCAGGATCTT
>JAYUVC010000006.1:0-3034 GCA_043754325.1 Hyphomicrobiales bacterium
TGCCCGCTGCGATCAGTTCGGCGATGACAGATGGCACAGCACCTGCGCGGTGAAAGTCTTCACCCAGATATTCGCCAGCGGGCATCATGTTGACGAGCAGCGGCAGTTCGTGGCCCTGCTCTTCCCAGTCGATGACGTCGAGTTGCAGGCCCAAATGCCTTGCGATGGCGTTCAGGTGGTTCGGGGCGTTGGTGGAGCCGCCGATCGCGGTGTTGACGCGGATGGCATTGATGAAGGCCTCGCGTGTCATGATCTTGGACGGCGTCAAATCCTCATGCACCATCTCAACGATGCGCTTGCCGGTTTCGTAAGCCATCTGCCCACGCTCGCGGTAAGGTGCGGGGATTACGGCGTTGTAGGGCAGGCACATGCCCAGCGCTTCCGTCAACGAGTTCATGGTGGAAGCGGTGCCCATGGTGTTGCAGTAACCTGTCGATGGGGCGGACGATGCTACGAGGTCGGTAAATTCCTTGTAGTTGATTTCGCCCGTCGCGTATTTCTCGCGGGCGAGCCAGACGATGGTGCCGGAACCCGTGCGCTGGCCCTTGTAGTCGCCATTCAGCATCGGGCCGGATGAGAGAGCGATGGCGGGGATGTCCACTGTCGCGGCGGCCATCAAACAGGCAGGCGTGGTCTTGTCGCAGCCGATGGTAAGCACCACGCCGTCCAGCGGATAGCCGTGAAGTACTTCGACGAGCGAGAGATAGGCGAGGTTACGGTCCAGCGAGGCCGTGGGGCGCTTTCCGGTTTCCTGGATGGGATGGATCGGAAATTCCAAGGGAATGCCGCCCATGGAAATAATGCCGTCACGCACGCGGCGCACCCAATCGACATGGGCGCGGTTGCAGGGAGAAAGATCGGAGCCTGTTTGCGCAATGCCGATGATGGGCTTGCCACCTTGCAACTCACCCTGCGTGAAGCCGTAGTTGAGATAGCGCTCGACATAAAGTGCAGTCATGTCTGCATTGTCCGGGTTGTCGAACCAGTATTGTGAGCGGAGCTTCAGGGGCTTTTGCGTGGTGCTGGACATGGGTGCGGGCCTCAAGTTGAATTGTCATACAAAAGATAGCGCGGGTGGGCGAAGGCGTCCAATGGTTTGAGGGAGGGTTGACGAATATACGGGAATCCAGTATCAGACAACCATGGAGTTTGAGTGGGATCAATGGAAGGCTGCAAGCAACCTCCGCAAGCACAACATCAGTTTCTCTTTTGCAGCGCTGGCTTTTGACGACCTTAACGGCATACACGAACTCAACGATGGAGGCTGGCCCGAAGAAGAAAGATCGTCCTTGCTTGGTCTTGCTGATGGAACCGTCCTGAAGGTCATATACGTGGAAAAAGAAATAAAAATTCGGCTGATTTCAGCACGAAAGGCGACCAGACATGAAAGAGAAACTTATTTCCGCAAGAACGCGTCCTGACGGATTGATCGTTCAAGTTCTAGGCGACGGCACTGAGGTACCTTTGATAGCTGCACCCATTGAAAACCGGGAGCCCTTGGAATGGGCCGAAGACGAACTGACGGACGACCAACTCGCCCGGATGAAACCCGTTCCAACGGTCAAACGCTTGCGCTGGAAATTATCCCTATCGCAACAGCAGTTTGCGGAGCGTTTTCAAATTCCACTCGGTACATTGAGAGATTGGGAGCAAGGGCGTAGCGAGCCAGACGCAACTGCCCGCGCTTATATCAAGGTAATTGCGTTTGACCCCGTGAAGGTTGCACAAACTTTTCAACCCGATGATGAGGCAATCTCTTTGACCAAGGCTCTCGCTTCCTGAGGCCTTTCAAAAATTTGACCATTTGAACAAAATCTGCCACTTTGAGTCCAAGAGCAAGAATTGCTGGAGGAAGCATGGCGCAGGTAAAGGGTCCGGATGTGGCGGCGGGGCGATTGGCCAAGGCTGACTACAAAGCGAATTTCAGTGACCTGCATCCGCCGCTGTCGCAGCGTGAGGCGCTGGTTGAGTCGGATCGGTGTTTCTTTTGTTATGATGCGCCGTGTCAGACGGCTTGCCCCACCTCCATCGACATTCCGCTGTTCATTCGTGAAATCGCATCCGGCCACGAAAAGGACGCAGCGGTTACAATTTTCAACCAGAATATTCTGGGCGGCATGTGCGCGCGGGTTTGCCCCACTGAAACATTGTGTGAAGAGGCTTGCGTGCGCAACACCTCGGAAGATGCGCCTGTGAAAATTGGATTGTTGCAGCGCTATGCAACCGACGCTGTGATGGCGGAGAAGACGCATCCTTATGCACGGGCGGCTGCGACGGGGAAGTCGGTTGCTATCGTGGGGGCGGGGCCGGCGGGACTGGCCTGTGCGCACCGCCTCGCCATGCACGGCCACGCCGTGACAATGTTCGACGCACGAAAAAAATCCGGCGGGCTTAATGAATATGGCATTGCCGCTTACAAAAGTGTGGATGAGTTTGCGCAGAAGGAAGTGGACTTCGTGCTGGCCATTGGTGGCATTGCGGTGGAACATGGAAAGTCGCTTGGCAAGAAGTTGAAGCTTGCGGATTTGCAGAAGCAATTTGATGCAGTGTTTTTAGGGATCGGACTGCAGGGAGTCAACGATCTCGGCATCAAGCATGATGATGCGGCAGGCATTGAAGATGCTGTGGATTACATTTCTGATTTGCGCCAGGCCAAGGATGTGTCGAAACTGAAGGTTGGTCGGCGTGTTGTTGTCATCGGCGGCGGCATGACGGCGGTTGATGTGGCAGTGCAATCGAAACTGCTGGGGGCTGAAGATGTGACAATTCTTTATCGGCGCGGCAAGGAGCACATGAAGGCCTCGACTTTCGAGCAGGACTTGGCACAAACCAAGGGCGTTAAAATCAAGCATTGGGTGGCCCCTAGAAAAGTACTCGTTAAGGCGGACAGGGCAGTTGGCTTGCGGTGCGACTACATGGAATTGAAGAAGGGAAAACTTGTGCCGACGGGTGAAACTTTCGACATCGCAGCTGACACGATTTTCAAAGCTATAGGCCAAACTTTCGTCGATGCCACAGGCGGATCCCTGAAACT
>JAYUVC010000007.1:0-12323 GCA_043754325.1 Hyphomicrobiales bacterium
ACCTATACCACATCATCCAACGACATGTTGCGGGCCAAGGACTTTGACCAAATGACCGTGGCAGAACAGACTGAGGCGAAACGGGCTTTGCAGCTTTTGCATGTGAATCGCCTTGAAGTTCAAACCAGGCGGTTTCGTGCTGCTCATTCCGGGAAACGCATCGACATGCGGCGCACATTGAGACAAAGCTTGAGGTCTGGTGGGCAACCCATTGATCTGGCACGGAAAGAATTGCGCTGGCGTGAGCCGCCACTGGTGGTGTTGGCGGATATTTCAGGCTCCTGTTCAAACTATTCCCGCATGTTCCTGCATTTTCTTCACACGCTGACCAATGACCGCTCCCGCGTTACGGTCTTCCTGTTCGGCACCCGCCTGACCAACGTGACCCGCGAGTTGAAACGGAAGGACGTGGACGAGGCTATGGACAAGGTTTCAGCCGCCGTGAAAGACTGGTCTGGCGGAACGCGCATTGGCACCACGCTGAAAGAGTTCAATTACAAATGGGCACGTCGAGTGCTGACGCAAGGCGCCCATGTGTTGCTGATGACTGATGGTCTGGACCGTGAGGACGTGGGGCAACTGGAGCATGAAATGCAGCGCTTGCGGCGCTCGGCCAAACGCATCGTCTGGCTCAATCCGCTGCTGCGCTTTGACGGTTTTCAGGCGCGGGCAGGCGGCATTCGTGCCATGATGCCCTACGTGGATGAGTTCCGTCCGGTGCATTCGCTGGACAGCCTGAAGGACTTGGCGGATACGCTTGCCGCGCCCACATCAGGCAGGCATGATCCGAAAAAATGGATGAAGGTTGGGCAGGAGTAAAAATATGGACGTTCTTGACACCGCACAAATGTGGTTGGCGGAAGGCCGCAAACTGGCCATTGCAACTGTCATCGAAACCTGGGGTTCAGCCCCGCAGCCGGTTGGCAGTCAACTGGTTGTGGATGCGGACGGCAATTTCGAAGGTGCGGTTTCCGGCGGCTGTGTTGAAGGTGACGTAATCACCGAGGCACAAGACATGATCGCATCAGGCGGACACAAGGTTTTGAGTTTCGGCGTTGCCGACGAAACGGCGTGGAAGGTAGGTCTTGCCTGTGGTGGCAAAATTCGTGTGCTGGTGGAGGCGGTCAGGTGAGTGTGAGCTTGTGGACACACCCCCTCCCGGCTTCGCCGTACTCCCCCGGCTTCGCCGAGGGAGAAGGATTAGTTTTCTCCCTCGCGCGAAGCGTGGGGGAGTACCCCGAAGGGGGGAGGGGGTGGTTGATATTCAAAATAGGTCTTTCAACAACAGTTCCAAAGCCCGCGCCCGATGCGAAATTTTATTTTTTTCCTCATGCGTCATCTGCGCAAATGAAACCGCAGCACCCTCAGGCACAAATACCGGATCATAACCGTGACCGAAGGCACCCAAGGGTGGCCATGTCAAATGACCCGGTGCTGTGCCGACATAGACGCGTTCTTCGCCTTCAGGCCACAGCACCAGCAGCGTGCAATTGAAGGAGGCTCTGCGTTGTTGCGGTGTAACGGCTCCCGCCGCTTGCAGCTTCTCCTCAACTGTTCGCATGGCCATCATCCAGTCGCGTGATGGTCCCGCCCAGTCTGCGGTATAGACACCGGGGTCGCCGTTCAGGGCATTGACACACAGGCCTGAATCATCGGCCAGTGTGATCATGCCTGTTGCTGCCATCGCTGACTTTGCCTTGATGCGGGCGTTGCCAACGAAGCTGTTTTCGGTTTCCTCAGGCTCGGCCAGATCAAGTTCTCCTGCACTCACCACCTCCACACCATACGGCCCCAGGAGTTCGCGGAACTCTTCAAGCTTGCCCTTGTTGTGGGTGGCGATCAGGATTTTCTGGCCGCGCAGGGAACGTGTCATGCAACGGCTGCTTTTTGCATTTGCACGAGATCAGCAATACCTGATTTCGCCAAGACCAAAAGCTCGTGCAATTGTGCCTCGCTGAAAGGCTCACCTTCCGCAGTACCTTGAATCTCCACGATGCCGCCGGAACCGGTCATGACAAAATTTGCGTCGGTCTGTGCAGCGGAGTCTTCCGGGTAATCCAGATCAGCAACGGCCACGTCCTTGTAGATGCCACAGGACAAGGCCGCCACATGGTCTTTCAAAGGCCAGGTCTTGAACATGCCTCTTGCTTCCATGCCCTTGAGGCAATCGTAAAGTGCGACCCATGCCCCCGTGATTGATGCCGTGCGGGTGCCACCATCGGCTTGCAGCACATCGCAATCGAGGGTGATCTGGCGTTCGCCCAAGGCGGTCAAATCCACAACAGCGCGCATTGATCGGCCAATCAGGCGTTGAATTTCCTGGGTACGGCCTGACTGTTTGCCGTGGGCGGCTTCGCGGCGCATGCGTTCATGCGTGGCCCTTGGCAGCATTCCATATTCAGCGGTGACCCAACCCTGGCCCTTGCCTTTCAACCATGGTGGCAGCTTTTCATCGAGTGACGCTGTAACCAGCACATGGGTGTCACCGAATTTGACAAGGCAGGAGCCTTCGGCGTGTTTGGTAAATCCGCGTGTGAACGAGATGTCGCGGAGTTGGTTTGGTTGACGGCCTGAGGGACGCATGGGGTGATCCTTTGTTGTTGGGGGGCTTCTAGAACAACTTGGCTTGAAAAGGGAAGTGCGCTGGCCCACTCTAGCGGCCATGACCCTGCAGAAACCCTCCGAGACTTCAACGTCCCTGCTCACCTCCATGGATCAGCGGGCGCGAGATGTGTTCAAGCATCTGGTCGATACTTATCTTGAGACAGGGGAGCCTGTGGGGTCGCGGACGATTTCAAAAACCCTGTCTTCAACCCTGTCGCCGGCGTCCATCCGCAATGTGATGATGGATCTGGAGGATGCAGGTCTCATCGCTTCACCGCATGCGTCGGCGGGGCGCATTCCCACGGATATTGGTCTCCGGTTTTTTGTGGATGCGCTTTTGCAAGTGGGATCGATCACGGCTGAAGAACGTGCCCGTATTGACGCGCAGGTGAAAGTCTCGAACCGTCAGCGCAAGGTTGAAGATGTGCTGGGTGATGCCACTTCGCTGCTCTCCGGTTTGTCACAACATGCAGGAATTGTTTTGACGCCAAAACTGAATGCACGTTTGAAGCACATGGAATTCGTCAACCTGTCAGCAGGCCGTGCCTTGGTCATTCTGGTGACGGAAGATGGCAATGTGGAAAACCGCGTGATTGATGTGCCCGCTGGTTTGCCCGCTTCGGTGTTCATGCGGGCCACAAATTATTTGTCGGCAAAGGCTGAGGGCAAGACTTTGGCGGAAGTGCAGAACTTCGTGGCGCGTGAAGTCGAGAACTTGCGGCGGGAACTCGATGATGTGTCGGCACGTCTGGTGCAGGGCGGCTTGGCGGTTTGGTCTGGTGAGAACAATCCTGATGACAAGTCGCTGATTGTGCGGGGCCAGGCGAATTTGCTTGAAGACACGAAAGCCGTCGCTGACCTCGAACGCATTCGCCGCTTGTTTGAAGACATTGAGAACAAGAAGGAGCTGGTTGGGCTTCTGGGCTCGGCTGAACAGGCCGATGGCGTTCGCATTTTTATTGGTGCGGAAAGCCGGATGTTCTCGCTTTCGGGTTCCTCGCTCATTGCAGCACCATTCCGCAATGAAGCGGACCAGATCGTGGGTGTGCTCGGCATCATCGGGCCGACGCGGCTGAACTATGCCCGCATTATTCCCATGGTGGATTATACGGCAAAAGTGGTGGGGAAGCTTCTGTCTTGATTTTTCGGGCGCCACAGCCGATATGCACTGCACACACCTTCAATGACATTCCGGATACAACAATGAGCGACACGCCTGAAAACGAAAACGTCAATCTCGAAGCTATGGCCGATGAACTTTTGGCCGGGAACGAACTTGATCCCCTGGAGCAGGAGGTTGTGAGCCTGCGCGAAGAAGTTGCCGCCACCAAGGACCGTTTGTTGCGCTTTGCCGCTGAATCCGAAAATACCAAGAAGCGGCTGGAACGCGAAAAAGCCGAGGCCACATTATATGCTGCCTCAAATTTCGCCAAGGACTTGCTGGGTGTGGCGGATTCACTTTCACGCACGCTTGCTGCTGTTCCGCCAGAAGAGCGTGACATCATTGACGACGTGATGAAGAAATTCCTTGAGGGAATCGAGATGACCGAGCGGGAACTGCTCAACGTATTCCAGCGCCACAACCTGCGTAAACTGGAAACAGTAGGCGAGAAATTTGATCCGAATTTCCACCAGGCTTTGTTCGAAGTGCCAACGTCGGAAAAGCCGCCGGGCACAGTGATGCAGGAGATACAATCGGGCTATGTGGTGGGTGAACGTTGCCTCCGCCCCGCTCTTGTGGGCATAGCGAAGGCTGAGGGTTAATTCAAAAAATTACATTAAGCCATCGCCGTTTTCTGCTGTCGTGCAAGCTTTTGCACAAATGCCAGACAAAACGTGTGCTGATTTGGCAAATAGTGGCAAAACAAAACCGGTGCAAAATGCCACGTCGTCACTTAAATCCTGTTCAGGAGTTTATGATGGGATGACGAAGATGTTGTTTTGGGTTTGGGTTTTGGTGAATGAACTGGCGGCGGTGTTGCTGGCTGCGATTACTGTGATGAAGAAGCAAAGTGATCAGCCGCCATCACCCACAAGCCCTGCTTCCCTGACGCCTGCAAGGGCCGCGATTTCGTCATTGTCTGAGGTATCGCCTGATACGCCGACGGCACCCAGAATGCTGCCGTCCTTGTCCTTGATCAACACCCCACCCGGCACAGGAATGAGGCCCCCTTCAATGGCTGAAACGGCACCAGCGAAAAAGTGTGGCCGGTCTTTGGCGAGCTTTTCCAGACCACGCGTGCCCATGTTGAAGGCGAGAGCACCCTTGGCCTTGGCGCGCGCGATGTCAAAGCGGGCGAGGGATGAGCCGTCGGCGATGGAGGCGGCCTTCACGGTGCCGCGCGCGTCGAGGATGACGATGCCGAGGGGTTTGAAGTTCGCGGATTTGGCGTGGGCGAGGGTGGCGGTGATGATGGTGTTGGCGGTAGAGAGGGTGAGGGTCATGAGGGGTTCCTTGAATTTGGAGAGAAAGTGATTTATGTGGCGTAGAAATCAGACGTTATTCAACCAACCCTCAATGTTGAGAGTTTCGTAAGCGATTCCGATTTGCCGTGGTGAAAACTGTTTCTTGCGCTCATTCCAAGCATGAACTTTATTCACTGCATCGTCACAAGACCTTGCATCCTCGTCGGTTACAACCCAATGGACCGTGGACAAGAGCTCCAAGCCAAACGGCGTTTCAAACCCCTCAACAAGTTTTGCTACTCGATTAAAGCGCCCGGCTGTTTCTTGCTTGTCGGTCAGGAATGATTCAGCGTCCCGAATTGCGCCGGGCACAAGTTCCAACTCTTTATCTGGCTCATCGCCTCCGTCGGCGTAGCCAGTTATGAAATGACCTTCAATTGCCTTCATCACATGGCTCATATTTTTTGCATAGGGGCCGTAGGGTGCTTTGCCATATTGCAGACGCAAAGGCTCACCTGCCGCTTGCATAAAATACATGAGCTTATGCACTTCCAACAAAGTCACAAAAGGATCCATGAGACCACCTAAATAACGGTGCATGAGCGCCACAAGAGCTGCACGACCATTGGTCATATTTGGCACATCCCGTGACTTGAAATTTACAGGTGCACCATTTGGCTCAAACACCAGCACGCGCAAATCATTGAAACCACGCAATGCAGCTTCAATGCGGGGTCTGACATCAGACCAATTCAACCCCCCAAGACCGCTGCCAAGTGGAGGGATGGCGATGGATTTGATTTCCCGGTTACGAATTTCATCAACCAGCGCCTTGAGGCCAGAGTCGATATCTTCCATCCGACTTTTCCCGCGCCAATGGCGCTTGGTCGGAAAGTTGATGATGAACTTCGGATTTGTCAGTCCTCCCGTTTCGAAAACGAACATACGGCCTGGCTGAACTTCTTCGCGGCGGCAGGCTGCTTCATAAGCTTTGAAGTTGGCGGGAAACTGGTTTTTGAACTGCAAGGCAACGCCACGACCCATGATGCCAACGCAATTCACGGTGTTGACGAGGGCGTCAACATCCGCTGCCAGCAGGTCTCCCCTGGTGAATTCGATCATGGTCATCTTCCCCTAGTAGTACCAGTCGTTGCGCTTTTCGACCACAGGTCGATGTGCGGCGCCCTTGAGGGCGTCTGTTATTGAAATTTCTGCAGATGTAATAGTTCACTTGCCGGAGACAGGCAAAGGGGGAAAATCACCACGTTCTGATTTCAAAAAAAGCGGCATTGACAGGAGTCAACAGTAAGAGTTTTATGATGGTAAGACGATAGGTTGCGTCGTCTGGATGGGATATTTCAAAATTTGATGTGCTGCCATGACAAAAATGTACGTTGAACCCCGGCTTTCGAAGGGTAAAAATCGGTCTGTTGAATTTAGCTTCAAGATAGAAGCTTACAGCCCTGAAACTTTTCCAATGGCCCGTCTTGGTGAATATATGGCCCAGCTTGGGAAACTTTTGGGTGAGACTACTCAGGTGCATTTCAAAAATTTGGCGCCCGGAAGCACTTGTATTGTCCATGAAGTGCAATGGGAAGCAATTCCGAAGATTAAGCAAGCTTTGGGCTCGGTTAAATCTGGTAAAGTTCAAACTGCGAATTACAATGCTTTTAAGGAGTTAAACTGCATGCTCCGGGCCGACAATGCAAATGCGGCATATGGGGAAGTTGGAAAAAAGGCGGTTATTTTACGATTTCCCGGCGTAGATGAAAAAGAAGCCGAAGCAATTCAAATAAGGCAGCATGGTAGTTTGACAGGATTGGTCACGCGCGTTGGGGGAGCCGACACTACCGCCCATGTACAGTTGAACATCGACGGAAAGCGCTTGGGCAATTTTGTTACAACAAGGCCTATTGCGAAAAAATTGGCCGCAGCACTTTACGAACCAGTCCGTGTGCATGGTGAAGGGAAGTGGAAACGTGACGGTGAAGGACTTTGGCAAGTTGAACAGTTCACAATTCATAGTTTTGAAGTATTGAATGATGCATCGTTAGATGCTGCCATAAAATCTGTAAGAGATATTGGTCTCACTTGGGATGAGAATGCCTTTGAAGAATTGATTCAGCTCCGAAACGAAAAGACTCATTGAATTCATGGTGGTTTTGGACGCCACGTTTTTGATGCTGCTGTTCAATCCCAATGCCGCAGTACCCGGAGACAAAAAAGGTGTGCCTGTATCCGATGCCACTCGGAGAATTGATCTCCTGATCTCTGAACTCAGCAAAAGTAGAACGCCAATTCTCATCCCAACTCCGGCCTTAAGCGAAGCTTTGGTAAGAGCTGGCGACAAGACGGTTGAATTTCTTGCCCTGATTGAAAAATACGCAGTCTTTGAAATTGTTCCATTTGATCAAATGGCAGCAATCGAAGTTGCAATGATAGCGCGCGAAGAACTTGGGAAGAAAAGACCGGACGCTGCAACTACTTACGCGAAAATCAAATATGACAGACAGATCGTTGCAATTGCCAAGGTTCGCCAAGCCTCAATAATTTATTCCGATGATGATGGTGTTGCGACACTTGGCGCTCGACTGAATATTTCAGTAAAAAAATTGTCCGATTTGCCGCTTCCGGAGCAACCTGATTTATTTCCCAAATGATCAGTGATATAATTACTGAGTGGTTTGTTCCGCCACCCGCCGCATCGTCAAATTGATCCGCCCGCCATCTTTCAACAGTGTCGACGTCCCGCCATAAATCCTGTCTATCCCGTGAAAGCACAATCGCGCTTCCCCGCCCATGACCAGCACGTCACCTGAGTTCAGTTTCACCGATTGCGTCTTGCCGTCCCGTGTAGTGCCGCCCCAGCGAAAGAGGGCTTGGTCGCCCAGTGAGATTGAAATCACGGGGGCGGTGAAATCCTGTTCGTCGCGGTCCTGGTGCAGGCCCATTTTCGCTTCGGAGTTGTAGAAGTTGACGAGACAGGCTTCGGGTGGATGGGGGTAGTTGGCGACGTCGGTCCAGAGTTTGAGCAACATCTCCGGCAAGGCGGGCCATGGCTCACCCGTTACCGGGTGCATGGACTGATAGCGATAGCCGTTCGTTTTGTCAGACACCCAACCCAAGCTGCCCAGATTGGTCATACGGACAGAAAAGGGTTTTCCGGTTTTTGGCATTTCGGGGGTGAAGAGTGGGGCATCAGCCACGGCGTCACACAACAGCGCCAACAGGGCCTGTTGCTGCGCCAGATCGAAGTAACCGGGGAGTATGCGAAGACCGTTCATTGTTTTCTGCCTTGTATGGTTCTAATCACATGCTGCGGGGGCTGCAAAGACTGCAAGTTCATACGGCGTTTCGGAGTGGATCAGAGCAGGATATAGTCCGCCAGACGCGCCCTGTCCGTCATTCCCTCGAACGAGGGAATGACGAATAACATCGCATGCGACCCCGCTTGATGGTTCAATGCTCGCAGTTGAGTTTTTGGCTGATATTCAGAAAAGAGAGACGGCTGTATAGGTCAAATCTATCGCCTTACTATCAGCGATCCGGGTGAGGCCGGGTGCAATGTTCTCATCAGCGCTGATCGGTGACTCCTGTCTGACCCCAGCTTCCCGGTCGTCAACATCGGAACTTCCGCAATCCCCCCATCACAAGTTCTTGAACCTGCGCAGTCACCCCCCTATATACCGCCCGAACGCCGATTGGACTTGTTTCAGCCGGGATATGCAACAACGGAGACGGGCTCTGCTCACACAGACCAGGGGTGGTGCCAGACTGGACCGCCCCAACCCGCCAGCCTCGAGGAGAAGAATATGGGAAAAGTCATTGGTATTGACCTTGGCACGACAAACTCTTGCGTCGCTGTCATGGAAGGTAAAACGCCGAAGGTGATCGAAAACGCCGAGGGTGCCCGCACCACGCCGTCAATCGTCGCCTTCACCGCAGACGGCGAAACCCTTGTTGGCCAGCCGGCCAAGCGGCAGGGTGTGACCAATCCGGAAAACACCTTCTTTGCCATCAAGCGCCTGATTGGCCGCCGCATGGAAGACCCGATGGTGGCCAAGGACAAAAAACTGGTTCCCTATGAAATTGTCAAAGCTGACAATGGCGATGCCTGGGTCAGTTCGCGCGGAACCAAATATGCACCCTCACAAATTTCCGCCTTCACGCTGATCAAGATGAAGGAAACCGCTGAGCGTTATCTGGGCGAACCTGTGACACAAGCTGTGATAACGGTGCCTGCCTATTTCAACGACTCGCAGCGTCAGGCCACCAAGGATGCAGGCAAAATTGCCGGTCTTGAAGTACTCCGCATCATCAACGAGCCCACGGCTGCTGCTCTCGCTTATGGCTTGGACAAGCGCGAAGCCGGCACCATTGCGGTTTACGACTTGGGCGGCGGCACGTTTGACGTGTCCGTTCTCGAAATCGGTGACGGCGTGTTTGAAGTCAAATCCACCAACGGCGATACGTTCCTCGGCGGTGAAGACTTTGACATGCGCATTGTCGATTATCTTGCTGACGAATTCAAAAAAGAACAGTCGATTGATCTCCGCAAAGACAAGCTGGCTTTGCAGCGATTGCGTGAAGCCGCTGAAAAGGCCAAGGTCGAATTGTCGTCGTCGATGCAGACGGAAATCAACCTGCCTTTCATCACCGCTGACGCCTCAGGCCCCAAGCATTTGGCCTTGAAGCTGACACGCGCCAAGCTTGAAGCACTTGTGGATGATCTTATCCAGAAGACGGTCGAGCCTTGCCGCCAGGCCTTGAAGGATGCTGGCGTGACTGCCGGCCAAATTGATGAAGTGGTTCTGGTCGGCGGCATGACCCGCATGCCCAAGGTCATCGAAGTCGTAAAGCAGTTCTTCGGCAAGGAGCCACACAAGGGTGTGAACCCGGATGAAGTGGTGGCCATTGGCGCTGCCATTCAAGGCGGCGTATTGAAGGGCGAAGTCAAGGACGTGTTGTTGCTCGATGTGACACCACTGTCTCTCGGCATTGAAACGCTGGGCGGCGTGTTCACACGTCTGATCGACCGCAACACCACCATCCCCACCAAGAAGTCACAAGTGTTCTCGACCGCTGATGACAACCAGACGGCGGTCACCATTCGCGTGTTCCAGGGGGAACGCGAAATGGCGGCTGACAACAAGATGCTCGGCCAGTTCGACTTGATGGGATTGCCACCCGCACCGCGCGGTGTGCCGCAGGTGGAGGTGACATTCGATATCGACGCCAACGGCATTGTCAACGTGTCGGCCAAGGACAAGGCCACGAACAAGGAACAGCAGATCCGTATTCAGGCCTCAGGTGGTTTGTCTGACGCTGAAGTTGAAAAGATGGTGAAGGAAGCCGAAGCCAATTCCGCAGAGGACAAGAAGAAGGTTGCTTTGGTTGAGGCGAAGAATCAGGCCGAAGGCTTGATCCACGCCACCAACAAGTCGCTGCTTGATTTGGGTGACAAGGTGTCGCCACAGGACAAGGAAGGTGCTGAAACCGCGATTGCCGAGGTGAAGGAAGCCATTGAAACTGGCGATCCTGAGGTGATCAAGGAAAAGACCACAGCCCTGCAACAGGCCGCCATGAAAATTGGCGAGGCTTTGTACAAGCAGTCTGCAGGTGCCTCGAAAGACGGCGGATCATCGCGTGACGATGACGATGACGACAAAGATGGTCCGGTTGAACGCGACGAACTCGACGACATCATGGATGCCGAGTTTGAAGAAGTGAAAGACGACGACAAGAAGAAGTGATGCCCACCCGCAACGCATCCTTCGAGGCTCGTGCTTTGCACTCGCACCTCAGGATGAGGTTGTATATGACGTGAACCAGCCCTCACCCTGAGATGCCCGCTTTTGCAGGCCTCGAAGGGTGAGGGCGATCCACAATGAATGATCCCTGATGGCCAAACGTGATTTCTATGAAGTACTCGGTGTAGTAAAAGGTGCTGATGAAAAGGCGCTGAAGTCCGCCTATCGCAACCAAGCCAAGAAATTCCATCCCGACGCCAACCCCGGCGACAAGACGATGGAATCGAAGTTCAAGGACATCAACGAAGCTTATGACGTTCTGAAAGACCCGCAAAAGAAGGCGGCCTATGACCGTTTCGGCCATCAGGCGTTTGAGAACAATGGGGCGGGAGCGCGTCCAGGTGGTCCGGGCTTCGGGTCAGATTTCTCTTCCTCCATGTCTGATATTTTCGAAGACCTGTTTGGCGATGTCACGGGTCGCAGTGGCAATCGCCAACGCCGTGGTGGCACAGGCGCACAACGCGGCTCAGACCTCCGCTATAATCTCGAAGTCAATTTCACGGACGCCTTCCGCGGCAAGGCCGCCAGCGTGCGCGTGCCTTCGTCTGTTGCCTGCGACATGTGCAAGGGCTCCGGTGCGAAGCCCGGCACAGCGCCCAAAACCTGCGGCACCTGCAATGGTGCGGGTGCCGTGCGCTCGCAGTCCGGCTTCTTTACAGTCGAACGCGCCTGCCCCACCTGTGCAGGTCGGGGCCAAGTCATTGCCGACCCCTGCATGGCCTGTGGCGGTCAAGGTCGCGTCACCAAGGAACGCACACTCTCGGTCAATATTCCGGCAGGCGTGGAAGACGGCACCCGCATTCGTCTGACAGGCGAAGGTGAAGCAGGCACACGCGGCGGGCCATCGGGGGACCTCTATATTTTCATCTCCGTGCGCCCGCATGAGTTCTTTCAGCGCGAAGGTGCGGACCTGTTCTGCAAGGTGCCCATCTCGATGACCACGGCATCCTTGGGCGGGGAAATCGAAGTGCCCACCATCGACGGCAAAAAGGCGCGTGTGACTATTCCGGACGGTGCACAATCCGGCAAACAATTCCGCCTGAAAGCCAAGGGCATGCCGGTGCTCAGGTCTGCGCAATTTGGTGACATGTATATTCAGGTGTCAGTGGAAACCCCGATAAATTTGACGCGGCGGCAGCGCGATTTGCTGAAAGAGTTTGACAAGGAAGCACGCAACAACTCACCGGAGTCGGAAGGTTTTTTCTCGAAGGCGAAGGCGTTTTGGGACGGGTTTGGAGGTTAAAAGAGGTCGGAGTAGTCTTGGGCGCCGTGGAGGATGCGGAGAATTTCGACCGTCTGACCAGTGACACGGTAAAAGATCAAGTAGCTGCCATGAACTTTACGCCGAACCGTTTGCTTTCGGGACACCTCAAGAATTTGGCTGGATTCCGGAAAACTCAGCACACTTCTGCAGGCCGCGCGCAACTCACTGACAAAGCTTTTGGCGCGTGTTGGATTTTCGTCCGCAATCCAAGCTGTGATGTTGCGCAAGTCAACCTTGGA
>JAYUVC010000008.1:0-3072 GCA_043754325.1 Hyphomicrobiales bacterium
GTTTGCCGCCGATGATCCCCTGCAGAATGAATTGCTGCTCCACTCCATCGGCGGCCTCAAGGCGGCCATGGCGGAATCCATGCTGATCTTCGCCCCCAATGCCAATTCCTATCGCCGCTTCCGCCGCAATTCCTATGCGCCGGTCTCGGCAAGCTGGGGCATCAACAACCGCACCGTGTCGATCCGCATTCCCGCCGGTGCCGCCAATGCCTGCCACATCGAACACCGGCCTTCGGGAGCGGATGCAAATCCCTATCTGGTGATGGCCGCAATTCTGGCGGGCATGCACTACGGCATCACCGAAAAAGCCGATCCCGGAAATCCGGTGGTGGGCAATGGCTATGAAAAGCGCGCCAAATATATTCCCGGCAACTGGTTTGACGCCATTGATGCCTTCTGGCGGGCCTCCATCCTCAAGGAATATTTTGGCAAGCCCTTCGTCGACACCTATTGCACCATCAAGGAAGTGGAAGCCGACCGCTTCTACGCCGAACCGACGCTGCGCGACTTCGAATGGTATCTCAGGGCGGTTTGATGCTCGCTTGGGCGGCTCAAGCGGAGCCGCCCTTGTCCTTCTTCGTCATTGACATCACCCGGTCGATATAAGCCAGAAACAGGGCAGAGATGACAAATGCCATGTGCATGATCGTCAGCCACATTACCTGGTTGTCCGTATAGGACGCGATATTCAGGAATATCTGCAGCAGGTGAATGGAGGAAATGGCAACGATGGTTGAGGCAACCTTGATCTTGAGCGAGCCCGCATCGATTTTTCCAAGGAACGACACCTCGCTGTCCGCATTGTCAAAGCGGCTGACGAAGTTCTCATAGCCGGAAATGATCACCATCACCACCAGGCTGGCCACCAGGGCCGCGTCGATCAGCGCCAGCATTTTCAGGATGGCATCGGTTTCCTCGACCACCATGACCTTTGAGGTAAAGTCGTAAAGCTTCCGCAAAAAGGAAACGGCATAAAGGCCAAGCGCTATGGCCAGTCCCAGGTAAAACACGACGAGCAGCCAGCGCGATGCAAGAATGACGCTCTCGACAAGATGTTCCAGTTTCTTCATTTACCGTTCCAATACTTTCAGCTTTTCACGTTTTGCCTTCAACCCATGATTCTTTCAAGATGTTGCCGACTTTTCATCCCGCGTCCGCCACAGGGAGTAGATAACACCCGCGGCCAGCACGCTGACCGTGATGACCAATGAGAGAAGGGTATCGATTTTGATGCCCACGGGTACGAGGAATATCTTGCACCCTACGAGAACCAGCACGATCGCCAGCGAAATTTGCAGATATCTGAACCGGTGCATGGCTGCAGCCAGGGCAAAATACAGGGATCGCAAACCCAGAACGGCAAATATGTTTGAGGTATAGACAATGAACGGATCCTGCGTGATGGCAAAGACGGCCGGCACGGAATCAACCGCAAAGACCAAGTCAATGATTTCCACCAGAATAAGCGCCAGCAACAGGGGTGTCATGAACCACTGAAGCTTTCCTGACTTAGGATCTGGCAGGCGTACCAGAAACTTGTCTTCATGCAGTGTTTTGGAAACGCGGAAGTATCTCCTGATCCACTTGAGAAAGACATTCTGTTCAATATCCTGGGCATGCTCCTGCTTGGCAAACATCTTGATGCCCGTAAACACCAGAAACGCGCCAAAAACATAGAGCACCCACGAAAACGAGGTGACAAGGGCAGCGCCCACGCCAATCAGGATGGCGCGGAACAGGATAACCCCAATGATGCCCCAGAAAAGAACCCGGTGCTGGTAAACGCGGGGAATGCCTAGTGCGCCAAAGATCATCGCCATGACAAAAATATTGTCCATGGCAAGGGACTGCTCGATGACATAGCCGGTAAAGAACTCGAGCCCGCTTTGGGCACCTCGTGCCCACCAGACCCAGCCGCCAAAGGCAAAGGCGATGGCCATATAGCCACCGTAAAGAATGAAGCTTTCCCGCGCGGTTATTTCCTTGGCGTTGCGGTGCAGAACGCCAAGGTCAAACACCAGAAGGGCGGCCACCACGCCAACAAAAGCCAGCCAGAACGGCATGGGAGTGCCCAACAGGCTCATGTTCAGAAAATCAGTTAACAGGGCCAATTTGCGTCTCCGGATCACATGTCAATGAGACAGCTCCGACATCGCAGGTACGCGTGGTGCCTGCCAGAGGGGCCCGGCGCTGATCACGTCGAAATGGTGGTGATCCCCGGCAAATGCAAGACATCGCTGATTATTTTGTTTTGGATTCCGGAACACCACGGTAAACCCCTGTCATGCGGGCCTCAAAATCCATCCACATCGTGAATTGCCATGCCGAAGGGGAAGTGGGCGATGTCATTGTGGGCGGCGTGGCCCCGCCTCCCGGCGACACCATCTGGGAGCAGTCGCGCTTCATCGCCAGCGACCAGACGCTGCGCAATTTCGTTCTGAATGAGCCCCGCGGCGGCGTCTTTCGCCATGTAAATTTGCTGGTGCCGCCCAAGCACCCGGAGGCGCAGATGGGCTTCATAATCATGGAGCCGGAAGACACCCCGCCCATGTCGGGCTCCAATTGCATTTGCGTGGCAACGGTCCTTCTCGACACCGGTATCATCCCCATGGTGGAGCCTGTAACGCATTTGAAGCTTGAAGCACCGGCAGGCTTCGTAGACATCACCGCCCAATGCAGCAATGGCAAGGCCAACCGCATCACGCTGCGCAATGTTGCCTCCTTTGCCGACCGTTTGCAGGTGCCGCTGGAAGTGGAAGGCCACGGGACAATTTTCGTAGACACCGCCTTTGGCGGCGACAGCTTTGTCCTGGCCGAGGCAAAATCCTTTGGCTTTGAAATGCTGCCCGGCGAGGCCCGCGAAATTGCCGTGATGGGCCGGAAAATCGCCGCCGCCGCCAATGCGCAATTGGGTTTTTCCCACCCGACGCTTCCCGACTGGAAGCATTTTTCCTTCTGCTTCATGACCGGTCCCCTGGAGCGCATCGATGGCGCCCTTTCCAGCCGCAATGCCTGCGTGGTGAAGCCCGGCAAGCTCGACCGTTCGCCCACCGGCACCGGCTGTTCCGCCCT
>JAYUVC010000009.1:0-2633 GCA_043754325.1 Hyphomicrobiales bacterium
TTGGGGCTGCTGGGACGGCAGGTCACCGTGCATCCCCTCGGCGGTTGCCCTATGGGTGAAACCATTGCGCAAGGTGTGGTCTCACCCTGGGGCGAAAGCTTTGGCCACCCCTCACTCTTTGTGGCCGATGGCTCTGTCATGCCGGGTCCCGTCGGTGCCAATCCTGCCTTGACCATCGCCGCCTTCTCCAACCGCATGTGCGATCACATGTTGGGAACATGGGGCACACAAGGGACATCACCAGTCATGCCACAAGCCACGCACTCCCCACCCACACAGGTACAATTCAGCGAAACCATGGCGGGATATATTTCAGCGTCGGACAAGGACTACGTGGTGTCCGCCCGCGCAGGCGAACGCGCCAATGAAAAACTCGCCGTTCACCTGCTGATCGAAATGAAAGACATCGACACCTTCATCCGTGACCCTGAACATGAAGGCACCGCGTCAGGCAGTGTTGAATGTCCCATGCTCGGGGGCATGTTGCCGGTGAAAAGCGGCACCTTCAACCTTTTCGCGCCAAGTGCAGACCCGTCGACAATCGAAATGCGTTACCGCCTTTTTGTCATTGACAAAGACAACAAGCCCGTCACCGTCACAGGCTTCAAAACCGTTCGCAATGATCCCGGCTTCGATTCATGGAGTGACACCACGACGCTCTACACGCGCGTGCTGCAAGGCCACGTCGGCCCAGCGGGGCAGGACGCCGCCCCGATCATCGCATCAGGCATCATCCGCATCACCATTCCGGCTTTCATGAAGCAATTGACAACCTTCAAGGCCCATGGACCAAGCCGCGTGGCCGAAGCAAAAGCTCTGGCCTCGTTCGGCAAGTTGTTCATGGGTGAACTCTGGGACACCTACAGCAAATCGGTTGTCTTCGGCACGGGTGGAGAGGGAGAGGCCCTATGATCGAACCCAAAAAAGCCCACCGCCTTGGCATGGTGAATTGGTACGATCCACCCCGCCTCGCCTCAACCGCCGTCCGCGTCATCGTCTCCACGGTCTTCGGTGAATTTGCCGACCGTCGCGAAGCCATGGGCTCTGCCAACGACCACCTGCCGGATACCGTTGACGCGACCCAGGACTACTCCAACCGCAACGAAGACATCTGGCTGGATTACATCGCCGACACGGGAGATGGCTGGAATTCCACCTACGCCATGGCACGCCTTCTTGCCGAGGACGCACTGCAAATCGGAACAGATACATTGCCACGCGCCGACGTCGTCATCATGGGTGGCGATCAGGTTTACCCCACAGCCTCGCGCCTCGATTATTACAATCGGATGCAGCTGCCCTATGACACGGCAGCAAAAGACAAATGGAGTGACGACAAACAACCCGATGTCTATGCCATACCCGGCAACCACGACTGGTATGATGGTCTTTCATCCTTCATGGGCATATTCGCAAGCAGGCGTGCCGCCGTCGGAAAGCCTGATGCGAAGGGCCGTATTATCGGCGGCAGGGCAACACGCCAGACCCGAAGCTACTTCGCACTTAAATTGCCCGGCAATATCTGGCTCTGGGGCACCGACTTGCAATTGTCGGGCTATACCGACCAACCGCAGATCGCTTTCTTTGACTATGTCGCAAAGACATGGATGAGCAAGGGGTCAAGCGTCATTCTCTGCGTGGCAGAACCTTGCTGGGCCAATGTCGATGCGTCTGAAAGATTTTCCGCTGCCGAGCAGCGTTTCAGAACATTCTCCTATATGGAAAACCGCGCCGCCCTTGCCGGGCACACTGTTCGCCTGATCCTCAGCGGTGACAGCCATCACTATGCGCGGCACATTGAGGGCGAGCGACACTATATCACGGCGGGAGGCGGTGGTGCCTTCCTCCACCCCACTCACCAACTGACATCGCCTGTGCGCATCTCCTCACGATATCCCGAACCCGATAAAGCCAAAACCGCCAATAAAGATCAACGCTACGAACGCGCGTTCAACATCGCGAAAACAGCAGACACAGCAACAGAGAGCCTTTTTCCGGATCGCGCGACGTCAAGCAAACTCACAGCTGCCAACGCATTTTTCGCCATCAAGAACCCGGCATTCACCTCCGTCATGATCGGTGTCGCCTTCCTGTTTACCTGGCTCCTCGCCGCCAACGCGCATTTTTCAGGCGAGCAATTGCAAACGCTTTTGGCAACAGCCTGCAGCAACAGCTTCTGGTCAGGCATTGTCGCCTACATGACTTTGACACTCATGACGCCATGGACAACACTGTTCGCAGCAGCAGGCTGGGGTTGCCTGTTCTATTTTTCCGATTTCAGGGGTAACTATGGCCGCCTGCTATCGGGCACGCTGCACGCCGTTGTTCATGCCGTCGGTCTGGTCTTCTCAACGCTCATCATCGCCCAATGGCTGGATGGCCTGTCCAACGCAACATTTTGGTTGACCGTTTTGTCAAGCCTCGCAGGCGGCATTCTCTCCAGTACAGTGTTCGGTCTTTACCTTTTTATCAGTTTGAACGTCTTCAAACGCCACGCCAACGAAGCCTTCTCATCCCTCGCCATTCCCCACTACAAGAATTTCCTGCGCATTAAAATCAGCAGGGACGGCAGCATGACAGTCTACCCCATTGGCCTCACCACAACACCACGCGATGACCGCACCGATCCGCCA
>JAYUVC010000010.1:0-8236 GCA_043754325.1 Hyphomicrobiales bacterium
CTTGTAGGATTTTTCGATGATCACATCGGCTTCGGCAAAACCCTTGTCGAGATCGCCATGGCCATATTGCGAGAGCTTGTTCCAGTTCGAGGCCTTGGTGGGTTTGGGTTCAATGCCGTCGGTGAAAATGTCGTCATGCAACAATGGGGCATTGGGTTTCAGGGCTTCATCCACATCGGTGACGTGGGGCAGAATTTGGTAGTCGACGACAATCAACTTCAAGGCTGCACGTGCCGTATGCGCGTCAACAGCAGCCACAGCGGCCACCGCATGACCATCATAGTACACTTTTTTGCGGGCCATGCAGTTTTCGAGAATGTCGCGCATGCCGCGATCACCGTTTGTGAGATCAGGCAAATCAGCCGCTGTCACCACAGCCTTCACACCGGGAAGCTTTTCAGCTTTCGAAATGTCGATCTTCTTGATTCTGGCGTGGGCGTGGGGTGAGCGCAAAACCAGCGCCACCAATTGGCCCGGTGCAAAAGCGTCGGCGCCATATTTGGCGCGGCCTGTAACTTTATCCACGCCATCAGGCCGCGTGACGCGCTGGCCGATGACCTTGAACTGCTTTTGGACAAGTGATGTGTCGAGCGGCATATTATGCACTCCTCATTTCTTTGGCAGCGGACTGAACGGCCCGCACGATCTTGTCATAACCTGTGCAGCGGCAGAGATTGCCTGCCAAGCCGAAACGGATTTCTTCTTCTGACGGATCAGGATTTTTGCGCAGCAGCGCATCCGCCGCCATCAAGATGCCGGGCGTGCAAATGCCACATTGCAGGGCTGCACCCTCAATGAAGTGGCGTTGCAGCGGATGCAGCGTTGCACCGTCGGCCATGCCTTCGATGGTTTCGAGCGACTTTCCTTCCATCTCAACGCCGAGCACGAGGCAGGAGCAAACCAGGCGGCCATCAATGATCACCGAGCAGGAGCCACAGTCGCCCGTGCCGCAGCCTTCTTTTGCGCCGGTCAAACCGACGCGGTTGCGCAGCACGTCGAGCAGGGTTTCATCGGGTTGGCAGGCGTATTCCACGGTGTCGCCGTTGATGGTGGTTGAAACGAGATGTGCCATGCTTATTTGCCCCCAGCGCGCTTATACGCAATTTCCGCAGCGCGCTTGGCCAGCACGCCTGCAACTTCGGTTCTGAATTCAATGGTGCCGCGCTTGTCGTCGATGGGTTTGCAGGCGGCGGAAGCGGCGGCGGACAGGCGGGCTTTGGCTTCATCGTCCAACTTCGAACCGATGATGGCTTTGGCCGCTTCCTTCACCAGCAACACAGTGGGTGCAACGGCACCCAAGGCAACGCGGGCGGCGGTGATCACGCCTTTGCCATCAATCGTCAAATTGATGCCAACGGAGACGACTGCAATGTCCATTTCGGTGCGCGGAATAAAGCGCAGATAGGCATCGCCGGATTTTGGCTTCTTCGCGGGGAGAATAATCGACTCGATGAATTCGCCCTTTTTCAAGTTGGTGCGGCCTACACCTGCGGGTACATCTTCCACGGCGAGCTTGCGCTTGCCTTTTGGTCCCGCGATGCTGACCTTGGCACCCGCAGCAACGAGCGCTGGAACCGAGTCGGCAGCTGGAGACGCATTGCACAGGTTGCCGGACATGGTGCAACGGCCCTGCACTTGCTTGGAGCCAATCAGGTTGGCGGCTTCCACAACACCGGGCCAGGCTTTTGCAAGTGCGGCGTTTTCAGACAAGGCCACGCAAGGTGTGCCTGCGCCAATCACAAAACCGGACGCCGATTTCCTGATATCGGCCATGCCCTTGATGCGCTTGATGTCGACGACCAGATCAGGTTCCAACATGCCGGCCTTCATTTTCACGAGCAGGTCTGTGCCACCGGCCAAAATAAAGGCCTTGCCTTTTTCCTTGGCGAGCAGGGCAACGGCATCTTTCACCGTTGCGGGAGATTCAAAGCGCATCATTCACCTTCTTTAGTATTGATGGACGTAGTTTGGTCTATTCTGCACCATTTGGTCAACAGGGGTGCGGCACTTGGCTTGCTGATTTCGCCATGCTGGTTGTTCACGACGCAATGACCAGTTTTGTCCCCGATTTGGTGAAGGCTGCGAAAAACTCAGGAGGTGGCGGCGTTTCGGTGACGATCACCTCTATGTCTGAATAATCACAGACTTTCATGAAGGCCTTGGTGGTGAACTTTGATGAGTCCGCCAAAATGACCCTGTGGGTTGCACAGCATAAAGCGGTTGCGGCAAATTGTGCTTCAAGCACAGTTGCGTCCATTGGTCCAACCACAAAGTCCAGACCGCCGATTGACAGAAACGCATGCTTGACGTGAAACCGTGAGGCAAATTCTGTTGTTGCCTGGCCATAAGCCGCACCGCTGTCAGCTTCCATTTCACCGCCCGCCAGATAGACCTTGTTCCCCGGAACGTCAGCAAGGGTGCGGGCTATTTCAGTTGAATTCGTGACAATTGTGAGGTTGCGGCGTTGTCTCAGTTCACGCGCGAAAAACGTTGTTGTGGTGCCTGTGTCAATAATCAGGCTGTCGCCATCGCGCACCATTTGTGCGGCGGCCCGGCCAATTGCCAGTTTCGCTGGTGCAAATTCGCGCATGCGGCGCTCGAACGAGGCCTCTGCCATATTATGGGGCAAAGCCAAGGCACCGTGCATTTTCAGAATTTCGCCGTTTTGTTCGAGCGGAGCCGCATCACGACGGATGGTTTCGTCTGAAACTTCGAGCAGAGCTGCGAGTTCCGTGATGGACAAACTGCCATGCTGACGCAGAGACGAAATTATTTTGGCGTGTCTCTCACGGACTTTGAGGTTTTTCATTTGGTTATTTGGTTTTCATGCTACTTTAAGCGCTTTAAACCACCTTATTACCACAAAATATAGTAATATTTCACAGTAAACCACATTTTATTTGACTGTTATGCCAGTGTGAGTCATATTTTTGCCTGTGTAGGGTTTCAGTGAGATCAGGCACAATTGGCTGCCACCCCGTGAGCCGGAATGCGAAATGCTTTCCAACCAGCCCCCGGGAAGAAAGTGGTTCTTGTTTCGCATGGGGTGGCGGCTCACCTATTTTTGTTTCATGCAGGCTTGGTAGCGCGTGTTCACGCTTTCAGCGAAACGCCTTGTCGTAAAGCTTCGTTTCAACTTCGGACTGTTCAGCGCAATATCAGGCAAGCGTGCGAAGGCCGCAGCAGATTTCGTGGTACTGGCATAGCGTTCCCGCAAAGCGGTGAAGGTTCGCGTTTTCACAAAATCAATATTTTTTTCCTGCAACAAATCCCTGCGAATGTCGGCGTCAGAAAGGCCGAGGTTCTGTTTTTGCGATGCGAGGCGTATGGCTTTTTCTGATGACGTAACGATTTTGCGAACGTTGCCGTCTTTGCTGTAACTCAATAAATCTCCGTCGACTGAAAGTTTTTGGCCGGACAGTTTTGCGACAACTTGCTGAAATGCGGCATTGCGCGAGGCAAAGCGCCCGGCGTTGAAATCGGCAAAGCGGAAGATTTTCTGGTTGTAGCCTGTGTCATAACCCAACAATTGCTTGACGCCGTAGTACATGCCGCCATGTCGGGTATAGAGTTGGTCCCTTATGCCGTAGACATCGTCCAACGTCATGGGCAGCCAACGGCGCTGTCTGGCCATGTCCAAGGCAAACTTCACTGACACCTGCATTGATCCTGCCGTATCAATTTCATTCTTGTCTTCGATCAAAGTGTTGAGCAGGCCAAGGCGCACAACCGCATCAAGACTTGCCGACCTGCTCCCGTAGTCCACCAAGGCGCGGTAGGCGAGGTCAAGGTCGTGTTCTGACTTGGCATTGCGGATGCGTTTTAGAAAACTGGTTTGCGGGTTTGGTGTGTTGGCAAGCCACTTCAGCGCAATCGTGCCGCCTATCGGCACTTTGGCAAGTTTTTCCTGCAATGCCGTTTCAGAAAGTTTGCCCAGACCCGGAACAACAGGGTCAGCATTGAAACTTGATTCCTGATCTATGATGGCAATGGCGGCACACACATTTTCTCTGGATTGCGGCAGACCATGCAATTGCAGAACGTCAAGCAGGTCAAAGGCCCAACCTTGTGGATCAGCCACGGATTTTTCTGCCGCCCTGACAAGGCGCGCTGTTGTGTTGAGATCAATAGAGGTTTCCGCAGTTGCAGGCGTTGTGCAGACGATGAAGACAACAAGCAAAACGGCTATGATTTGGTGCATAATGGTGGCTATATCATATTGCCGGAGGAGATGTTGAATGATCGGTTCTGGGACAAACCGGAGTATCTGGTGCAGAAGGCGGTGACGTGAGGGGGTCTTCTCTTTGTCATTGCCGCACTTGTTGCGGTAATCCATCATGGTACGAGCGTGATCTATCAGGAGAACTCCACTCCTGTTGAACCATGGATTACCGCAACAAGTGCGGTAATGACAAATTTCGGAGTGGAGATTTAATTCTATTTTTTGGTATCACGCCAATTCCGCTTTTCTGTCCAACGAGATCAACATCTCCGAGCGCTTGCCGACATCACCAAACCCGCCACCACCTGGCAGTTCGACCACGAGTGAGTCACCTTTTGCGATAACGTGAACACCCTTGTCTTTCAGGTGTGAGCCTGAACCTCGATAGGCCGCACCCGCTTGGCCCGCTTCACCGCCCTCACGTCCCTGCGCCGCGTGGCGGATGCGGTCGAAGGTGGCGGCGGAGATGACGAAGGGGGCTGCTTCCCGGTTCAGGATTTCAATGCGCTGGCCCAGGCCGCCGCGATATTCGCCCTTGCCACCGGAGCCCTTGAGGAATTGTTTTTGCCGGAACCAGAGCGGACATTGTCCTTCGGTGATTTCGACTGGAATCGATCCTACACCGGACGGAAAAGCCATTGTCGACAAGCCGTCCTGTCCGGGTCTGCCACCAATGCCACCAAGACCAATCGAGATGACGCCGAAGGGTGTCGCGTCTTTGGTTTCGTCTGCCGAAACTTGTCCGTGGGCGGATGAAAGTGACAGGATCCAAATGGAACCCGCACTTTCGGCCTGGACTTTTCCAGGAAGCGCTTGCGCCAAACAGCCAAACACGCAATCGGCCAGTTGCTGGCCCAGCACATGCCGCGCCGTAACAGGCGAAGGGCGGATGGGATCCACGCAAGTGCCTGCTTCTGTGATCATGTCAAACACCGAGAGCGAACCGATGTTGTTGGGCACATGCGGGGCGATGACAGCTTTCAAAGCGAAGACCGAATAGGCCAGCGAATAGGTACGCGGGGAGTTGATGCCATAGAGCGAGGCGGGGGAGGTGCCGGTATAATCGAGCAACACCTTGCCGTTCTTGATCGTCAGCTTGCATTTGACCAGCAGCGGTTTTTCGTAGCCATCAAGCGGCATGTCGTAGGACCATGACCCTTCAGGCACAGAACGTATGGCTTCACGTGCGGCTTTTTCGGAGGTGGTGAGAATGTGCTTGGCAAGGGGTTCCAGCGATGTGAGTTTGAATTCCGCCATCATGTCCACAAGGCGTCTGGCACCTGTGTCATTGGCGGAAATCAGCGAGAGCAAATCACCCCTTACTTCGACGGGGTAGCGCGAATTGGCAAGTATGACCGAAATCAAGTCTTCGTTAAGTTTGCCCTGGCGGCGAATGGGCAGATGCGGCACCAGCGTGCCTTCTTCGTAGGATGAATTGGCTTTTGCCGTCATGCCCACGCCGCCCACATCAATGACGTGGCAGGTCGAGGCGAAGAAAGCGACGAGTTTTGTTTTCAGGAAAACCGGTGTGAGCATCACGTAGTCGAACAAGTGCCCGGTGCCGAGCCACGGATCGTTGGTGATGTAGACGTCACCGGGCTTCATTGTGGCGGGCGGATATTTCTCAAAGAAGTGTGCCACTGCTGTTGCCATGGTGTTCACATGGCCCGGTGTGCCGGTCATGGCTTGCGCGATCATCTGGCCTTCGACATTGTAAACGCCAGCCGAGAGGTCGCCTGCTTCACGCGTGATGGTGCCGAAAGCGGTGCGAAGAATCGATTGCGCCTGTTCTTCGACGACGGCGACAAGGCGGTTCCACATGACTTGCGTGCGGATGGCGTCGAGTGCGGATTTGGGCATGGCTCAACGCTCCAGAATGATATTGCGATATGCGTCGATGCGGGCCGTAAAGGCTGACCCCACAATCGTCGAGGTTTCGTGTTCTGCGATGATGGCGGGGCCTTTCAGTTTTGTACCCGGTGACAAATCAAAGCGCCAATACACTGGGGCCTGCACCTGTTTACCAAGGCGTGCGTCGAACAGTTTGAGTTTGCGCAGGGCTTTGGCTTTGCTGCCGCGTTTTGACGAGGCTTGTTTGCTGATTGCGGGAACCGGGCCGGACACCGTGACCGACCATGTCATGGCCTCAGCGGGTTGGCCCGGAATGGTGAGGCCGTAGACAGCAGCATAGGCGTTTTCGAAAGCGGCCTTCAACATTGGGCCATCGTTTTTTGTCAGTGTACGGACAGGTATGAGAACTCGAATTTCGTGACCTTGGCCGACATAGCGGCAATCGGCGACAATGGAAACGGCTGGCTTGTTTTTGCCAATCGCGGGTGCGACTTCGGCAGTTGCATTCTTGGTCATTAGTTTGAGTAAAGCGTTGGCGGATGCGGCGTTGAAATCGTCGAGAACCTGCACATTGCTCCTGGTGATCTCGAATGAAATCGGTGCCTGCAAGAAACCGATCGCCGAACCCACGCCCGCACCCACTGGCACGACGATGCGTTTGATCCCGGTCTTTTCCGCCAATCGCGTGGCATGCAATGGTGCACCGCCGCCAAAGGCGATCATGGTGCAAGAGGCAATATCGCGGCCCAGTTCAATGGCGTGAACACGGGCGGCGTTGGCCATGTTTTCATCGACGATTTCAGCCACACCCGCTGCGGACCAGAAGTCTTTCAGGCCCAGTTTGTCGCCGACATGTTTTTGCAGTGCGGCTTTCGCGGCGACTGCATCGAGCGCAATTTTTCCTCCCGCAAAAAAAGCGGGATCAATTTTGCCGAGCACCACATTGGCGTCGGTCACGGCTGGTTCGGTGCCGCCGCGACCGTAGCTCGCCGGGCCGGGGGTTGAGCCTGCACTGTCTGGTCCCACGGTGATGCGTTGCAGTTTGTCGACGCGGGCAATCGAGCCACCGCCTGCGCCGATTTCCACCATTTCAATGACGGGAATGCGGACGGGAATGCCTGAGCCTTTCATGTCTTTATAGGCACGGGCGATTTCAAAGCGGTGGGCGCGTTCAGGTTCGTAGTTTTTCAACAAGCAGATTTTCGCGGTGGTGCCGCCCATGTCGAAAGAAAGCACGTCCTTCAATTTCAATTGTTGGGCCATGCGCGAGGCGAGGATGGCACCGCCTGCCGGGCCTGATTCCACGAGGCGGATGGGAAAGCGGCAAGCGGTGTCCAGTGTGGTGAGGCCACCGCCGGACATCATCAGATAGAGAGGGGCGCTCAGGTTCATTGCAGCCAAGCCATCCTGCAAGCGCTGCAAATAGCCCGCCATCAAGGGCCTGACATAGGCATTGGCAACGGTGGTGGAAAAGCGCTCATATTCGCGGATTTCCGGTGCCACTTCGCAGGAGATGCACATGGTAACGTTTGGTGGCAGCAACGGTTTCAGCAATTCGCGCAGGCGCTGTTCATGTGCGTCATGGGCATAGGCGTGCAGGAAGCCGATGGCGACCGAGGTTACACCTTCAGCAATGATTTTTGCAGCCAGCGCCGGAATGGCGGATTGATCAAGGGGGATCAACACATCGCCATTGACGGCCAGACGTTCCTTGACCGTCAGCCGCAAATGCCGTGGTACCAACGGCGGTGCGCGATTGATGTTCAAGTCATAGTGGTCGAAGCGTTTTTCGTAGCCCTGCTCGATCACATCACGAAATCCTTCCGTGGTGATGAAGGCGGTGACCGCCCCTTTCCGTTCGATCAAGGCATTGGTGGCTAGTGTGGTGCCGTGAATGAACACGCTCACATCCTGCGGCGTGATGCCTGCATCGCTGATCAATTGCGCTGCACCTTCCAGCACGGCCAGTTCCGGCGCATGGGTGGTGGTCAGCAGTTTGCCGCTCCAGCGTTTGGCGCCGTATTCCAGAACAATGTCAGTGAAAGTGCCGCCAATGTCGGCTGCAAGTTTATATGCGTTGGCCATGTCCTGCACATGCCCCGATGCGCAACGTTTGACAAGTGGGCAGCGCTGCGCTTCAAACAGGTCAACATGACAAAAATT
>JAYUVC010000011.1:0-24474 GCA_043754325.1 Hyphomicrobiales bacterium
TGCCCGAAGGGCTGATGAGGTCCCTTTTTTCCATATGCGATAGCAACGTATTGGCTTTTGAAAGCTGTTACTACGGACGCCAGTAGTTGAACCAGTCCGTCACATCCTCGCACTCAAAATTCCCGCGCATGTCAATCAGGGGCGCGTGCTTTTTGGCGAGGGATTTCAGCGTTGCCGCATCAAACTGCTGGCGGAAAACGGCATGGGCGAGGGTAAATACAATCGCGTCATAGGGGCCTTCCTGCTCAGGCTCTTCAATGAACCGTGCACCGCGGCCACCTTCAAAATGATCGTCTTGTGCCACAGGATCGAAATTGAAAACGTCAGCACCGCGCAACCACAGCGCATCCATCAACGGATAGGCCTTTGAATTGCGGGTGTCGGGGCAATCTTCCTTGAAGCTGCGACCCAGCACCAGAACCTTTTTGCCTTGCAGGCCCGTGCGTGAGGGCGGCAGCAGATGCTCGACCTTCTCCACCATGAAATGTGCAGTCTGCACATTCACGGCCCGTGCTGCTGCAACAAGCTCCATCGACAAACCATGGCGACGACCGGCATGGACCAGGAAATAGGGATCAACCGCGATGCAATGCCCGCCAACCAGGCCGGGGCGATAGTGATGGAAATTCCATTTTGATGACGCTGCCGCAATCACGTCCGATGAGCGGATGCCCATCTTGTCGAACAACATCATCATCTGGTTCATCAACGCAATGTTCACATCACGCTGGGTGTTTTCCAGAATCTTTGCAGCCTCCGCCACCTTGATGGACGCCGCCGGAAACAACCCGGCCTTGACCACGCGCGAATACAAACCTTCAAGAAAACGTGTCACTTCAGGCGTTGATCCTGCAACAATCTTCTTGATGTCAGGCAATTTGCGGGAAGGGTCAGCCGGGTTGATGCGCTCTGGCGAATAGCCCAGATAAAAATCAATGCCTTCTTTCATGCCGGAATAATGTTCGATCATCGGCAATCTGTGGCCGCGGTTTTGCCAGGGTCCAACAGGTCCTAATATGCAACCGTCACAATAACATTGTCGCTATAGCTGTCGGGAGCAGGGGTGGTTTGCGCAGGTATGCGGCCGTAACCTATGAATGTACTGGCATTGCCATTGCCTTTGCCTGTGACGGCGTTGGATCCCCACGGACTTGTCCGGCCAACGTTTGTATAGATGCCATAAGTAACAGCGTCTAACGATGCTGTAGACTTTAACTTGCGTGCGGTAGGGCTGTTGCCGCCAGATGATCCATTGCTGAGGCTGATACTATATTGCACGCCCTTGGTGCACGTGACTGCAATAGAATTAGTGGCATCAATTGCCACATTCAAATCTGTGAGTGTTCCAAAATCCATTGGTGTCGTTGAAATATTGCAATCGCCTGTGCTGTTTACCTGGACGGTAAAAGGAATACTGAGGGCGCGCGATGAGGTTGTTGCGCCGCAGGAGAAGCTTGTTGAGTAGCCATAATCAAACAGCGTGTGCCCACCGGAAAACACAGAAGAAAAAATGCCGCCAGAAACGTTGGCAGAGAACATTTTAGCATAAAGTGTATTGGTGGTTGAACCTGTACCACTATTATTCAACGTAACGTTCATGGATGGTGGCCGCGGTGAGTAGGGCCAAATATGTGAACCCCAAATTTTGCCGGCACCATTGTTTTGATAGAGATTGTATTCAATCGTTTCGGAACCAAAAGTCATATAGCGGCGGCTTGCGGTTGCGTCGTTACCGCCTGTGCCACTTCCAATGTTGGGGCAAATTGTAATCGATTGGTTTCTGGTACCTGTGCAGTTTGCTGTGATTGTGCCGGTAGAAGATGTGCTGCTGGCAGAGCTTACTGTAAGCGTTCCAAAATTAATGCCGGTGTTGGAAAAGGAGCAGACTTGGGCAGAAGCGGGCGCAGCAACGGAGAGCAAGACATAGATTGTTGCTGCAGTGTTTAAACGCATTTCAACGGCCCAATAAATTCTTGTGACTTTTCGTCACCGGAATACGCAAATTTCACTGAGCATACTGAGGTTGAAAGGTTTACCGATAGTGTATTGTTGTCTGAAAGACCGGTGATGTAAACTTCACCATCATAGCCCATCACAAATGGTTCCGCATTTCCTTCAAGTGTAATCTCAGTGCTGACAGGAATTGCTTCGCCATTTGCGTCTTCGATTTTGACAATCGCCGATTTGGTCTGGCCTTTCACATTAAAATCAACAATCACGCCGCTGCGGCGTTTCGGAATGACATATTTCTCGGTTTCCAGAGTTTCCGCAGTGAGGGCGAGGGAATCCAAATCAATGTCAAACTTGTTGCGGTAATAGGACGCAACATTGTTTACCAAGAGCTGTCCATTGCCACCGGTTACACCGGCGAAATGGTTTTCGTGTCGTACCGTCACATTTGGCGCGCCGGCATCAACAATAGCGAATGAGTCTCCAACGTAACGTCCCAGAAGCACGCCGTTTTTGGTGGCGACTGCGGCACCGCTATAAGACATGGAACCACCAATGCCATCTTCGCGGACTTCCACATCAGCATTTGCCGTCCCGAATGGCGTGCGTAATTCGCCTTTGCCGGATGCGCGGTTTTTTGTGTTGCGGTCCAAGTTTGCCGACCAAGCTGTGCTATATTTATTGTCGGTGTGGGCTTTTGCAATACCTGTGCCCAATTCATACCCGTTTCGGGAAACAGTCGCGGTGCCGGAGGTTGTGTAGTATTGACCCAACGGCATTGAGAACCCCAGCGAAACTCCATATTCTTTTTGGTCAGCGAAATTGATGAAACCGCTGCCGTACATGTTGATGTGTCCGTAGTTTTTGGAGATTGAACTGGATAAGATCATATCTCTCGAATTGTCGCGGGCAAGGGCGTGTACAAAATTTGCAGTCACGTTCGCTTCGTATTTTGGAATTGCATAGCCGACGGTGAATTGGTCGATGGCCTTTGGCATGCCGCCATTCCAGTTGCCGTTCAGTTCATATGCGTTGACTGAAGCCAAGTCCTGGTAATCGCCGATGGTCCGCGTGGTGGCGGCGCTGAGCATGAAATTGCCCAAGCGTTTTTCCCAGGAGCCGTAAAAAAGATATCCAGCTTCACCTTCATGCAAGCTTGCAGCGCCTGCAACGTTGAATGTGCCGAAGTAGGGCACTGCCATCAACAAACCGCCACCGCCATTTTGTAGCTCTTCGCTAATTTCAGCATGTGCTTCGGCGGTCAGCATATCGGTTAAGCCATAGCGCAAATTCCCGACGGCAACGGCGTAATCAGAATAGCCAAATGACTTGCTGCCGAAGCCTTCACGCAACAAACCGGCTTCAACGGAAAAGTCAAAAAACTTGGGACGCAAAAGGTCGGGTGATGTGAAAAATTCACCTTCGGCCTCAACTTCGCGGCCTAGTGCGTCGGTCAGCACAACACGGACGGTGCCTTCATCGGTCAGCACTGGAAAGTTCTGGGCGCGGAACGGACCCTCATCAACTTGACCGGAATAGGCCCGTGTTCCGCCGACAAAGACGTCAATCGTGGAGGGAACGCCAGCTGTTCCGGAAACTTCTGGCAACGGCATGGTGATCAGGTCCGGGCGCATTGCATAGTTGCGGCGCGCTTGGCCGCCGCCCATGCGGACAGGGCGCGACCAGTTGGTTCCGCCGCTGATGATATCGCCCAACTGGTATTCCATCAATCGTTTTGGATCATCGATGTATAACGTCGTATTCAAACGTGTGGTTTGAGCCACCTTAAAATCCGGGGTCGCTACAATGCCCGACATTTCCAACGTGCCCCAGTTGGTAAAGGCGCGGCTTTCGAGTTGTGAGGATATGCCTGTCACTGAAGGATTTTTGATGCCGTAGTCAGTGTTGATGGCTGAGAAAATGGTATAGTTCAGCAACAGGCCATTGCCGGACAAAGCTTCGATGGCCTCGTGTTGTTCGCGGGTTTTGATGTCTTGCAGCGTGCGTTGGTTTGCTTCGATTAATATATCAATCGATTGTGTGGTTTCATCGTAGTTGTAAGTTGCTGTTGGCAAGTCTTGCAGAATAATAATTTGGTCTGCTGGCCCTCCGCCGCTTACAGCAATGCGAAGTTGTTCCAATTCGCTTCGGGTTGCGGCCAAGCCGCCATCGTTCATTTGGTAAAAGGTAGAAATATAGCCTGTATTTATGCCGTTAATTTTTACATCAAGCTGGAGTGTGGCAAAGTCGGCAGGCACATTTGATTGTGCCTGCTGCTCGGAACCGTAGAGCGATGCTTCGACCTCAGGCACAGACTCTGAGGGAGGTGTAGCCATTCCGTTGGCGACGGCCTCTTCGGAAATAGCTTCAGGATCCATGTCAACTTTTGCGTCAACATTGGTCGTCAGTTCTGCTTCCGCAGGAGGTGTTGCCACGCCCGCATCGGGTAGGATCATGTCTTGTGCAAAAACCTTCCCGGGTCCAGTAAACCCGAGAGCTAAAGTTGCAAGAACAAGAGCTGTGTTATTGGCCAGCAACCAGCGCAGTCGCATTGACAGGCCCCTGTTCCGTCTGTGCTGTAATTGTGATTTTGCTGCCGGACTTTAGCGTCTTTGGACGGGCGACCCAGACTTTGCTTGAATCAGGCAGAACGTAACCAGCAAGACCTTCAGCAACTGTAATTGATTTCCCGCCTGGCACACCAATTTTCATGTTTACGAGTTTGGCACGACGCGATCCGCCATTGGCGGCTTCTACAACGAGGTTGCCCTTGCTCATTCGGGCGGTCCAGGTGAGTGCTTCATCGCCCCGCTTACTCACAAAAAACACAGGAACCGAATATTGAATGGCGAATGTAACTGCTTTGTTGGCAGTTTGAGCAGGCGTTGGAATTTCACTGACCAGCAAACGATAAGTTTCTTCGCCAGCAACAGGCGCTTTGCCGATGCGCACAATGCGCACGACGTTTTTCTTGCCTGGCTGAATTTTAATAACGGGTGGACTTGCCACCACTTCACGGGTGGGAACCAATTCGTCCTTGCCGTTTTTCTGAACCCATTTGAAAACGCGAACTTGCGCGCTAACCAATTCTGTTCCGTTATTTTCCAATGTCACGCGCGAGCTCGCCCCTGGAGCGGCGACTTCGATGCTGACTGGTGAAATGGAAAGGGAGGTAGACTGGGCTGACACTGCAGACAAAGCTATCGTGGACACAGCCAAAAGGCTGCGTAAAATACTACGCATTAAAAATCCCCATAAACGCTGACGCGATTGTTCGCCGATATTTTGAAGCCGGTTTATTCAGCGGCGCAACTCACCTGACACTACCGAAATCCATTTAAAGTCGGGTTCAGGAACACGGTTAAACGCGGGTTAAGATAATGCCATCAATGCGAGTGTTGTGCGTGCAGAAAAGAAAATGGGTGGCTTTCGCCGCCCATTCCCTTGGTCGCCTGCGCGACGCAAATCTTAGTAGTTTACATAAACGATACGAGCTTGCGAATAGTCGTCAGCCACGGGGGCAGACGCAGTGCTCAATGTTGCTGTCAACGTGTGGGGGGCAGCTACAACTGCAGTGCCCATACCGATACCGATGCCGGTGCTTGTTGTGAATGCCAGTCCGTATGCGATCTTGTCGGTGTTCGCCACGATAGCCCCCGACATTTGGCTGGCGGTTGGGGTGTCAAGGGCGAGCGAGTAAGCGAGACCGTTCGAACACTTTACAGTAACCGTTGCAGCTGAAGTGGTGCCAGCAACAACAGTTTCGCTGATACCGAAATCAATGTCTGGAGCGACGACAGCGCAGGTGCCGGTGATCTTTACCTTGACGGCAAAAGCATCTTGTTTTTGACCAGCGAAAGCTGAAGACGAAGCAACAACAACAGCAGCAGCAATTAAAGCAAATTTACGCATGTTTTTATTTTCCTATTGGTTTGAACAATTAAAAAGTTTTCTCTGACAAACCTTCCACCTCAGCGCAGCCCCGGTATCCGTCGTCATGACCACAAACTACACAACAGGATTTAAAGCGGGGTTCAAAAAGTCGGTTAACGACCAAAAAATTAAATTTGATAATTTGAAATTGAGTGTTCAGAATTCATGTGAGTTGGATTGGTTTTTTCCCTGCACGAGTGAGCAAATTCTACTTGCTCTGGTACTCTGATTTCAGGCAAAGCAGTGTTCGTGGAAAATTTATCTTACATCATTGGCATTGATACCGGCGGCACTTACACGGATGCTGTTGTGATTGAACGCAACGCACAACGCATTTTGGCGTCGGCAAAATCGATCACAACAAAAGGTGATCTTGCCATTGGCGTAGGTCTTGCCATGGCCAAAGCCGTCGCTGCTCTCAAAGGTGAAGTTGAACCGCAGGACATCAAGCTCGTTTCCATTTCCACCACCCTTGCCACCAATGCCGTGGTCGAAGGCCATGGCGGTGCCGCGGCAGTTGTGCTCATCGGCTTTGACGACAAGATGGTTGAACGCACAGGCATTGCCGCCGCATTTCCGGACATGCCGCTAATCCGCATTGCGGGTGGTCATGATCACAACGGCGATGAAGTCACGAAACTTGACACAGCAACATTAAAATCAGCACTCGAAAACCTGAAGGGCAGGGTAGGCTCCATCGCCATCGCCTCAACTTTCGCCGTCCGCAATAACCGTCACGAACTTGCAGCCCGCGATCTGATCGTCGAAATCCTCGGCCTTCCCGTCACTCTCTCATCTGAACTTTCAAGCGCCCTTGACGCCCCGCGTCGCGCTCTCACGTCAGTCTTGAATGCGAGGCTCATCGGCCACATTGCGCGGCTCATCGCCGCCGTCAAACGCGCCATGCAATCGCTCCACATTGATTGTCCGTTGATGATCATGAAAGGTGACGGTGCCTTGGCGTCTGCCGAAAGCGTCATCCACCGCCCCATCGAAACCATTCTCTCCGGCCCCGCCGCGAGTCTCGTCGGCGCCAAATGGTTGTCGGGCCTCAATGACTTCATCATGTCCGACATGGGCGGCACCACGACGGACGTCGGCATTCTCGAAAACGGCCGTCCCCTTGTTGCAGCAAACGGCGCTGAAGTCGGCGGTTGGCGCACCATGGTCAAAGCCATCGATGTGAAAACCATTGGCCTTGGCGGTGACAGCGAAATAAGCATCGGCCTCAACGGCAAGATCGAAGTCGGCCCGCAACGTGCTGTGCCCCTGTCATTGCTGGCACACCGCATTCCCGAACTTGTGATCATGCTGGAAGCAGACCTTGCAGAAACCGAAGGCGGATCACTGCTGGGCCGTTTCGTGGTCCTGCCCTTCGGCCATGACGACCGCCCGCCACCACACGGCCTCACGCCGCGCGAAGCCGAAATTCTGGCGATGGTCACCGACCACCCGACACCGCTGCGCAAAATTGCAATGTCAAGCGCCGCCCAACGTGCTGTCTCTGCCTTGCGCCGCAAGGGCCTAATACAACTCTGCGCCTTCACCCCCTCCGACGCCGCACATGTATTGAACCTGCAAGCCAACTGGAACAGCCAAGCCGCCATTCTTGGCGCAAAACTGCTTTCCAAGTTCCGCACCATGAAAATGCCGGACGACGAAACGCTGCAAACATTTTGCCGCGAAGTCTGGAACGCCACCGTCACCAAATCTGCCCGCGTCATCATCGACACCGCCTTGGGCAATGTCACTGATTCAACGACGCTGATTGATGCCGTCTGCGAAGGCCGCGCCCAGGTGGGACGCGCCAGACTGGTCATCGCCCCCGCCATGCCCATTGTTGCCGTCGGTGGTCCAGTCAAAGTCTATTACGACGAAGTTGCCCGACGCCTCGGCACCGAAGTCGTTTTCGCGCCTTACTGCGATGTGGCCAATGCAGTGGGTGCCGCTTGCGCTGTTGTTGCAGACCGCGTGACCATCAGCGTGGAAGGCGACGGCAACGGTCTGTTTCGGGTGCACGGCGCTGGCCAGGCCGAACTTTTCGGTTCAGGCACCAAGGCCATGTCTCACGCCCAACACCTCGCCACCACATTGGCCACAGTCCAAGCCATCGCCCATGGTGCCATAAGTCCGCGCATTGAACTCCACATCGAAAAGCAGCTGCTCCCCGACGCCCGCAACGACGACGGCCTGCTTACAGCCACCGTCACTGCCGAAGCCATGGGCCGTCCCGTTCAGGATTGATTTACCACGTGTAAAACCTTGAGCGTCTATGATGCTTAATACTGCAATTGTGCACAGCCCGGCAATCTTTCATTAACTCCGGTTGCGTTAGGGTGTGTTAATGTGACGGAGAGTTTTTGAATCATGAATGCGCTGAATTTGACCGGTTGGGACGACGCGAGCACCAAAGCCAGCACATGGCGCATTGAGCGGGAAGCTGCACCCAAGCCACAAACAGCGGCATTCTTCCCGGATCAAAACGGCGGGGTTTACGAACGCCTGATTTCGGCCTTGCCCGTCGCGCTGCATTGCATGGACGCGTCAGGCCGCCTGATTTCCGTCAATCGGCAATGGTGCGAAACCTTCGGTTATCAGATGCACGACGTTCTGGGCCGCGCCTTCAGCGAATTCTTGCCCGTTGAAAGCCGCAGCAAACTTGTCACCACAATTTATCCGAAGTATCTCACCACCAGCGCCTGCCGCAGTGAAGAAATCCTGTTGATCCGCAAAGATGGTTCTTTGGCCACAATCCTTCTGTCCATGACCGCCTATCGCGGCGAGAAGGGCCGTCTGGACCGTTCCGTCTGCATGTTGGAAGATGTGTCAGAAAAGAAGATTGCCGCAATGGCCACCAACCGCAGCGACCAGCGCTTTCGCGCCGCCTTCGCAGCGTCAGTGCATTGCATGGCTGTTATTTCGCCCACAGGCCAAATTGAATTTGCCAACGACGCTTTCAAAACCTTCCTGGAACGCAAGGACATTGAATCAGCAACGCTCGGCTTTGACGAATTCTTGCACAAGGATGATCGCGGCCAATTCCTCAACGGCCTGCGCCAGTTGCTGTCTGGTGAAACCAGCCATTTCAATCTGGACCTGCGCTATGTGGGGCAGGGTGACAAGGTCGTCCATGGTTCCACATCTGTGGCCCTCGTTAAAAACGAGAAGGGTGGCACTGAACAGCTCGTCATTCAAATCGTTGACGTGACCGACCGCAAGACCATCAACGACCGCCTGCAACGCGCCCAGAAAATGGAAGCCGTTGGTCAACTCACAGGCGGCCTTGCCCACGACTTCAACAACCTGCTCACCATCATCATCGGCAATTTGCAACTGCTCGACGGCAAGATTACCACTGACGAAAAGTCGGCAAAGCGTTTGGTCGAAGCGCAAGATGCAGCAACCAAGGGCGCTGATCTCACACGCCAATTGCTGGCCTTCGCCCGCAAGCAGGAACTGGAACCAAAGAACACCTCCGTCAACGACATGGTGCGCGGCATGGAAAGCCTCGTCTCCCGCACCATCGGCGAAAATATTGAGCTCAAGGTCGAAACCATGAGCGGCGACCCGCGCTGCCTCATTGATCCGTCACAACTCGAAAGCGCCATTCTCAATCTCTCCATCAACGCCCGTGACGCCATGCCAAATGGTGGCAAGCTCACCATTGAAACCCAATCGGCCTATCTTGACCGATTCTACGCCGAGAAAAATCCGGATGTTGTGCCGGGCCAATATGTGCTGGTCGCCGTGTCGGATTCGGGCACTGGCATGGCTCCGGAACTTTTGGAAAAAGTCTTCCAGCCCTTCTTCACCACCAAAGCCGCAGGCAAAGGCTCAGGCCTTGGCCTGTCAATGGTCTACGGATTCATCAAACAATCCGGTGGCCACATCCAGGTCTATTCCGAAGTGGGTCACGGCACCTCAATCAAAATGTATTTGCCGCGCCGCATGCGCCCCGGTGAAGTCGAAGTTGAATCCGGCCCGGTCGCCGTGGCACCTACTATACCAATCGCCGCCGCCCCCATCGACGTCGCGCCCGCTGCTGCACGCCGCCCCAAGATCCTCGTTGTTGAAGACCAGGAAGCCGTCCGCGCCGTCGCCTGTGGTTTCCTTGAAGACTTCGGTTATGAAATCGTCGAAGCAGGAGACGGCTTCGAAGCCCTGTCGCGCCTGCAGGAACACGACGACATCGAACTCATGTTCTCCGACGTGGTCATGCCAGGCGGCATGAACGGATTTGATCTCGCCCAAGCCGCCCAAAGCATGAAACCCGAACTCAAGGTGGTCCACACCTCAGGCTACCCGAAAGGTGCCATGGTCCACCAGGACGAACCCAGATTCCGTGAAGGTTTCATCATCATGAAACCCTACCGCCGCGAAGATTTGCAAAAGATCATAAAGGACGCGCTGGAACGGCAATAGTTGGCCACTCGGCCCTTCGAGGCTCGCAATGGCTTGCACCACAGGATGAGAAACAAGTTCCCTCAACCTGATGTGCAGCGCTACCCTCACCCTGAGGCGCATCGCCTTCTTGCGATGCCTCGAAGGGGGCGATGCCTCGAAGGGAACGCCCGCTGCACAACCGGAATCTTCATCTGGTGGCTATTCATGCGCCGGCAAAACGGCTAATCACGCCCGACATTCGGGAGAACGATCTTGGCCTCAGGACTATTGGCACTGCTGGACGATGTGGCAGCCATCGCGAAAGTTGCCGCTTCATCCCTCGACGATATTGCCGCCCAGTCCTTGAAAGCGGGCACCAAGGCTGCTGGCATCGTCATTGACGATACCGCCGTCACACCCCGCTATGTGGTGGGCTTTGCCTCTGACCGCGAACTCCCCATCATCTGGAAAATTGCGCTCGGATCCTTGAAAAACAAGCTTCTGCTGTTGTTGCCGGGTGCCATGTTGCTGTCGTGGGCGGCGCCTTGGGCCATGACACCGCTTCTCATGTTCGGTGGATTGTTTTTGTGTTTTGAAGGCTATGAAAAGCTCCACAGTTTGATCGTTCCCCATGACACCCACGATGATCACGCCACCCTTGAAACACTGGTACAGACGCCACAGGAGCTGGAAGACGAAAAAGTGTCGGGCGCCATCCGCACCGACTTTATTCTCTCCGCAGAAATCATGGCGCTCACGTTGGCGGGCGTCACAGACCAACCCCTTGCCATGCGCGCAATTGTGCTGGCCTCAGTGGGCATCGGTATTACAATTGCGGTTTATGGTTTGGTGGCGCTCATCGTCAAAGCTGATGACGCAGGGGCCGCCATGGCCCGCACCGGCACACCGGGCGCAGTCCAGCTTGGCCGCCTCCTGGTCATCGGCATGCCAAAATTCCTGTCGGTGCTCAGCGTTATTGGCACAGCCGCCATGTTGTGGGTGGGCGGAGACATTGTGCTGCATGGTCTGGCCCAATACGGATTTGATGCGCCGGAACACTTGATCAAGGACACAGCAAAATCCATCAGCAGCGCCATTCCATTTTTCCAGGGCTTCTTCTCCTGGTTATTTGGTGCATTTGGTTCTGGCGTGATTGGAGCTGTTCTGGGAGCTTTGACAGTGCCTGTTGTGACGTACCTGATATCGCCGCTGATGCGCACTTTTCGTAAACCAAAAACCGCTTGACTGCGAATACCAGCGATTAACCATGAATCGTTAGGCTTAATATCCCCTAATATGAAGCGGAACTCCGGTTTGGCGTCAGGCTTGCTGTATAACTTTCATCGAGCATGAAAGGAGTTTCAAACATGTCGACGATGTTAGACCACAATGAGGTTCAGAATAAGGTGTCCCCGCGCAAGTTCCGGGAAAACCGCCACCCCGCCATGAAGAACACCGTGACCGTGCCAATGGCTCACGCCAATGAAACCCATGTGGCTTCCACACGTGTGCGTCACACAACTCCCACATCGGTGGATATGGCCCGCATCAGTGCTGATACTGATGCAAATGCCGCCCTGATGAAATTGCGTGAACTGGTTGTAGGCCCGACACAACAATTGAACGAAGCCCGTCTCGAAGAGCTGATGAAGATTTTCGAAGAACGCGAGGCCGAATTGCGTGCTGTCATGCGTGACATGCAAAAGCGCAATTCCGAGCTGGAAGTGGCCTTGAAGCAAAGCAGCCTTGACCAGTTGAATGCGTTCAAAGCTGAATTTCAGGCCTTGACCGACAGCATGAGCAACGAAAGCAAAAAGGTGTTTTCGAACATTCGTGATGACATTTCTGTAGCGCGCAAGGAAGCCCTGTCATTGGTACAGGATGCCAAGGCTGTGGCAGATCAGAAGCTCGAAGCGCAGCACGTTCGCACCATCAGTCTGGTCGACGCTGAAGCAGGCAAATTGCGCCTTGATCTTGCCTCTGCAACTGACAAGCTTGAGACAACGGTCATCCTCAGCCAGCGTGAAGCCCAGTTCAACATCAGCCGCGTCCTCAAGGAAGCATCTGAAAATCTGGCGCGTGTTGCCAACGCATCGTAAGGCAAATGTATCAAAACGGGATTGCATCCGTAACATTCGCAAGTACCAAAATGTGACACATAACTGTCACGTTGCGGAATGAAGCGAAAAAATCCCGCATGAAATGAATGGAGCAGTGTCCGGGGGGCCTGCCATTCTTCCAGCCAGCATAAGCGTTTACACAGGCGCAACCAGCCATTAGAAGCCCTGCAAACCAATCGTTTCGCAGGATTTCGTCTTCAATGGCACGCCAGTTCATCTACTCCATGCAAGGCCTCTCAAAGTCTTACGCAGGAGGCAAGAAGGTGCTCGATAACGTGCACCTCAGTTTTTACCCCGACGCCAAGATCGGCGTACTCGGCCCCAACGGTTCCGGCAAATCCACACTGCTTAAAATCATGGCGGGTCTTGACACGGAATATAACGGCGAAGCCTGGCTCGCCCAGGGCGCCACGCGCGGCTATCTCGAACAGGAACCGCAACTCGATCCCACCAAGGACGTTCTCGGCAACGTCATGGAAGGTGTGGCGGCCAAGAAAGCCATTCTCGACGAATACAACGCCCTGATGGCGGACTACAATGACGAGAACGCCGAAAAAGCCGGCAAGCTGCAAGACGTGATCGACGCGCAAAATCTCTGGGACCTCGAAGCCCAGGTCGAACAGGCCATGGACGCGCTGCGCTGCCCACCCGGTGATGTGTCAATTGAAAACCTCTCCGGCGGTGAAAAGCGCCGCATCGCGCTTACACGCCTGCTGCTGGCAAAACCCGACCTCATCCTGCTCGACGAACCGACAAACCATCTCGACGCTGAATCCGTGAACTGGCTTGAACATCACCTGCGCGACTATCCCGGCGCCATTCTCATCGTCACCCACGACCGTTACTTCCTCGACAATGTCACAGGCTGGATTCTGGAACTGGACCGGGGCAGGGGTATTCCCTACGAAGGCAACTATTCCGCTTATTTGGGACAAAAAGCCAAGCGCTTCGCACAGGAAGGCCGTGAAGATGCCGCCCGCGTCAAGGTGCTGGAACGCGAAGCCGAGTGGATCGGCAAATCCCCCACCGCCCGTCAGGCCAAGAGCAAAGCCCGCATCAAGGCCTATGACGAACTGCTCAAGATCAACGACGCCCGCACCCTGTCCCACACCGCGCAAATCATCATTCCACCGGGTGAACGTCTGGGTGATACCGTCATCACCGTCGAAGGCCTGTCAAAAGCCTATGGCGACCGCCTGCTCATCGACAACCTGAATTTCCAACTCCCTCCCGGCGGCATTGTCGGCATCATCGGTCCAAACGGTGCCGGTAAATCCACCCTGTTCCGCATGATCACAGGACAGGAAAAACCAGACGCAGGTTCAATCGTCATCGGCCCAACCGTCACGCTTGGCTATGTCGATCAATCCCGTGACTCGTTGGATGCCAACGCCACAGTCTGGCACGAAATCTCCGGCGGCAGCGACATCGTCACCCTCGGCAAGCGCGAAATGAACTCACGCGCCTATGTCGGAGCCTTCAACTTCAAAGGCGGCGACCAGCAACAAAAAGTAGGAACACTATCTGGCGGCCAACGCAACCGCGTCCACTTGGCCAAAATGCTGAAAAGCGGTGCCAACGTCCTCCTCCTCGACGAACCCACCAACGACCTCGACACCGAAACCCTGGCCGCCCTCGAAGAAGCCTTGGAAGACTTCGCAGGCTGCGCCGTGGTCATCAGCCACGACCGCATGTTCCTCGACCGCTTGGCAACGCACATCTTGGCATTCGAAGGCGACAGCCACGTCGAATGGTTCGAAGGCAACTTCCAGGAATATGAACGCGACAAGGCGAGACGACTGGGCGAGGATTCGCTGATGCCGAGCAGGATCAAATATAAGAAATTTGAAAGGTAATTCGGAGATTGAAGTCAGATCAAAATCCGACTATGATCAGCGAATGCTTCTCAACCGCGCCAACCAAGCCATCTCCGCAACCGATTTGCAAAAGAAAACCCGTGAACTGCTGGACCGCATTTCCTCGGGCGAAGAAGATCATTTCGTCGTCATGCGCGACAACCGCCCCACCGCCGTGATGATGGCGACTGACCGCTATGAAGCCATAATGGACGAACTGGCTGATCTTCGCATTCAGGAGGTGGCTCGGTCACGGCTTGCGACGCCATCTGAAAACTATATTTCTCTCGAGGAAATGAAAATTTTCGTTGATCGTCTCTAAAGTGGTTTGGAAGGTTACGCTTCATCGTGACGTGCAAAGTGACATGCGCAAGCTTGGCCGGGTCGAAGCACAAAACCTTCTCGCAGTCATAGAAGGGCGCATTGTCAATGGTGAACCTGACAAAGCAGGCAAACCGCTACATGGCACGCTTGCTGGTTATCGTCGGTTGCGCACCGGTGCCACGCGGATTGTCTATCGCGTTGAAAAGCAGAAAATCGAAATCCTGATCATAGCGGTTGGCATGCGCAGAGATGATGAGGTCTATGAGAAGGCCAACAAGAGAGTTGAATGAACCCTCGCGTCCTCGACCTTCTTCATCCCGATATGCAAACTCACGCGGTCTGCTTTCCTGGCGCAAGCGGTAAAAAACGAAATCGAGCGTTGAACTGACGCTGGTCCATCGCCATATCCCACCTCATGCCCAAGCGCCCTTCACCCCACAAACTGGTCTCCTGCCACGTGGTGATCAACCGCCGCTCAGGCACCGTTCGCACGCGGGGTGCCGAGGCTGTGCAGGACTTGGTTCAGTCTGCACTGGCGGACACATTCCATCCCCTCATATCGAACAAGCCCTGCAACAATTGAAACAGGCTCAGCCACAATCGGTTGACGTGGGTGTGGCCAACAACAAGGTTTTCCTACACCAGATATCCTTCGGCGTGCAGCCGCGTCTTGCCCGTTTGCGAGAACGCATGGGCTATCGAAACCGCTTTACCAAGATGTTGTCCGGTGCCCGTGCGTTTTTCACTCTCGCCATAGCACCACGGCCCGTGCGGGTGAATGTTCTCGTTGGCAACAAGCATGTGCGCGTCACCTCGCCCCATGACCGATGCGGCAATTGACCAGCATTCATCCACGACACTCACCATCAAACGCCGCCCACGCCGCCTGTCTCCCGTCAGGAAGAAGCGCACGGCCCTGCTCAGTTCAATGGACGGCGAAGTGGTGCTGCTGAAAAATCCGGTCCACATCGAAATCAAACCGAAAGCGCTTCGCGTGTTGATGGCGAGCAAATCGCAGCAGTAAGTTCGGCCGTAATCACAACGCTGGAAGTTTCCAGTCAATGGCTTGCAATCCTTTGCCAATCATGAAGTCATTGGCCTTCGAAAACGGTCGCGACCCGAAAAATCCGGTGTGCGCCGAAAGCGGCGACGGGTGCGCTGATTTGATGACGTGGTGTCGCGCCGCATCCACAAAGCCGGCCTTTTTCTGTGCATAGGCCCCCCACAGCATGAACACCACTGGGTGGGGCAGGGCATTCACCTGGGCAATCACGGCGTCGGTAAACTTTTCCCACCCCTTGCCCGCATGCGAAGCCGCGCGGTTCGCTTCAACAGTCAGAACCGAATTCAACAACAGAACCCCCTGTGTCGCCCAAGCCTCGAGGCAGCCATGCCCCGGCGCATCAAGATCAAGATCGGTTTTCATTTCCTTGAATATGTTCACCAGCGAAGGCGGTGGCCGCACACCGGGCTGCACTGAAAAACACAAGCCATGTGCCTGTCCCTCGCCGTGGTAGGGGTCCTGGCCGAGTACCACCACCCGCACCTTCTCAAGCGGAGTCGCATCCAGTGCATGAAACCATTGGTTACCCTTGGGATAGATTTCCTTTCCTTCAGCTTTTTCAGCAAGCAGAAAGGCCCTGAGATCGAACATATAGGACTTGGAAAATTCCTGTGCCAACGGCGCAAGCCAACTGTCATGCAGCTTGATCATGTCTGCGGTTGTCCCACAGTTACCCGCGGAGGTATTCCATCAATGCACTGATGTCGCCATTGTTGCGGTTTAATACCCCGACAAATTGTGATCGCATCTGCCCGGCCAACCACACGGATGCAACGTTGACATCTTGCAATCGTCCACCGCCAACACGAAATACCACCTTGCGGCCACCATTTGCAGTTGCATTCACAATGCTCCCGCTGCAAGACGTGATTTTCAACCCTGCCGTATTGAATCTTGCGGCATATTCAGACATGAATTTGCCCATGAAATTCTGTGCCAACCGCACATATTCGCTTTCCTGTGCTTTCGAAAGTTTTTTGCGGTGAGGCCCGAGTGCTGACAACGCAATGCTGCGCGTATCGGCAAAACGTGACGAGGCACTGATGAATGCTGACGCCGATCCAGACCGTGAGGCTGAGGCGAAAGCTTTCCCGGCACCCAACACCAAACTCTCGGACGGGCAGGCCGCAAGCACGGCGGATGAGGTAAGGGCGATTACACCACAGGCAAACGCGAGTTTTGTGATTGTCATAGAAGTCTCCAGCTACCCCTCACGGTCAACTTTGCACTGAAATTGCAGAGTCGGCAAGCAAGTCAATCTTCTGTGCGCACGACCTGCTTCCAACCCTTGATACGACCCTGTCGTAAATGCAGATTTTTGCTGTCGCCCCGGATGTCCTCCGGTTTAGCCAAACTGAACGTGCGCCTGCGAAGTTCCAGTATTAAATCGTCCCGCGACGTTAAGTGCGAAATTTCGTCAAAAGCGATGGGCGTTCCAATTCGCACACCAAGATCTGTGCCAATCCGCCGCGCCGTTTCCCGGAACACCAGCGATAGACGCAAGGTCAAACTCACATGACTCGCGATTTGAAACAGTCGCGAATTCTGTCCGGTAAAGAATACAGGAACCACCGTGGCGCCGGATGAGCGCACCAGCTTTGCCGTAAAAGGAGCCCAAGGCAAATCCACAGCTTGCGCTTCCAATGGCTTTTCAGTCGTGGAAACCCCGCCGCCTGGAAAAATGCCAATGGCATGACCCTGTTTCAGCCAAGCCTGCGCCTGCATGCGCGACCTTACATTGGTTTCCCGCGCTTCCCGTGTTGGCGCAAAAGCCACGGGCAGCAAATGCGCTGCAGCTTCGGGCGATTGGCACAAGACGTCATTGGCCAGAACCTTGGTATCAGGTCTTGCTTTCAGCGCCAGCCAGGTCAAGGTGATTCCGTCCAGAACCCCGTAGGGATGGTTGGAAATGAAAATCACCGGGCCGGTTTTGGGAATCGCAGCCAGAGCCGCATCGTCATACGACACTTTCACGTTCAACAGCTTTATTGCCGAATCAAAAAAACTCTCGCCACGCAGCAAATTGTCGACATGGCGGTAATACAGCCGTTTCAGCTTGCGCTGTCCGCCAAGCAATTCAATGGACTGGATGATCATGCGCTGTATCCACGGTTGATCCATCGTGGAATAGGTAAAGCGCATGCTGGGCAAAGCGGTCAGGGACTGTGAGAACGTTTTCAACGGGATGCGGTGTCCGGTAAGAGTTGCGCGCGGGTATAGTAGATTGTTGTGTCGGGAAATAGGCCCGGATTCCGAAATAGGACTGCAATATTACAAACGCATAAAGACCAGCCTATGCTGCTTTTTCTTCCGCAGCTTTGTTTTCCGCAACCGGGCTTCCCAGTCCCAAAACGCGACAAATTGCATAAACAAGCTCGCTGCGGTTCAACGTGTAGAAGTGGAAATCCTTCACACCTTCGCGCTGCAAGGCGTGAACCTGTTCTGCTGCCACCATGGCAGCGACAAGGTTTCGCGTTTCCGGATCCTTGTCGAGCCCGGCAAACCGACGTTCCAGTTCCGGCGGCATGAACGCGCCGCATTTTCCTGCAAATTCACACACACGCGTGAAATTGGTAATCGGCAAAATACCGGGGATCAGGTTGATCTTGATGCCACGGGCCGCAATCCGGTCGCGCAAGCGCAGAAAAAACGCGTTGTGAAAAAAGAATTGCGAAATTGCCCGCGTTGCACCGTTTTCCGCTTTGTCAGCCATGAACGCCAGATCTTCCTCGATGGACACAGATTCGGGATGCCGCTCGGGATAGGCTGAAACCGAAATTTCGAATTCGCCAACCTCCCTGATGCCGCGCACCAGATCAGCAGCGTTCTGATACCCCTCAGGATGTGGAGAGAATCGCGTGCCAACACCCGCAGGCGGATCGCCGCGCAGTGCTAGGATGTGGTTCACCCCGGACGCCTTGAATGCCCTGACGACGTCATCCACCTCGGTTTTGGTTTTGCCGACACAGGTGAGATGGCCTGCCGGTTTCAGCGTGGTTTCAGACGCCAGTTTTGCCAGTGTTGCCAAGGTGCGGTCTTGGGTCGTGCCACCCGCACCATAGGTAACCGAGACGAAGTCCGGCTGGATCAACTCAAGTTTCTTGACTGCCGCCCAGAATGGCACTTCGGCATCACCACCCTTCGGCGGAAAGAATTCGAACGAAACGCGCAAGTCGTCAGTCATGTCAGGGCCTTGGATTTCGAGGAATGGGGTGCGGGTGAGTGCGCCGGTTTGGCCAGCCAGATCGAGACTGTCAGACCCTTGCGGTCCTTTAGCCATGGCGGATCCAATACGTCATGCTTTTCCAGAACAAGATTGGCGCGGCCAAACCAGGCCACCATTTGTTCGGCCGAAATGCCAAGACGCCGGTGTGCATGGTCGTTGCGCAATTCTTCCAGGTCATGCGGTGCAAAATCCACGACCAGCAATTTTCCATCGGGTTTCAAAATTCGGCGTGCTTCAAACAACGCCTTTTGCGGCTCGTCGAGAAAATGCAACACCTGGTGGATCGTTACCAGGTCAGCTGTCGCATCGGCGAGCGGCAAGGCATAAACATCCGCTTGGCGTAACGCAGCGTTTTGCAATCCACGTTTTTCCAAAGTTGCACGAGCTATGGCCAACATGTCACGGCTGCTGTCAATGCCGTGGAGATGTTTGAACTGCGACGCAAAGACTTCGAGAACACGTCCCGTTCCGGTGCCCAGATCAACGAGTGTACCAACAGCACCTTGACCCACAAGCGACCGCATGGCCTGCTCCACACTGTCCTCATCAACATGCAGGGAACGCAGTTCTGACCAGGATGCAGCATTGGAACTGAAATATGTCGCCGCCCGCTCGTCGCGCAGCCGCTTGACTTCTTCGAGTCGCGCCAAGTCGCCGGACAACAGCGAATCCTTGATCGACAACATGTCAACCAAAGCCCGCGCCAGCGCCCCACCCAGGCCTTCACCTCTCAATCGGAACAAAACCCAGTTGCCCTCTTTGTGCCGTGACAAAAGGCCTGCTTCCGACATCAGTTTCAAATGACGGCTGACGCGAGGTTGGCTTTGTTTCAATATATATGTCAGCTCCGACACATTCAACTCACCATGGGCGAGAATAAACATGATCCTGATGCGCGTTGACTCCGCTGCGGCCTTGAGACTTGAGAGAAGTTCGTCCATGACCTATATAAACATATCTTTATGTGCTTTACAAGAATTTCGTCATTTGCGGGAAATGTGTCGCATTTGCCCGTCATGAGAAAAAAATTGGCAAACGTCGGGGAGATTGGCTTATAATGCCGACAGGCGTGGGGCTTAACGACGGCAGTCAAGTCTGACAGGTGTAATGTGATCAATCGGCGCTTTTTTCTTTCAGGTTCAATTCTTGCGTTTGGCGGCATGGGTTCGGAGCGGGCAATTGCGGCAGGCGATCCCAAAGCCTATGTTCAAGGCATTGGCAAGGACGTGTTGACACTGGCAAACGGTAATGTCCGCGGCAGACCGCTTCGGGCAAAATTTGTGTCATTGCTCAGTCGTCATGTCAATTTGCGAAACATTGCAGGTTCTGCCCTCGGCACTTTTCGCAGCAAACTGCCTCCATCCGACAAAGACAAGTTCAACGGCCTCGTCACAACTTATGCGGCCGCATTGTTTGTATGGTACATCGACAAATTCAAGGGTGGCGACTTTTCGATCAATTCCATTGTCAATCAGGGCAATATCACAATTGTCAAAAGCAGGCTGAGCGGTGAGCAGATCGTTTGGTATCTCACGCCGAAAGGTGACGGCTACCAGGTCGTCGACCTGAGCCTTTTGGGTGTGCGGCTTTCGGTGGCGATGCGAGATGCGTTTTCGAAGGAACTCAAACGGTCAAAGGGTGATTTCAATGGTCTCTATGCGTTTCTGTCTGAGGCAGAAACCTGGTAAGATTTCAGTCAGATTTATTGCATTAAGCGTTTGTTAACCGTATCGCCCCGAAAAACCGTTTGGACGAACCCGAATCATGATTTCACGCCGCACCATACTTGCTGGTCTCTTTGGGGCCATTGTCACCCCAGCAATTGCTGCGGGTGAACACCCCTCGGTTGGATTTATGAAACAAGTGGGAAAAGAACTTCTTGCGGCGCATCGCCAAGGTACAGTGCCTGCATTTCTCCGCGTTGTGCAACGCTATGCCGATGTTCCCGAAATTTCCGCTCACGTACTCGGAAAATATGCCGAGAAGTTGCAGTCCGGCCAGCGCGGCAGGTATCAACACGGTGTTGCCACCTATATGGCCCGCTATTTTTCCCTGCAATCACGTGACTACACTGTCGCAAAATATGAAGTGGGCGAGGCCACAGTTGATTCAAACAAGGACGTTATCGTCGAAACCAAGGTTTACCTCATGACCGGTCAAACCTATACGGTGTCATGGCGCCTGTTGTGGAAGGCCGGAAAATACAAGGTGCGGGATGCAAAGGTTCTGGGTTTCTGGCTGACCAATTTCCAGCGCAGCGATTTCACCGGCTATCTCGACAAGCGCAATGGCGACATCAACAAGCTCATTGTCGCGCTGAATGGCTGAGCAATAGTTTTTTAACCCTCAGGTCGCATGGTCAAACACTCACGTGGGGAGTGTGTTGTGTTGCGTATAAGTTCTGTGGTTTTATTGTCTGCAGCCGTGCTGGCGCTTGCCGCCTGTTCTGACAACACGCCCATCAAACAATTTGAAACCAAGGGGTTGATATCCCCAACTGACGCCTGTTCACGCGACCCTTCGCGCACCAACGATGCGGAGCGCATTGCGGATATCGACATGGGCAATGGCTGTTTTGTCCACAATTCCTACCGGGTGCGTGGCTTGGCGGGTGTAGCCTTCAACCAGCCGATTACATCCAATTGCGGCGTTGCCAACACCACGGCAAATTGGCTGGAAAAAATTGTTCAACCAGCAGCCGATGATGCATTCGGTGAACGCGTGGTGGGTGTGGATGTGCCAGCTGGTTACGCATGTCGTGCGCGCAACAATGTGCGAGGAGCCAAGCTCAGCGAACACGGCATGGGCAACGCCATCGACATTTCCGCCTTCACTCTCGCAAGCGGTCGAAAAGTAACCGTTGAACAAGGCTGGTTCGGCGACCATGACTCGAAAAACTTCCTGCGCCAGGTGCGGACGGAAGCCTGCGGACCCTTTAAAACCGTGTTGGGACCAGGATCAGACAGCCACCACAAAGACCATATCCATCTGGATTTGCAACGTCACCGGAGTGGTGGAAGCTATTGTCGGTAGGCAGAGGGGACTGCTTGCTCTTTCTCGCAAGCTGTCCCCGACCTTAAAATCGGGGACAGTTTGCGAAAGAGCAAACAGTCCCCTGTCAGTGCCGTGCCAATAGCTTCTCCCGACACATTGCAAAATCACTGCCAGACGTGCATATGGCTGGCATGGAACAAGAAATCCGACGCCCTGAATATGTCCCCCGCCAGCATGATCGCGCTGCCAGTTCATTGAATTGTGCGCTTGCCGCCATAGGCGTGACCTTGATGACCTTGTGCCTGGTGGGCGCTGCAGCGCTGACGGCCGTTTGGGCAATTGGGAAATTGGCAGGTGCCTCTGACACAATTTTGCTGGTCATGGCCGTTGTGGTGTCCATTCCGGTTTTGGCACTTTCCATCTGGACAGCGGGCCGGGCCTGGCATTTGGAGCGCCGCCTCGCACGTGGGCAGGACGTGGATACACCCGTGTTCAGCGTGTTGCACTACTTCCGCAAAACGGTTTGAAACCATCACCACAGGCAGGCCCCCATGTCAATTTGGCAACGCATTTCAGGCGCGGTTCAGGACGTCGGTGATACCATAACGGGTTATTTTGGAAGCGGCACGCCGCCTGAAAAGTCGGTTGCCTTCACCATCGGCATGATTGCACTCGGCGCCAAAATGGCAAGAGCCGATGGCGTTGTGACGCGGGACGAATTTGCAGCCTTTGGTCAGGTTTTTCAGGTTCCGGAAAAGGACCAGGCTGCGGTTCAGCGGGTGTTTGACCTCGCCAAGCAGGACGTTGCAGGCTTTGAAAGTTATGCAACGCAGGTCGCTGCACTTTTTGTACCGGGATCACACATGCTGGAAAATGTTCTGGACGGGTTGTTCCACATTGCAAAAGCTGACGGTGCCGTGCACGAGGATGAACTGGCGTTTCTTAACCGCATCGCCGAACTCTTTGGTTTTGACGCAAAGGCTTTCAGCCGCATCAGGGCACGGCATGTGCTGACGGCAGATGATCCTTATGAAATATTGGGTGTGGCAGTCGACATGCCCTTTGATGACATCCGCAAGGCCCACCGCAAACTGGTGCGCGAACTGCACCCGGACAAACATGTGGCAAGCGGCATGCCGCAGGAACTTGTATTGATCGCCACTGAACGCCTGGCACGCATCAACGAAGCTTTTGACCGCATCAAAAAAGCCGCAAGGGCGTGAAGGGTTCAAGGCTCGTCAACCGCTATCAGGCATCGCCAAACCATGAGCCGCGTGGAAGTCGGGTCGGACTTTTGGTTTTGCATTACACCGGCATGGAAACGGCATTGCGCGCGATTGACTGGCTCTGCAATCCTGAATCAAAAGTATCATGTCACTACCTGGTCGATGGTGATGGCAGCATCGTGCAAATGGTGAATGAAGATCGCCGCGCCTGGCATGCCGGCACTGCAAGTTGGCATGGTGTCATCGACATAAACTCCGCATCAATCGGCATTGAAATCCAAAACCTCGGACACAGTGGGGGATGTCCGCCATTCCCGCAGAAGCAAATGCAAAGTGTTGCCGCATTGAGTCTGGATATCATGTTGCGCCATGACCTGAGCCCGCATCATGTGGTTGCCCATTCAGACGTGGCACCCGGACGCAAGATTGATCCGGGCGAGGCCTTTGACTGGGAGTTTCTGGCAAGGCTTGGCATCGGCCAGATGGTGGTTGCAGACAATCAGGTGAACGCTGTCCCCGATCTTTCTGAAGCGCAACGCAAACTCCAGCAGATTGGTTACGGCGTGGAAGCAACTGGTTCGCAAGTCGTGTTGGAGGCCATGCAGCGCCGCTATCGACGTTCCAACATCAATGGACAGCTCGACGAACAGACATTTGATATTCTAAACAGGCTCAAGGCCATTCAACCTGGAGCGTGAATAAGGCGTTGGGGACTGTTTGCTCTTCCTTGCAAACTGTCCCCGAACTTCAAGATCAGGGACAGTTTGCGAAAGAGCAAACAGTCCCTTTCCTGCGCGTAGCATCTGCCAGAGGACACTCAGTTCTTCCGCGATTTTACACCCTGCGTCGCCAGAAATTCCGTCAGCATTTTCAGGATTCGCGTATTGGATTTGAAAAACATGTCAAACACGTCACCCAAGATCGGTACACTGCCCACGCCAAAATCAATGCCGGAATTAGCTGCCATTTTCAATAGCAGCGCATTGGGCGCACCCATTTTGCGGGCCAGCACCAGCGTATAAACCGAGACGCCGAGATTGACGACATCGCCCGCACCCGGAACCAGACCCACTACGGAATCAACACCAAACCGCCACTTCGTGAACGGTATGCCCCAAGCCGTGTCCATGAGTTTTGCAAGGCGCTCAATGCGTTTCAGCGTCTTCAGTCGTTCGATTTCAGTCATGGCGGCCCCCTTGGTCACGGAAGCGCTAGATGGCCATGATCCCCGGAATTGCAAGGTTTTGTTGACGGCACGCTTTTGAATGCCTAATCCCCGCCTGCCAGTTGGCCGGGTGATCGCTGCCGCAAGTCTCGAAAGGGCGCGGTGGAGGAAAGTCCGGGCTCCACGGAAATACGGTGCCGGATAACGTCCGGCGGGGGCGACCCCAGGGAAAGT
>JAYUVC010000012.1:0-3360 GCA_043754325.1 Hyphomicrobiales bacterium
CTGATGAACCTGAAGTCCATCATATCAAAACTCGATTCCTCCCTGCGCTATCTGCAGGTGTCACCGCTGGCGCGCCGCATCCGGCGTGAAGGCTTGACATATCTCTCGCCCGTGAAAATTTACCAGATTGAACAAGAGCTGAAACGCATCAACGCCGCCAATGTACCGGGTGACTTCGCCGAATTCGGCATTGCCCTTGGTGGCAGCGCCATTTTGCTGGCGAAGAACTTGACACCACCCCGCCGCTTTCACGGCTTCGATGTATTCGCCATGATACCCCCGCCCGACCAGGACAAGGACGGGGCCAAAAGCATGGAACGCTACGAAAACATCAAGCAGGGTAAAAGCATCGGCATCAAAGGTGAAGAATACTATGGCTATCGCAATGACCTTTATGAGAACGTTATGGATAGCTTTGCCCGCTTCGAAAAGCCCGCGAAACCGGGTGCTGACGTCAGCCTCTATCGTGGCCTTTTTGAAGATACCTGGCCGGACACCAAAAAATCCATCAACAAGCTCGCTCTCGTTCACATTGATTGCGACTGGTATGAACCCGTCAAATATTGTCTTGAGGCCAGCGATACAAAACTCAGCGTGGGCGGAGCCATCGTGATCGACGATTACTTTGCATATCCCGGTGCGAAGTCGGCTGCCGATGAGTTTCTGCAACAGTACAAAAACTATCAAGTGACAAATCGCCATAAACATTTGATCATTCGCAAAACAGCGTAATGAAAATCCTTCATGTCATAGCAGCACTTGGCAGCGGCGGTGCTGAGGTGTTCGTGAAGGACTTGTGCATCAGCCTCAAACAACAGGGCCATGACATAGCCATTGCCCATATTGACAGCGCCAGAGACCAAGGCGGTGACATCAGATTTGAGGATCAGTTCAAGGCTGAACTTGTTGCGGAAGGCATTCCGGTGTTCGAGATTGGTCACGCCACCCGCCGCAATCCGGTAAAGGGTGGTTTTCGCCTTCGCGCCATCCTGAAACAGCTGAGGCCGGATATCCTGCACATCCACCTCGGCCTCGGCGTCCTTCTCAAGTCCTTCACCTTCTATCGCCTGCCGACGGTTTATACACACCACAGCATCGTGTTCCGTTTTGGCAAGGCCATGACTTGGTGGTTCGACCGTTTTGTACAGACCTATGTGGCCATCTGTGGAAAATGCCACGTCATGCTTGAACAGAAAACATCCCGACCAATTGTGGATATTCGAAATGGCATATCGAGCCGCCGTGTCGCAAGTGTTGATCCCGCCCGCAGCACGGGCAGTTTCAAGATTATTTCTGTGGGGAGTATTCGAGAAGCCAAGGACTATCCGACCACAATCGCAATTGCAGCGCGCGTCAAACAATTACTGAAAGACAACGGCCGCCGATTGGAGTTTCTGATTTATGGAGATGGTGAGGGCCTCGAAAAATTGCGCGATCTGACCCGACAAAAGGGTGTTGATGACATCGTGCATTTTCTTGGCCTGCGTACCGACATTCCTGAACGCCTTGCCGCTGCGGACGTTCTCCTGATGTCGTCAATCTACGAAGGCATGCCTATTTCGTTGATCGAGGCCACCCATGCGGGACTGCCTTTGATTGCAACCAATGTGGGCGGCTGCTCTGAAATCGTTCGCCATGGCGAAAATGGCTACATTTTCCAGCCCGGAGATGTTGAAGCGGGAGCGACCAGCATTGTCATGCTTTACGAAAATCCCGAACTACGCCGTCAGTTCTCAGTCCGCTCGCTGGAAGTCGCAAAGGAATTCAGCATGCTGAAAGTCTGTGCACTCCATATTGATCTTTATGAAAACACAATGGAACTTTTCGCGAAAAAAGCGGACGCATAAGACTTTGGTCCTTTCAACGAGGCCTCACCGGAATCTCCCACGGCCGTTCGGCGGGTAGAACGGCGGCTTTTGCATGGGCCGGGCCGTGGTAGCCATGCTGCGACCTGAATGGACTGTCCGGATCGCTGTGGCAAACACAACAAGCAGTGGCACCAAGGCCATCCATTTTTGACGCACCGCGATGCCAAGATTTGCCGTGATCAAGGACAGGAATACGCACAAGAACAACCCGGTCGCAAGCAGCGGGAACAGCCGCCAGATCGAACGCCAGTCCATGCGGCTAAAATAAAGACAGGACGCACCAGACACGATGAGCAATAGAACAATGTTCTCAAGACTGTTCAAAAGCTGAAATGCATCAGCTGCATCAAATGGCATCGGTCTGAACAAGTAAGTAAATATCTTCAAGTAGATCGGCATGCCTGAAATTTCAATTGATGACCCGCCCATCAGGTTTTGCGATTCACGGCCCTCAACGACCCCACCGATGTCCTCAAGGGTGAATGACTCCAGATTCATCTTTTGCAACACGATGGGAAAGAGATAAATACCGCCCGTCATGATGAGGAAGAGGCCGACAAGCGCCCGGATCGGCGACCGTCCAATCTGAATGAGACCAAACAAGGCACCAGCTGCGGCAAGCACGATTGCAATATGTGGACGCGCCAACCCCATGACCAACAGCGCCAAAATTACAGGCCAGATCCTCAAGCCGCCCGATACAATCCACCATGCAAACAAGGCAGATGCGAAGAAGGACAAGGGATCTTTGCCGATGCCGGCTGACCAGAAACTTACAGATGGCAAAATCAAAATCAGCCATGAGGACCAATGCAGCGTTTTCTGCGCTGACTTTAGAGCCGCCAGAAACAGTAAGAGCCCTGTTGCACCGACAATGTTGAAGGCGAGGCATGTGCAGAGAAATGAAAAGCCCAAAGTCCTCGTTAAAAAACTGATGCCCATCACAACGGCATTGGTACCAAGATCAAACACCAGGAAAAGGTCGAACGACCGTGTGTAATATCCAATTGCATCACCACCGTTCTTGATCGCGATATAAGCATATGCAAAACAAAAGAGAGTATGCCATGCGTATAAGCAAAGAGATATCGAAGGCTTGATACGCAACAATTGACCAACCAGCACCATGACGATTCCACCCATGCCGAACACTGCAAGGCATTTCATCAGATCATCAAGAGATTCTGGTAGGATTGAAATCAAACTGCGATATCCTCAATTGTGATTTTCAAGCTCGGCTAGTGCGAACAGCTTTGATTTGATTGAGTCAACATCATCGCCGGAAAAAGTCTGTAATTTTCTCAACATTGCTGGGTATGGAAGAAAATACTCCCGGCTGCGCAGGATACGTTCATGCTGCGTGGACGAGACGTCCGCCCCGATCTGTAGTTCCTCATAGAGCTTTTCGCCATCCCTGAGACCGATAACCTTGATTTCAATATCACCTGCCGGATTTGCAGCGTTTTTTTCCGTGAGCCCAGCAAGCTCTATC
>JAYUVC010000013.1:0-2519 GCA_043754325.1 Hyphomicrobiales bacterium
CAGGGATTTGGCGCGGGGCCAGAAGGCCATTGGTCATCAGGTTGGCATTATCTGCGACTCCACGACCGGCGGCGAGTATGCGGCAAAGCTGTTGGACGAACTCAAAGAAGATTGCAGTTTGGGAGTTGCGCGACGCCCCATTTCGCGCATGCCAGGACTGGGCGATCTTGCCGGGGCAAAAACTGTCATCGACATTGCAAGGGAGTGGTCGCCCGATGTGCTACATGGCCACGGAGCCAAGGGCGGCGTCTATGCCCGCCTCGCAGGTTACCGACTGGGCATTCGTTCGTTCTACACACCGCACGGCGGAAGCCTGCACCACCCCGCCTCCAAACCCATGCAGTTGATGATTGACGGGACGGAAAAAATCCTGCGACAGCTGGGTACGGGCCTGTGTTTTGTCTGCAACTATGAACGCGACCGTTTTGACCGCATGATCGGTCTGAACAAGGCTGCCCATGTCGTTGCGCACAATGGCTTGTGGGACGATGAATTCATTCCCGCAGTGCCTTCTCCTGATGCCACAGACTTTCTCTTCGTGGGGGAAATGCGGGATTACAAGGGCGTTGACATTCTTCTCCAAGCCCTCGCCAAACTCCAAGGCGCTACCCTCACTTTGGTGGGCGACGGTCCCGCCATGGAGGAATACAAGGCCCTTGCCGCCTCACTTGGAATCGCCAAACAAGCCCGCTTCATGGGACGCATGCCCATGCAGGAGGCAGTGAAACTTGGCCGCATCATGGTGCTGCCGTCGCGGTTTGAATCTTTCCCCTATGTTGTGCTTGAAACAGCTGCAGCCAGCCTGCCCCTGATCACCACAGCGGTTGGTGGCATTCCTGAGGTGGTGCCACGATCCCTGCTCTGCAACCCCCTGACTGCCAAAAACCTGGCGGATCATATGGGGAAACTTCTGGCCAACCCTGAACGGATGAAACGGGATGGCGACGACTATGCGGCCCTCATCCGGAAAACCTGTACGGCACCGGACATGACGCGTAAAATCACGGATTTCTACGTTTCAGCTTGACTTCGTCTGCTGTGTTAACACTCCAATAACCATATTTAACGGGGATGGTTAGCACGCGCGCGCAGGGCAAGGCGCTTGCTTGGACAAGTTCGAAACAGTGCTGTGTTTCGAAATGAAGCAGAACATGAAACCCGACAACCAGAACCTGAAAAACATCTCCACGTCTTCGGCGCTTGAAACAGTGCTCGACAAGGCAGCCATTTCGCGCTGGCAGCAATCGCGCGCGCATATCCTGAATGAATTGCCGGACAAGCCCTTTGTCGCACCTCGCGTTGTGGCAGCGATGATACGCATGATCGAGGGGTTTCTCGTGGCTTTGGTCGCCATGGGCAACCTGATTCGTTACCCCGGGCTTGACAGTCTGAATGATCCTTTTCTTTATTTTTCCGTCGTCGTTGTCGCTGGCCTTGGCTTCCCGCTGCTGCTGCAACTGATGGGCTGTTACAAGCTCAATACCCTGCTCACGCCCCTGCCCCGGATTCCGAGCCTTGCAGTGGCCTGGTTGATTTTGTTTGGTGGCATTGCGCTGTTTGCCTTTGTCGGCAAAGTGGGGGCTGACTTGTCGCGCGGCTGGTTGTTGAGTTGGGCTGTTTCCGGCTTCTTCCTCGCCATTGCTACCCGGCTCCTGCTATCGCATTTCGTGCGCCGCATGAACCGCTATGGCCAACTGAATCGGCGCGCTGTACTTGTGGGTGGCGGCGCTTCGGCGGATCATGTGATCGCTACACTTTCGGCCTCGCGCGATACTGGCCTCAGTGTGCTTGGTGTATTCGACGACCGGAGCGAAGAACGGGCACCACTCACCGCGCAGGGCCTGCAAAAACTCGGCACTGTGGAAGATCTGATTGATTTTGTGCGCTCTACCCGTGTCGACACCCTGATCCTGACGCTGCCCGTCACGGCGGAGAGCCGATTATTGCAAATTCTTGAACGGCTGTGGGTCTTGCCAGTCGATATCCGTCTGTCGGCCCAGGACCAGCGCATGCGCTTTCGGCCACGCGCCTATTCCTACATCGGCAACCTCGCCCTGCTCGACTTGTTCGACCGGCCGCTGGGTGACTGGGGTCCGTTTGTGAAGGCTGTGGAAGACAAGGTGATTGCTGCCCTTGCCCTGGTTTTGCTGGCCCCGGTGTTTCTCGGCGTTGCCATTGCCGTGAAACTCGAAAGCAAGGGACCCGTGTTTTTTCGCCAGAAGCGCTATGGCTTCAACAACGAAATGACTGAAGTTTATAAATTCCGTTCGATGTACACCGACCTCGCCGACGTTGATGCGTGCAGGCTGGTCACCAAGGACGACCCACGGGTGACACGCATCGGTCGTATCATCCGCAAGACCAGCCTTGATGAATTGCCGCAATTGATCAACGTGCTGAAAGGTGAACTGTCGCTTGTGGGACCACGCCCTCATGCCACCATGGCCAGTGCTGCGGGTAACCTATATGAAACTGTGGTCGAAGGTTATTTTGCCCGGCACAAGGTGAAACCCGGCATG
>JAYUVC010000014.1:0-6720 GCA_043754325.1 Hyphomicrobiales bacterium
ATGCCTTGTTGTGCCGTAGCCGCGCGCCTTGGCCTTGGCCGCTTGCAGCAAAGAGTTCACCGCCTCGACGTAGCCCGTGTGCAGGTGGGCGGCCTCAAATTCACCCATCCCAAGAAGGACAAGACTTACCACAACAGTCACGGACAGTTAAAACGCTAGTGCTGTCCGTTTTCGGCCTGATGTGCAATCCGTATTATTTGGAAATTTTTGCGGCTAAAGGTGCGTAGTTTTCACTGGACTGAAAGCGGCGGGCCCTCAAGCGGTGGCCAACAGGAAGTTGTCTGACATTGTTATAGCCGCTTGGATGACCTCCACATCGCGGCGCGCAATTTACAGTGATATGGCATCCACTGTCCGTTAGTCGGATCGTTAACCATTTCGAGGAGCGCACATGAACTCATCTACCAATTTGCCGACAGGCCTGGAACCGATTGACCCTGATCTTGCCAAGCAGGCTGTGCCTGGCCATGGTGTTCCGTCCCAGGATCCTGACCCTACGGCACAGGTTGCCCTTAGCCCCGAGGAAGCCGAGCGGGAGTCAAAGTCGGCATTGATTGGCGGCGGTCTGGTAGCGGGTTTGGCGACTGGTGCAGCCATTGGCGCTGCAGTGGCAGGCCCAGTCGGCGTTTTGGTGGGCGGCACTGTCGGAGGTGTGGCCGGAGTGATTGGCAGCAATGCCATTGGCAAGCAAAAAAGTCGCGATTCAAAGGACTGACCATGGCGACCAAAGACTTCAAGGCCGGTGACAAAGTAAGCTGGGACAGCGCGCAAGGCAAAGTCGTCGGCTCGGTCAAGAAAAAGTTGACAGCACCGATGGATGTCAAAACCCATCATGTGGCCGCTTCACCAGACAATCCGCAATTGCTGGTGCAAAGCGCTGGTACTGGAAAAGTGGCAGCGCACAAACCAGAAGCGTTGACGCGGGTGAAAGCCAAATGAGCACCGATAGCACTCAAGAGGTTGTTGGAGAGTTCAAGAAGGCAGTCAACATGTCAGCCAAAGCAATGACTGCATGGTTGGCCACAGAAGACTCTAAAGAAGTAGGCTTCAAAGCCACTGAAAGCAGCGAATCGGTCGGCCACCGTTCGGGCAAAAAGATCGTCGCGCTGCTGGCTAAATCTCAAACCGAATTCACCAGCGGCGACATTGCCCACGCCCGCAAGGTCGTGGGCTACATCCACCGCCACCTGGCACAACGGTCAGCGGGCGACATCAGCAAAACCCACTGGCGCTATTCGCTGATGAACTGGGGCCACGATCCGCAGGACGGCAGGGGTTGAGGGAACCCTAGGGCAAGAATTAAACCAACCACTTCAAGGAGCAACTGATGGCCTACATTGACGGTTTCGTTATTGCGGTGCCAACCGCGAACAAGCAGAAGTTCATCGCCCACGCCACTGTTTTCGACAGCGCGTTTGTCGAACACGGCGCAACCCGCGTGGTCGAATGCTGGGGAGCCGACGTGCCCAAGGGTAAAACCACCGACTTCCAGGGCGCGGTGCAAGCCACCGACGACGAGACGGTGGCGTTCTCGTGGATCGAGTGGCCCGACAAGGCCAGCCGCGACAACGTGATGCAACGCATGGACGAACTCGGCAAGACCGACGAGCGCCTCGATCCGGCAAAGAACCCAATGCCGTTCGACGGCAAGCGGATGATCTACGGCGGCTTCGAGCCGATCGTCGAACAGGGCGAGCACAGCAGCGACAGCTACGTCCAGGGTTTCATCGTCCCGGTGCCTACAGGCAAACGCGAGGCCTATCGCAAGATGGCTGAGGACGCGTGGGTGATGTTCAAGGGCTACGGCGCGCTGCGTGTCGTCGAGGCCTGGGGCGACGATGTGCCTGACGGCAAAGTCACCGACTTCTCCCGCGCCGTGAAGGCCGAGCCGGACGAGAAAATCGTCTTCTCCTTCATGGAATGGCCGTCGCGCGAAGTCTGCGACGCTGCGGCGAAAAAGATGATGAGCGACGGGAACATGAAGCCGCCTGAGGGCAAGGAAATGCCGTTCGACATGAAGCGGATGGTTCACGGCGGGTTCACACGGGTCGTGACGCTTGGGAAGCCGCAATAACAGTTTTGAATGTAAGTTCAATATGCTGAACAAAACACTAGCCAACCTGACAATCACAGTGGCCATGTTCACCACGGCGGCTGTGGTTCATTCCCAAGAAACTTCAGTTCGACAGACATCGCCGGTTGGCTTGGCATTTCCAGTTGTTCACAAAAAGGGGGAAATCCCAATGAAGCTTTCAACCATTCAAGGGCCACAAGGGCAGCTTGTCGCCTTGCGCATCAATAGCGCAAAAGTCAACGGACTGCCCCTAGTTTTTGTACACGCGGACCCGGGGCGGGCATCGCAATGGGAAGCGGTCATGGCGTCGATGGCCGACACACATGACATGACGGCATTTGATTTTCGCGGCAGTGGCGCATCCGCACCTTCCGCCGATGGCGATTACAGCTACGCCGGGCGCGCCGCTGACATCACAGCGGTGGTGGATGCGTTGCACATAAAGCGGTTTGTAATCGTCGCACACAGCGCCGGGGCTGCGGTGGCGCTGACTTATGCCGCAGCCAACGGTGGCAGGGTGGCTGGCATTGTGATGGTTGACCCGCTCACGGACCCCCGCGCCATGCCTGCCGGGGCGCTGGAAGGTTTGGTGAAGGACATGTCTGGGCCCAAAAGCGCGCAGGTTTTCAAGACGTATGTCGAGTCGATTGCGGGACCGAACCCGGCAGTTCGCAAACAGGTCATTGCCGATGCGCAAACGCATGACGCCGCTAGCCGCACGGGCATGGCCAAAGCACTTGGCATGTGGAATCCTGACATCACATTGAAGGACTTCAAAGGCCCCATCTTTATCCTGTCAACGCCAGCCACGGACAACGCTGGGGCGCTGTATCGCTTGCGTCCCGACATACCTTATGAAGTCGTGCCCACTGATGGCCATTGGATTCAGATGGACAAGCCGACTGTAGTGCAAAAGGCTATCGAAAAATTTGTTTTAAAGCTTGGCGGTTGAGATGAAAAGTGGGTCTTTCACCTGTTCAGCATACTGAATTGATTGGCACATCATCACGCCGGTATGACTGGTTTCGTCCTTTGCGTTAAGCGACGTCGAGGTCATGGTTCCGACCGAGACGGAAAAACTGGGGAAAGACCCCAGTTCACGAGAAGTGACCACCTGCAACAGCGTGCTGCGGTTGACGTCACGTTGGGCAGCTACCCTGTACTTAACTTAGAGGAGACTTAAGATTATGAACACCAGAGTTTTGCTGGCAACTATTGCCGGTGCGATCACAATTTTCCTCTTAGGATATTTGATCTTTGGAATGCTGCTGGCGCCGTATACGACCGCAGGTGAGATTCAATACACCGGCTTGCGCAAAGCGCCGCCGGATATGCTGCTGCTCATACTCAAAAACATAGTTCAGGCACTTCTGCTTGTGTACGTGTTTGAGTATTTGGCGGGAATCAGGACATTTATCGGCGGTGTAAAGGCAGGCGCGACCATCATGTTTCTGATTACGCTGAGCTTAAACCTGAGCTTGTTAAGCATCATGAATCTGCACACAGGATTCACGGCCAACATCCTTGACGTCGTGGGTGAAACGGTAAGGGCGGCTGTCGGCGGCGGAGTCATCGGCGCTGTCTTGGGTTTTAGGTACAGGGGCAAGTGATCCGCCGTCAATTGCTGATCGAACAGCGAGGGCGTTGGCACTGTACAACCTCTGTGCCCTAACGCACAGACGGTCTAGTCTTACTTTAATAACCTTCTTCAAACCATCCTCAGCGGCACACGCGGCGTCTTCACCCATCTGAAACGGGAGTTCGCCGTTTTTTTGTGACTACAGTAATGAACGGAGCATCAAATGACAACACCATCAAAAACACTAATCGACTTGGAAACGAAATTCTGGCAGTCGATGGTTGACCAGGATACTGCCACTGCCTTGAATTTGTTGCACGACCCGGCGTGTATGGCTACTGCGCACGGTGCGATGAAGTTTGACCATGCGGGCTATCGAAAGATGGCGGAGCAGGGGTCGATGGTCGTGAAATCCTTTGCGTTAAGCGATGTCGAAGTCATGTTCCCGACCGAGACGACAGCGGTTATGACGTACCGCGTCAAGCAGTCCGTTGCCGCGCGGGATAGCGGCAAAAGCACGGCCCAGGACATGTCTGACACATCCACCTGGGTGCACTTGGGCAACCGCTGGCAATGTGTGCTTCATACCGAATCGCCGATGGAATCCAAGCCAACAAGACAGTGAATTTAGCGAAAGACCTACTAAGGAGCAACTTTCATGAAAAAGTCAACGGTTCATTTTTTGTCTTCGACACGATGTCTGACTAGGAATACGGCTACCTGATTGCTGGCATCAACAATCCGCAACTTTAGAAAACGCCGGGCCGCTTCAAGGTGAAAACTGTTGCACTTTCAGATCAGCCGATCACGACCATGCTCGGCTCGGTGAAAACGCCGTGTACCGCACGGCACGCAACAAACCTCTCAACAAAGAGATGGCATTGCGATGGCGGCATTGTGGTGCTGGGCTTGGCAGAACTGGTGTAATTAGGGTCAGACTCCCAGATCGAAGAACGCCTTTTGAGCCCTCATGGCTTCATCCAGTGACTTCTGAATGTACGCAATTCTCTTCACTGCTTCAGGCGTAGCCGCTCTGCGTTTGATCTCAGCTGGTTCAATCTCTTCAATGCGTTGGTTCAGCCACCAGATATTGCCGAAGGGATCGAGAATCCTGCATACTTTTTCTCCAAAGTACAAGGTCGTGATATCAGTCACTGAGATGGCACCAAGATTGAGGGAAGCCCGATAAACCTTCTCCAAATCTTCGACATACATATTCAACAGACTCGGTGTCGGTGACCAGCCCTGTCTTGAATCAAAGAGCATCACCATCGCAGTCCCTATCTTTACTACAGCGTGAATGACGACTCCTTCCTCGCTCTTAATCCTAGTGTGGGGAATTTCTTCCGCCCCAAAAGCAGTAGTTAGAAAATCGATCATCTTTGAAGTCGAACTTGAGACTATCCACGGAGTAACGGAAGTGAAATTGTCAGGGACAATTTCAATATTTTTCCTGACATCGTTTTTCATGCGATTTTCCTTTCGAAGTGGTTTGACTGAAATAAGAGCATTGGCCGGTCGATACGCCGCCAAGCCATAACCAAACTAACACAGTTAAGCATCGACGTCTGTACGTCAACGCACGGAACGCCTCGTCAAGCCGCTAAACCACGTTTCTCGTTCGGGTCGCGAAGGTAATCGGGGTCAGATTGCAATTAAATTGCCATGACGGAGGCGACATGTACACGTTTATCTGGGAACGGGAGCCCGGCAGCAGCAAGTCGTTGCAGTTGTTGCGATCAAGTTGCAATGCGTACCTAGTGACAGGGATGCGATATCGTCCCACGTGCATGTGCGGGATAGCGCACAGACATCGCGTGGCGAGGCCAATAAAGTGACTTTGTTGATCAAGGAAAACAGAATGCAAATAATGACGCAGTTAGCTTTTAATTGCCAGTGTCGCGAGGCATTCGAGCTGTATGAAAAGGAGCTTGGCGGAAAAATTAACGTCATGAATACTTTTCGTGGTAGTGACGTCAAACTGCCGCCAGGGTCAACTGCATCGGCTCCTGAGCAGATCCGGTTTGCGGAGCTTCAGATCGGCAACTATGCGATTTTGGGCAACGATGTGCCTGAAGCAGAGTACTGACCCATGCAGGGCTTCAACATCGCGCTGCATTTGAAGACTGCTGCTGGAGCGCAGCGAATCTTTGATGCTTTTGCGCAGGGCGGCCAAATCGTTACCGCGTTGAGCGATGTGGCTTGGTCATCGGCGTTCGGCATTGTCACAGACCGATTTGGTACGCCTTGGCTGATTCTTGCAATGGACAAGTGACATTCAAACCCAATGGAGATGACCATGACTGACGCGAAGAAACTAAAGCCCGCCGCCGAGATGGTGAAGGCGAACAATGCCCATGTTCTGAACGAGAGCAAAGAGTACCGGCAGGCGCGCAATGCCTTGGCGGCTGAAGAGATCGAGCTCAGGCGGCACATCGTTCGGGTTGCAGAGCAGCGCCGGGCGCTGCCACCGGGTGGCGAGGTCAAGAAGGACTACCGCTTTGACGGCAAAGACGGCGCGTTTGGATTTGCCGAGCTGTTCGGTGACAAGGACACGTTGGTGATTTACAGCTTCATGTACGGGCCGCAACGCAAAACCGGCTGCCCCATGTGCACGTCGCAGATGAGTGCCTGGGATGGCATTGCGCCGCATGTCAAGCAGCGCGCGGCGTTTGTCATGACCGCCCGCTCGCCGATCGAGCGCATCCTTGCCTTTGGCAAAGAGCGTGGCTGGGAGAACCTTCGGCTTTCCTCCGACCCGAGCGGCGACTACACCCGCGACTATGTCAGTGCCGAGGACGCCGACATGCCCGGCTACAACGTCTTTACCCGCAAGGACGGCATCATCCGCCACTTCTGGCGCAGCGAAGGGGGCCAGGAGACCGCCGACCCCGGCCAGGATCCACACGACGCGCCAGACATGTCAGCACTGTGGACGATCCTGGACACGACACCCGAAGGACGCGGAACGGATTGGTATCCGAAGCTTGAATATATTGGGTAGTTGGGGGTTCTACCCCGAATGCATTGTTGAGTAAAACCATATGAACCTCCATGCGTCTTTCTT
>JAYUVC010000015.1:0-2509 GCA_043754325.1 Hyphomicrobiales bacterium
TTCAACGACCCTACGTCCTTGTGTTAATTACCCACCAGATGGGCAATTTTGAAATTCGCGGATTTAGCCAGGAAGATGCGATATCGTTGGAGATACTGCTCAACGAAGAGTTGGGGAGAATACAGCGATGAAACTTAAATCAACCACTCAACTCAAAAGGATATCCAAATGAGCACCAGAATTTGCGATTCTTGCGGCAAGAAAAAAGAGTTAGAACATGGTAAAACTTGTGAAACCGGACATTTCATCTGTTACTCGTGCCGAAACGCTGGCCATGTTTTTGACGCTTCCAAAAAACATTGTCCAATCTGTAAAAAAGCTTTACGCTAGACAACCACTTCGATAATTTCGGCGAATTTTTGGACCTGCCTGTATACTTGCCACTTTCTTCACAGCGAATTGCGGGATGTGGTCCAGTGCATTCATCTCTCTCCTTTTCCCTCAAGCCACTTCACGTTCATAAGCAAGCCACTTCACGTTCATAATGGAGTACCAACAATTGAGCGCTCTCAATCGGTGTAATCGCATAGGCCCGACCTGCGTCATCGGCGAATTCCACAAGCACGCGGCCCGCCTGCAAGGCTTCAACCACGGTGCCCACTTGCCCGCGAAAGAGTTTGGCCTCTGGCACGTCCGCCAGCAGGGCCACAACATAGTTCAGATTTGGATGGTCCTTCATCGCCGCTACGTTACACGATACCAACGTCTTTCAAAACTGAACGCGCAGCCCCCCGGAACCTCACTGCAAAGAACGGGTTAGGGGTGAAGGAGGAGCGGGTTGCGCAATCACCTCACCCCCACCACCAGTTTCACCTTCAACGCCCGCACACCGCCGCCACTGTTTCATACCTTGGCCTGGCTTCGGGGCTCAGTGCCTTGTAGAGGCTTTCGCGGCCCAGGCCTGAATCCTTCGCCACTTGCGCCATGCCACGTGCCTTGGCCACGTCGCCCAGGGCTTTCAACAGCACATCCGGGTTTTCGTACTGCGCGGCGCTGGAGAGATATTCAGCGATGACCTTTTCATTGTCGAGATAGTCCGACACTTGAAAGGTGGAATTAGGTGACTTTGTCCTTTTGAACTATGGAAGAGTTGTATCCATTTGGATACGACAAGGCAAGCTGTCGTCGCGCGTTCGCCACCTGGCCCTTCGCACCAACTACTCTCAGGCCAAGGGCGCAAATAGAAGTTCAGCGGACTTCTACAAGTATTTCTCCGGCATCCAGCGCACTGAGCAGCTCGGGCAAGCCCTTCTCCATCGCAGTCAACAATGTGACCTTGCTGCAGTTGCCCAGTGTCAGCCACACAACGGCGGGTCCGGGCAATTGACGTTGCAGGTTGATGAAGTCGGCATCCTTGGTGACCATCACGGCGCCTTGCATGCGCACTATTTCCCAAATCACTCGATCCGTCGCACCCGTCAGGCCAATGTCGTAGACGTGCTTCGCCTCGTGACCTTGCGCTGTCAGCCATCTTGCGAGGGCCACAGGAAGTTGGTCATCGACGATGAAACGCATCACTCGGCAGCGATGACACGATGCGAGGCCGACGCTGAAGCAAATTCCAGAGCAGCGGTAATGTCTTCATCCTTGAGATAGGGATAATCCGCAAGGATCGCTTCACGGGTTTCACCTGCAGCAAACAGGTCAACGACGTCTGACACGCGCATGCGGGTGCCGCGAATGGTGGGTCTGCCGCCACAAATCTGGGGGTCGGTAATGATGCGGTGTTGGTGCTGTGGCATGCCAATATCATATCACAGGATGTCGGTGCTCTGCAAATTGGGAATGTTGCACGCACTCCCCCAACCCGCCCGTTGAAAACCTGCACCCCGCACAAACACGGCGGAAGGCTTGTCACCGCATATACTTCCGTACCGTTTTGCCATATGCTCCCGTTTCGGAACCTTGGTTCCAGCCGCGTTTGACCGGGGGCTTGATGACTTCAACTGTTTTGTGAAGGAGGGCATGATGACGGCTTACAATGTGGTGCGTTTCCGGGTGAATCCCGGACAGGAATAGGCGTTTTTCGGACTTTCACAAGATTCCCCGCAACATTCCGGGCCTGCGGGAAGGGGCCATTATCAAGACGGGTGAACGCAATTATTGTCTGGAGGTGAAATGGGATGGCTTTGACAGCATTGTTGCGGCGCAGCCCACCATGATCGGGGCGAGGTTGTTGTGGAAATGTGATTGAGTCTGCACAGTGTCAGTTATGTAGCCGAAAAAGCCCTCCCCGCAAAACGCGGAGAGGGGTAAAATTTCGGTGACCGTCAACTTTGCTTTCGGACGCCGTTACTCCGCCGCCTGTTGCATCGGCGTATCTTCCGCGAGGCTCGCCATCTTCTCATCCGCCGCGATTTCTTCCTGCAGGGTGGTATCGAGAACATCAGCAGCATCCGTATGGCCGAGAAGATGCGCCCAGCTGACGAGGGTGCGGTAGCGGGCGATTTCGTAGTGTTCTACCGTCTGCGCCGAGGAGATGATGCCGGTGTCGCGCACGACTGTGTCT
>JAYUVC010000016.1:0-4382 GCA_043754325.1 Hyphomicrobiales bacterium
TTGATGTGGATGTCGTTGCCGCGCCGTGTCACACCCAAAATGGCTTCAAGGCCGGCGCGATAGAACCAGCCTGCAGAACCTGTGTACCAGGTCCAGCCACCACGCCCTACATGGGGGGCAACTGAATAGACGTCGGCTGCGATGACATAGGGTTCGATTTTGTAAGTCTGGACCGCGTCCGGGGTTATGGCGTGGTTGATCGGGTTGATGATGGAGAACAGTTGCATGGCGCGCTCTGGTTGACCAAGTGCTGCGTGGGCGAAGATCGACCAGATCACGCCATGGGTATATTGCCCGCCGTTCTCGCGAATGCCGGGTGGATAGGCCTTGATGTAGCCCGGATCGTGTTCGGTCTTGTCGAGGGGTGGCTCAAACAGCAAGACCAGTCCGTCGTCGGGTTTGACCAGATGCTGAAAGGCCTGGTCCATGGCCTGTTTGCCGCGTGTGCGCGATGCGGCACCCGACAGCACGGCCCAGGATTGGGCGATGGCGTCGATCCGGCACTCTTCGCCTGCATCCGTGCCCAAGGCTGAGCCATCGTCATAGAAAGCGCGGCGATACCATTTGCCGTCCCAGCCTGCGGTTTCAAGTGCGGCCTTGAGGCTCGCCAGTCGGTCGGTCCAGGCTTGCAGGCGGGGTTCGTCGCTTTTCAATTTTGCGAAAGGAATGAAATCCTCCAAAGTCTTGTAGAGGAACCAGCCCAACCAGACGCTCTCGCCTTTGCCGTCCTGGCCAACGCGATTCATGCCGTCGTTCCAGTCGCCTGTGCCCATGAGGGGCAATCCGTGATCTCCCGCCGCAAGCCTGATGTCGAGGCCGCGTGCACAATGCTCATACAGCGTATCACCCTGATCTGAGGTCATGGGCAAGAAGAAGACGTCATGTTCTCCGGGCAGCAGGGACTGGCCTTCGATATAAGCTACGTGTTCGTCGAGAACCGTAACATCCCCCGTCGTTGTGACATAGTGATGGGCGCAGGACGCCAGCCATACGGTATCGTCCGAAATGCGGGTGCGAATTCCCATGCCGGTCTCAGGCAGCCACCAATGCTGCACATCGCCTTCGGGAAACTGCCGTGCTGCTGCGCGCAGGATATGTGTGCGAGCAATAACGGGGTGTGCATGCAGCAGCGCCATTGAATCCTGCAGCTGGTCGCGGAAGCCATAGGCCCCACTGGCCTGATAGAATCCGGAGCGTGCCCACATGCGGCAGGCCAAGGTCTGGTAGAGCATCCAGCCATTCATCACGATGTCAAAGGCACGATCCGGCGTCTTCACCTGCACGGTGCCGAGGGTGTGTTTCCAATAACTGCGAACCTCGCCGAGAATGGTTTCAAATGTGGTGGCGCGGTAACGCAGAACGAGCTCACGTGCCGCTGCAAGAGTGTTGCCGACCCCCAAGGTGAAAACGATATCGGTGGATTGTCCGACGGCCAGGGTGATATCACCTTGCAGGGCAAGGCACGGATTGAAACCGCCTCCCACCTGTTTTGACAAGCGCGCGGATTTTGCCAGTGCGGCGGGTGTGGCATGACTGCCATATTTCCCAAGGAACTCAAGGCGGCTGCCGGTCCAGCTGGATTGCCGCCCACCCATGTCAATAAAAACAGTCTGCTCGCTGCCATCGTTCTTCCAGCGGTTCTGTGCCAGCAGGGCACCCGTCTGTTCATCAAGCACGGTTGTGACAAAGGGAGCAGAAGCGGTACGGGAACTTCCCAGGACCAATTCCGCGTAATGCGTGAGTGACAGGCTGCGCGCCTGCTTGCCGGTGTTGGTGAGGCGCAGGCGTGACAGCTTCATGGCGTCGGCCAAGGGGACGCATTGTGTGAGTTCAAGTGTCAGGCCATCGACCTGGCGTTCGTAGATGGTGTAACCAAAGCCATGGCGTGTCACATAGGTGCCGTCACCTGATTTCAGCGGGGACAGTGTGGGGGACAGAAGCTTTCCAGTGATGTCGTCGCGGACATAGAAGGCTTCGCTGACGGGGTTCGATGTGGCGTCATTGCTCCAGACGGTGACCTGGTTTTCACGGGCATTGCCAAACCAGGTATAGCCACCGCCATCGGCTGCGGCATGAAAACCAAACTGTGGATTGGCGATGACATTGATCCATGGCTGCGGCGTCGGTTTTTCCGGACGGGCAAGAATAACGTATTCGGTGCCGGATTTATCAAAACCGCCGTGACCGTTGAAAAATTCGAGCTCTGGCATCGAAACGACAATCGGCTTTGATGCGGCAGGAACAATGACAAGGGGCTGAGAAGAGAGTGGAAGTTCGCGGACGCGTGCGAGTTGAGCCGCCAAATTGCCGCGGCGACCTAACAGCACGACGCGTGAAATTGCGGGAAGAACGCGCAGGGTGTCCGGTGCAATCAGGTCTGCACGCAAGGTGAAGATGCGGCTTCTCTGGTCCTGCCCGCCGGTCTTGCGAACCAGGTCTTCAATGGAAACTTGCAGATCCTGCACATAGGATGACATGCGATCATTCAAGATAACCAAATCAAACAAGAGGTTCTTTGCCTTCAGATATTCGAAGGCCTGCAGAAGTTCACGCACGAGGTCGATGTCTTCTACGTCATCAATGCGGACCAGCAGGATGGGGCGGTCGCCGGAAATGCCGTGGGGCCAAAGTGTAGATTGTGAGCCCATGTTCTGCAGCAACATGGTGGAGGGCAGGCGCAGTGCCGCATTGGCGTAAATCAAATGGCTGGCCAGTGACTGGTAGAAATGTGCGTCCTGCATGGTGATCTGCAGGTGGCGCAGTTCAATCTGGGCCTGGGTCCAGGCCAGGGTCATGGCGCGGTCATAGGCCGCGTCCTGGCGGTGGCGGTCCACAAGGTCGAGGACGGCTTCGCGCGAGGCTGCAACCAAGGTCCAGATGGTGAAACAGACCTGCCGTCCGGGGGCAACCTTCAAGCGGTGGCGCAATGCGAATATGGGATCAAGAACGTAGCCTTGGGTGTTGCCAAGCCTTGCGTTGGCGTCGAGTGCGGCAGGGGACCTGGTGTCGCGCCCGGCACCGAGGAACTTTGCGCGATCAGTTTCAAATTCAAGCTCGCCGATGACTGGACCCCTGATGGTGACACATTGTGCAACCCAGACTTCAGGCTCGCTTGACGCGCGGCGACGCCGTGTGGCGACAAGGGTTTCGATTTCAGGCAAGTATTCTGTCTGCACAAACAGTTTTGAGAAAGCGGGATGGGCGACGTCTGCGGACTGGGGGGCGAGGACCAGTTCTGTATAGGTCGTGAATTCAATCTCGCGGCCCGTCAGGCCATTGTTCATGATCGTGATGCGGCGGGCCTCGCCGTCAACTTCCGGCGACACAACCTGCTCGGTCGTGGTCGTGAAGATGCCGTCGTTACGACTGAACTCGGCCTTCTCTTCGAAAAAGCGGGCGATGCATGACTCGGCATTGGTCGCCAAGGGCATGTGGCCTGACGACCACTGCAAGCCTGACTTCTGGTCTTTCAAATAGACAAAGCTGCCCCAGTGATCTTTCACCGCGTCTTCGCGCCAGCGGGTGATGGCGAGATCATTCCAGGTGATCTGTCCACCTCCGGCCGATGTCAGAAGCGTGGTGAGATGGCCATTCGACAGAATATGGGTTGCAGGAGATGCGCTGCCCATGCCTTCGAACAGGCGTGGCGCGTGGGCTGCCGTGTCGCCCGTTACACTTTTGCTGGTGGTCTTTTCAGCCCATCTGTAGGCTATCGGCACGATGCGTGGTGCCCGCTCCTGCAGCAGCAATTCCGATGCACGAATGATGGGCTCCTCGTGGAAATGCTTGCGCATCTCGCCGTTTTTGACGGCGTTCAATATGGCGACAATCGTCATGCCCTGGTGGTGGGCAAAATAGGCCCTCACCATGGATCTTGTCTCGCCTTTGCGCACGCGTGCCGAGGTATAGTCGAGCGCTTCGTAGAAGCCGTAGTCCCCGCGCGCTCCTTCACTGGCGAGGAGGTCATAATTCAGGGCTGCAGCGTGGGGGGCCACCATGGCGGCAAGCCCCGTGGCATAGGGTGCAATGACAAGGTTGTCGGCCAGTCCACGCTTCAGGCCCAATCCCGGCACACCGAAATTGGAGTACTGGTAGGTGAATTCAATGTCACGTGCATTGAAGGCAGATTCTGAAATGCCCCAGGGCGTGCGGTTCTGGCGGCCATAGTCGATCTGCCGCTGCACGATGAGGCGTGTCGTCTGCTCCAACAGGCCATTGGCAGGTGCGCGCATGACCAGTGACGGCATGAGATATTCAAACATTGAGCCGGACCACGACATCAACACAGCGCCACCCCTGACGGCGGTGACGCTGCGGCCCAGCCTGAACCAGTGGCGGGTGCGCAAGTCACCCTTGGCGATGGCGAAAAAGCTGGCAAGGCG
>JAYUVC010000017.1:0-4318 GCA_043754325.1 Hyphomicrobiales bacterium
AAACCGCCTCCGCATCAGGAAAATTTGAGCTTTCCGGTAACAAGACCCCCAAGTCCTCTAGAGGAACTCTTTGGCCTTGTTTGAGTCGAGCGGCTTCCGAATCCATCACGGCCAATGCAGGGATGCCGTCCAGCACGGTCTCAATGGGGCGAAGGATGCCGCTGAGGCTGTTTTCGCTAGGCGGCATATGGCGCAATTCCTCAAGCTTTTCCAGCGAAATCGCGTCACTCTCCGAAAATGGCCCAACCGCCAACCGGCGCAAAAGTGTGACATGCCCCAGACACCCCAGCACCCGCCCCAAATCCCGGGCGATGGATCGCACATAAGTGCCCTTGCCGCACTGTACAATAAATGTGGTTTCGCCTGCAAGATCATGATTCTCTATATATAGCGAGTCGATATTAACAGTGCGAGGCGCCAAATCCACTGCCTCGCCCGCCCGCGCCAAATTATAGGCTCTTTCGCCAGAAACCTTTATAGCAGAATAGCTTGGTGGTTTTTGCTGCACTGCACCAATGAATTGGGGAAGCACCATCTCAATATCATGTCGCACTGCAACAAGACCCGTCGAAGGTCCAGCCTCACCCTCCAGATCATCCGTAGTAGTTTCGAATCCCCACTTTACCCGAAAGCGATAAGTCTTCCGCCCATCCATGGCCCAAGCGACTGTTTTGGTAGCCTCCCCAAACGCCAGCGGCAAGATGCCGGACGCCAGCGGATCAAGCGTCCCCCCATGCCCAGCCTTGTCAGCATTGAGCAACCAGCGCACCTTGCCAAGAGCCTGCGTCGAAGAAATCCCAAGCGGCTTGTCGAGAACAATCCAGCCGTGGAGTTGATTGCGGGGTTGTTTCACTGAAAATGTTTCGGCTTGTCCTGCTGTTGATCAAAAACGGCAATAATCTCAACTCTGTCGCCAACTATACGATAAGGCAACAGGTAGGCAGTCCCCGGCACTTGCAGCAGTCTGCAGGTCTTTAGTCTGTTGGGCTTGCCAAGGTTGGGGTAGTGCGCCAAGTTTCCGGCAGACTTGTATATTTTGGTCAATAGTTTCGCAGCCGCTTTTGGATTGCGATAGCTGTAATAATCATGGATCTCCGCCAAATTCGCATTGGCGAAAGGCGACCAGATAATCCTCATGCAGAAAGCTGCTTTTTGGGTTCAAAAATATCAGGCTCAGGCGGCGGCAGGGGATTTTCGGTGCCCAATGACTCAACCCACTTCTCCACGGCTTCCTGGGAAACCCACTCTTCCGATTCATCTGCCACCTTGATGGCCACAGCAAGGCGCTCTTCCAACCACGCTTCACGCTCGACCAACGCTTCTATGGCTTCGGTGATCAGAAACGCTTTAGACCGTTGGGTCGAAACAGCAAGCGCTTCCAGCTTTTCATTCAGCTCCACGTCTACCCGCGCGGAAATCATCATTTTGGTCATTGCAACACCTCGCTGTAATCTGCAGCATATGTAATACACGGCGCTCAATCCGTCAATCCGCCGGATCGTCATCCCTTTCCAAATCCCGTGCGACCTCGGGCTTCTTCAACAAGGCATCGATTTTGCTGGCGTAATCCAGTGCAGTATCGGTTCGAAACCGTAACTGTGGCATGTATTTCATCTCGACTTTCGGCGCGATCAGCCCCCGCATGAACTTCTGGTTTCGCGTGCAGGCATAGAGCAGCTTCTTCTCCTGCCCCACAATCAAAGGCCGCACATAAGCCGTGGCAATTTTGAGGTCAGGCGACATCTGCACTTCAACCACACTGCACTTGATCTTCTCAAGCTCAGGGTCGCCGGTCTCACCCCGCATAAAGACCTCCGCCAAAGCATGGCGGATCAACTCTCCGGCGCGGAGCATACGTTGGGACGGTGTGGAGGCTTTCGACATGACGGTTCTTTAACCACAAGGCCAAACATAACCAAATGTAATTTGCGCAACTACTCCAAATCCCCCATGGCCTTGACCATGGAAGCCTCAGACATCGCCCTGACCCAATGGCTCAACGCCCCCGCAGGTCATTCTCCCATTCTCGACGCCACAATGCCAGCCATAACCACCTATGGCGTACCACTGCTCATTGTCGTCGTCGCCCTGCAATGGTTCACTAAAACCGATAGGCCGAGACTCCGCCACGCCATCATCACATCCGGCGTAGCCTTCCTCCTGGGCCAAGCCATCAACCAAATCATCCTTTTGACCATCCACCGACCCCGCCCCTATGACGCAGGCATCTCCAACCTCATCATCGAAAAAAGCGCCGATTGGTCTTTCCCCTCTGACCACGCTACAGCAGTTGCAACCATCGCCGCCACTTTCGTCCTTCTGGCCTTCCGCACACAAGCGATCTTATTTTCAATCGCCGCATTTCTGGTCTGCTGGTCGAGAGTCTATATCGGCACTCACTATGCCAGCGATGTTGTGGCAGGTCTTGCCACAGGAACGATTGCAGCCTGGGCCGTGAGGTATGCCTATCGGCCGGAGTTGCGTCTGAACAGGTGGCTGACCAGTATTTTATGATGCGAATAGATCTTCACTCACAACTTCGTCGTCATTCCAGCCAAGCGTAGCCCTTGCGGAGCGCGAGCTGGAACCCCGCTTGCTTTGGGTCAGACATGACCGTCATAACCAAAGCGGGATTCCAAATCACTCGTTCCGCTTCGCTACACTCGCTTTTGGAATGACGGTACTGTTTGATCTTTATACCGCGCCAAACGTTCGTCCAGCGTGCCCGTGTGAAGTTCAAACAGATGATTGTCATGGTCATGGAAGTACAGCGATTGCCCTTCCCCTTCAACACGGGGCCGAGGTGGCCGCATATCAAGACCCAGCCGGACAACTGCAATCCGCGCGCGCGCCAACTGCACCTCCGTCACCTTGAACGCCACATGATTGTAAGTACGCGAAGGCAAACTCTCCCCCTCCATGGCCGCAATCCAAATCCCACCCGCCAAAAAGAACTTTTCCCGCGCTGTTGAGAAGGTCGCGTCTCCGGAAGCATAAACCTCCACACCGCCAAGAACCTCGGTGATGACACGCGCCATCTTGACGAGATCTCTGACGATGAAAGTAAGATGGGAAAGGCCTTGGATCATGTCTATCGCGGGTAGCGCACCCTTCGAGGCATCGCAAGAGGGCGATGCACCTCAGGGTGATGGGTCATTGGAAGCAGCCACAAGCCACCCCTCATCCTGAGGCGCGAGCCCTTGCGAGCCTCGAAGGATGCGCCCAAAAATCACAAGTCGTGACCGTTTATGAAAAATGGCGGTTCAGCAATTTTCATATGCGTTGGCCAAAATGCTCGCCACTATTCCTCTTTTATCAAACATTGCATACAAGAAAACATCCCGCCTCTCTGAGGAATGACTCCATCCAGCGTTTAACGTGACGATCTTCTGGTTCAGCTCATGAGAGTTGAACCGCCATGAAATCCAAGTGCTCGCACTGATAAGATAGGCAAATAAGCCGACAATGAGCAAAATTGGCAACCCAACAAAAACACCAAGCAGAACAGCGATAGTACGCCCCACTGACAAGGCTTTGCCAGCATTCGAAGGGCTGGAAGCAGGCAGGCCAAAAGGGTTCAAGCCAGCTTCCGCTCCACCTTCTCAACCCGGAAGCACTCGATCACATCGCCTGCGCGCATATCCTCATACTTCTCGAACGCCATGCCGCATTCCTGGCCGCTCTGCACTTCCTTCACTTCGTCCTTGAAGCGCTTCAGTGTTGAGAGCGAACCTTCGTGGATAACCACGTTGTCGCGGATCAAACGCACCTTGTTGCCGCGTTGCACTGAGCCGTCGGTCACCATACAGCCGGCAACCTTGCCCACCTTGGTGATGTTGAAGACTTCCAGAATTTTCGCGTTGCCCATGAAGGTTTCGCGCATTTCCGGGGCCAGCTTGCCACTCATCGCTGCCTTGATGTCGTCAACGAGGTCATAGATGATATTGTAATAGCGGATTTCGATGCCAAGACGCTGCGCTGCATCGCGTGCCTGCGAATTTGCACGCACGTTGAAGCCCAGCACCGCAGCACCCGACGCCGCAGCAAGTGCCACGTCGCTTTCGTTGATACCGCCCACGGCATAATGCACGACACGTGAACGGATTTCCTCGTTGCCGATTTTGTCCAGCGCCTGCACGATGGCTTCGGCGGAACCTTGCACATCGGCCTTGACCAGAATCGGGAATTCCTTGCGGCCCGACTGGTTAATCTTCGTCATCATCTGTTCAAGCGAGGCACGGGCCACACCGGTGCCGCGCTTTTCACGGCGCTGGCGTTCACGATAATCAGTGATTTCGCGGGCGCGGGCTTCGTTCGG
>JAYUVC010000018.1:0-5716 GCA_043754325.1 Hyphomicrobiales bacterium
GCCGATAGCCATTCCAACGTCGACTATCCATGACCCAAGTGCGATATTCACGAAGCGCGGGGCGGGCGAGCATCACTATTCCTCCCTGTGGGTAATTGAGGACCAGGTAATTGTTAGGTGAATATCAACAATTAGACTGTGCCTGATCAAAGCGCAATTGCATCATCGAAACGTTGGCAAGCTGACAACGACACAATGAGTTAGGGGACAGAGGAACTGGAGTGCTCCCCGTGAAGTGATCCACCCGTCCATCATATGACCGCCTATGGCCCGTCGGAGAAGTCGTCTGTCAAGCTGGTTACGTCCGTTTTCAGCAGTCAAGCTGACGTGCAAAATGTGGCTCGCGACGTTTTTCTTTGACCCAATGCTGATATTTACGGTTGGCACTTGCGATACCAAACGCCAACACACATACTCGCCAAAGAGCAACTGGGATAAGTGCCTCGTAAGCCAGCCCTTTCGTTCCACAGGAGCCGCCCATGACCGCAACTGACAAACAGTTTACTGGAGCAATTCCAAAGTTTTACGACACCTATCTAGTGCCAATGATATTCGACGCTTATGCTGCCGATCTTGCCAATCGAGTTGCATTACTGGCTCCAGACGCGATCCTAGAGGTCGCAGCTGGTAGTGGCGTTGTTCCTCGCGCACTCGCACCTCATCTTGGTCCTCATACCCGATATGTTGTGACGGACCTCAATCAGCCGATGCTCGATCATGCTGCAACAAAACAGGGCCCTGACGACCGTATTGAGTGGCAACAAGTTGATGCACTAGATCTGCCCTTTGCTGATGCTTCGTTTGATGTAGTAATCTGCCAGTACGGAGTAATGTTCTATCCTGATCGTGTCAAAGGACATGCTCAGGCCCGCCGGGTTCTAAGGTCAGGCGGACGATATATTTTCAACGTTTGGGATCACATCAAGTCGAATGAGTTTGCCGACGTCGTAACTGAAGCCGCGGCGAGCGTGTTTCCCGATAACCCACCACGCTTTCTCGCCCGTACTCCGCATGGATACCATGACGTGGAGTTGATCAAACAGGACCTGACTTCCGCTGGCTTCTCGGACATATCTATTGTGACACTTGAAAAAATCAGCCGGGCACCATCACCACGGCATCCAGCCATTGCATATTGTCAAGGGACTCCCCTTCGCAGCGAAATCGAAGGCCGCAACGCGGATCTGTTGGATCATGTGACTGAGATTGCGGCACAAGCAATTGCCAAGCGCTTTGGTGAGGGCCCGGTAGAAGCGAAGATCAGGGCGCACGTTGTCACCGCATTAAGGTGACGCTGATACTTGCGCGATCGCTCCCAATTGGTTGGTTTTCCACTGTTGCCAGTATTGAATATTTGGCGTTTTAGTGCTGGTGTCCCTCTTTGGCCCTTTAGAGACCTGGTGGCGGGTTTGCGGGATGCCCGCTTATCCCCGCAAAGCGGACCTTTAGTCAGTATTTGCCGCTTTTTCGGAAATTTGGTCTACAAATGAAGGCGCAGCCGACATGCGTTGACGACTGCAGTTGGTCTCATGTTGACCCGGAGCAGACATACCGGCAGCCCCAAACAGTTCACCAGTTAGGATCACGGCCTTCGAGATCAGCGTAACAGAAAATCGCCGCCGCGCGGGCGGATAATGACATGCAGTTTGATGCCCGGGACGGTGCGGGCTTGACGTAACATGCCGCAACTTGGGGTGATGCCGCCTTCAAGCAGGCTGGCGCAGAGTTCGACACGCGTTGCCCCGGCTGCCCGCGCAGCCTGCACGCCCTCAACGGAATCCACGCAGATTTCAAAGATCAAGATGTTTCTCCGGTTCCAGCTCTCGAGCTCATGTCAGACTGATCACCTGACCCTCGTGGATCGAACGGTCAGCCGCCATAACAATCTTGAGGCTCTTCACCGCATCATCCATGTGATCAGTGAGATCGAGGTCGTCCCGGATCGCCTTCAGCAGATAACGCTGTTCGCGTTCGCAGAGATCGTCATGGTTTGGCTCGTCCTGCATGTCGATGCGCTGGTCCGGGGTTTTCATGTCGGCATGGTGCCAGAGAATCTGATTGGTTTTGGTGTGCGCGTTGATGTCGTCAGATTTCACATTACCGGCCGTTTCGGCCATGACGATCGAAACAGAGCCTTTGGGGCCGACAACATCCTTCACGAAGAAGGCGGTTTCGCTCATCATTGGGCCCCATCCGGCCTCATACCAGCCGACGGAGCCGTCATCGAACATGACCTGCAGCATGCCGTAATTCTGCTGCTTCACTTCATTCGACAGCCGCGCGCCGATGGCGTGGACTTTGATCGGTTCGGCGGAAGTCATCTGGCACATGACATCGACATAGTGCACGCCACAGTCAACAATAGGAGGGAACGAATTGAGCAGGCGCTTATGCCAATCCCAGGTTTCACCGTTGGATTGTTGGTTGAGGTTCATGCGAAAGACGAGAGGCGTTCCAAGCTGCCGGGCGATCTCGATGAACTTGATCCACGAGGGATGCTGGCGGAGAATATAGCCGATGACCAGTTTCTTTCCGGTCTTGTGGGCGGTTGCAATTGCCTTCTCGGCGTTCTCGATCGTGTCCGCGAGCGGCTTTTCCACAAAAACATGGGCACCCGCCTCCATGGCTTTCATTGCGAATTGGGCGTGCGTGTCGGGCAGCGTGTTGATGGAGGCGACATCCGGCTTCAATTCTGCCAACGCTTTTTCGAAGTTGTCGAACTTCTTTGCGCCTTTCAGCGCGTCGGGCAATTTACGCTCGGCAATCCGCCGCTCGCAAACGCCAACGACATCGAAATCGGCTATGCGCGTGTAAGCCAGCGCGTGGCTCATGCCCATGTTGCCAAGTCCAACGACCAATACTCTGAGCTTCTGTGCCATGTGCATCTCCTATCCGATGTGTATCACTTTGCCTGTACGCGCTGACTCTTCTGCGGCGATCGTGGCCTCCAGGGCCGCAGCTGCATCCTCTGGCCTTCCGATCTCGGGCGTCTTTCCTTTCAACGCACAATCAGCGAAGTATTCGAACTCGGCGCGCAAAGCCCCGCCCCGCACGCCATCGAACATCGGCCAATAGGTCGTGTCGGGACTGTGCAGTCTGGACTTGTCGACGATGCCAAGGTTGGGGAAGGTGTCCTGCACGTGAATGATGCCCTCGGTGCCGATAATTGACATGCGCTCATCGATGTCGAAAGGTGTTTTCTCCGGCATGCACCAGACGGTTTCGAGCGTTGCCGATGCGCCGCCTTTGAAGCGATACATGGTTTGGCCGATGTCCGGGTACTTGAGGCCGCGAACACTCACCGTTTGCGCATAGACGCTGGCCACTCGGTCGCCGGTGAACCACAGCATGAGGTCCGTGTCATGGATGGCATCACCGACAATGGGGCCGATCTTCTCGAGAATGGTCGGCGTCCATGCGGCAGGAATGTTACGGCGTGATTGCAGCGCCACGATTTTGCCGATGCGGCCCTCGTCGATGGCCTGTTTGGCCATGCGATAGCGCGGGTTGAACCGGCAGATGTGACCGATCTGCAGGATGCCTTTGGACTTTTTTGATGTAGCGATGATTTTCCTGCAATCAGCAACAGTTGAAGCCATGGGCTTTTCGAGGAAAACATGCTTTCCGGCGGCCAGCGCCTCCACCGCAGGCTCGGTATGCCGGTCCCACATGGTGACAATCGAAACGGCATCAATGCTTTTGTCGGCCAGCATGGCACGATAATCCGTGAAGATTTTCTTCACGCCGAATTTCTTCGCCTGTTCAGCCAGGCGGTCCGGGCGGCGAGTACAAAGTGCGGCCAGTTCAAGGTTGGGAATACCAACGATGGTTTCGCAATGAATCTCCCCGAACCAGCCCAGTCCAATGACACCGATGCGAAGCTTGTCCATGCCGCCTCCCCTAGATATCCTGAATGGTGAGTTCGCGTGTCATCACGATGTTGCCGGCTGTCAATCCACAATCGACGACAAGTGAGGCACCCGTAATGGCTGCGGCGGCATCTGATGCGAGAAAGGCTACAGTGCGGGCGACGTCTATGGGTTCAACTATGCGCCCAAGCGGGTACCACTTGCGCAACCGCTCAAAGGTAGTGTCGTCCTTTCCTGCCTTTAGATCCCACAGCGGCGTGCGAACCGTGCCCGGCAGGACAATGTTGGCGCGTATGTTGTGGCGGCCATACTCCATCGCCAGTGAACGCGTCAAGGAGACGAGCCCCGCCTTCGCTGCGCTGTAGGCAGGGTCTCCAAAACCACTTAATCCATTGACAGAACCAATGGTGACGATGGATCCACCGCCTCTCTCCTTCATCCCTGGCAGAACGGCATGGGCGCAGTAATAGGCCCCATTGAGATTGCCGCTGATGTCGTGGTCCCAATCCTTGGGGTCCGTCTTGTCTAAGGTTGGATGAGCGGAGAACCCAGCATTGTTGACCAAAACATCGATGGGGCCGAGCGTCTTGAAGGCTTGGGCGACTTGCTCTTTATCACTGATGTCAACAATCGCGTGGGCCACCCTCGCGCCGCTGGAATTCATCTCATCCGCAAACGCGGCAACCGTTGGGCTCTTGTCGATCGCGGCAATGCTTGCGCCTTCAGAAACAAAGTGGCGGCACAGGCATTGGCCGATGCCACCCGCCGCGCCGGTGATGGCCACCATCTTGCCCTCGAACATCATCTGTCGTCTCCAAGGATTTTCATTGCATCGGCAATCCAGGCAACGTTCTTGGCGCGCAAGTGCCCCCAATTGTAGAAGGCAATGCCACGTGCCCCTCCGTCGCGCAGCGACGCAACGGCGGCCAGAAAGTCCCCCTTGTCTGCGATGTCGGGCCAAGCCGGCCGCATGATGCAACGCAGTGAACCGGAGCCGCCAAGCCGCCGTTTGACATCAAAGAGATCGGCTTTCACGCGCGCCGAACTCGGCTCGTAAAAGCAGGCCTCGATGAAATCTGCGGCATTGGCCAAGGCTGCAAGGTCGCTTCCCTCGTACCAGGCTCCGCCTGTTGGTCGCGCCACCGACGGTATGACAGCAACAGTTGCATCTTTGCGGACTGCGCTGCGGATCTCCGCGACCAGCAACGTCACCACCGCGCAACGCCAGTCCAGGTAGGCCTTCAGTTCTCCATTGAGCCGCGTGTCGGCCAGCCAGAAGGCTTCTGCCATGTCCGCAGGAAAGTCGATGTCGCTCGCCAGATAGTCCGAGATGTCATTCACAACTTGCGTCTTGAGCGTTGCCGCATTGATGCCCGCGGCCTTGGCTCCCTTGATGCAATGGTCGCAGAAACACAGACCCAGCAGGTTGTCGAGCCAGCGGTTCGGCTGGTTCAGTGCAAATTCATGATGAAACCCGTGGGCATAGGGAGCAAAGCCGGGCGACTCCAGCGAAATGCCTGCGACGGAATAGCTTTCGGTGACATCACGCGCGAGACCTATGGCATAGGCGCGGGCTTCCGGATGCGAGGGGCAAAGGCTGTAGATGTATCGGTCGCCAAAGGCGTTGGCGACTGTCGCTTGGGGCTGGCGCATACCAAGCAGCGTGTTGTGCAACAGCACAAGCCAGGCGTTGACGGCGATGCCCTCCGTTTTGCACAACTCACCGAGCACATCCTGTGTGGCCAGAAGCGAGTTGTGAACCGGTTTGATGGATCCGTATCTCGATGCTGTTGTCTTGAAATAGGTTGTGCCGTCTTCAGGGAAGTAAACCTTGCCTGCCTTGCCAT
>JAYUVC010000019.1:0-4518 GCA_043754325.1 Hyphomicrobiales bacterium
CTTGAAGATGAGCGATGGTTCGACCGCACCCGGCTGGATCAGCTTTGATGCCGCAACAATGACGTTGAGTGGAACACCCGCACTAAACTATTTTGGCACCACCCAGCTTCGTCTCGTCATCTCGGATGGCACTGCGACGATCTCTGATGACTTCGCCTTTACCGTCACCAATGTGAATGATGCGCCTGTCGTGGCCAACCCGATTGCCGACCAGAACCTGACAACAGGAGCAGCTTTCACCATCACATTGCCAACCAATGCCTTCAGCGACCCCGATGGCCAGGCCCTGCAATATGCTGCAAAACTGTCGAGTGGTGCAGCATTGCCGACCTGGATGAGCTTCAACGGTACGGCGCTGACAGGTATCGCTCCAGCCCACGGTACATGGACGGTGCGGGTATTTGCGAGTGACGGCACCTTGCAGGTGACGGATGATTTCAACATAACGTTCTCAGGTGGAAACTCAACGCCAATTGCCGTGCGCGACACAGGCTTCGCGACACGAAGCGGCGTTCCTGTTGAGATCCTGGCGTCGCAGCTTTTGGCAAATGATACCGACGTCGATCTGGATACCCTGACTGTGGTGCAAGTGAGAGATGCCAACAACGGCACTGTGTCTCTGGTGAACGGAATCGTTACCTATACGTCTGCCGCAGGTTTTACGGGCACTGACAGCTTTATTTACAAGGTCAGCGACGGGGTGCGAACGTCTGAAGCCCTTGTGGTGGTGAGTGTTGCAGCACCTCCCACATTGACACTCAGCGCGGGCAATGATGGCGGCATTCTGTTTGGCGGCACAAGTCATGACTACCTCAAAGGCGGCAATGGTGCCGATGTCTTGTTTGGCGGTGCCGGCAATGATGCAATCTTTGGCGGAGACGGCAACGACCAGTTGAACGGCGATGCGGGAAATGATTTGCTCTACGGTGGTGCAGGGGCTGACAGCTTGTTCGGCGGTGCCGGATCTGACCGGCTGCACGGCGGTGCAGGCAATGACCAGCTCAACGGTGGTGCTGGGGCCGACAGCTTCCTGTTCCGGCAGGGAGATGGTTCTGACGCGATCGCTGATTTCAGTTCAGGCCAAGGTGACCGCATCATCATCAACATGCAGGGTGTGGGCAGTTTTGATGACCTGCTGGCTTTGGGTCAGCAGCAGGCCGGTGGCGTGCTGTTTGCTTTTGGTAATGGCGATGAGTTGTTCCTGTCCGGCACACAACTTGCTGCACTGGACCGGAATGCATTTACGTTCTACTAGAAGTTTGTGAGTTGGGGGACGGGCGTTGAAAGCGACTGGGGTTCAGGAACAACCGCTAAAGGCGGGCTACAAGGCTGCGCGCTTTGGCTTTGTGGCAGCACTATTGTTGAGCCTCGCCATCAACCTGTTGATGCTCACAAGCCCGCTGTTCATGCTGCAGGTTTATGACCGTGTGCTGTCCAGCCGCTCGGTGCCTACACTGGTGGCGCTGCTCGTGTTGATTATCGTGCTTTACAGCGGCATGGCGATATTCGAGTTTTTACGCACCCGCGTGTTGTCCCGCATCGCCCATGGGGTAGATGCCAAAGTCGCCCCTGAGCTGTTCCAATATTGGCTGCAAAAATCTGCGGGCGGGTTGTCACCTGGCTATCGCCCCTTGTCCGATCTCAGCGCGCTCCGCAGCTTTCTGTCGAGTCCCTATCTCACGGCCTTTTTCGATCTGCCGTGGAGCCCCATTTATCTTTTTGTGATCTTCGTGTTGCATCCCTATCTGGGATATCTCTCAATTGCGGGTGCGGTCGTTGTTGCCGTTCTCGCCCTGTTGAATGAGTGGGCCACGGGCCGCACCATGGGTGAAGCATCTCAACTGGAGATCACCGAAAATCGTTTCAGCGATGAAGCGCAACGCAACGCCGACTCCGTACTTTCCATGGGCATGAGCGTCAATGCTGCCAAGGCCTGGATGAAGCAGCGCGTGGAGTCATTGGCCAAAGCGCAGGCCGCAGGCGAGCGTGCCGAAGTGTTTGCAGCGGCGTCCAAGGTGTTCCGCATGTTTTTGCAGTCAGCCATGTTGGCACTCGCGGCTTATCTTGTAATCCAGCATCAATTGTCGCCAGGGGCGATCATTGCATCTTCAATCCTTTCGGGGAAAGCGCTGGGGCCGATTGACCAGTTGATTGGTGGCTGGAAACAAATCAGGCGCGCCCGCCTCGCCAACAAACGATTGAACGATTACCTCGCCCAACCCCTGCCCATGAACCTTGAACCACCGGTGGCCCTGCCAAAGCCCACAGGTCAGCTCAGTCTTAATCAGGTTTCAAAATACGTGCCCAATGCCCGCGCCTCCGGCGATGCGCGCATGATCTTGCAAGGCATGACCTTCGCCTTGCAGCCCGGCGATGGTTTGGGCGTCATCGGTCCTTCAGCGTCAGGCAAGACCACACTTGCCCGTTTGCTAGTAGGGTTGTGGATGCCAGACCAAGGCCATCTGCGCATTGATGGTGCCACCTATCAGCAATGGGGCCGTGAACACATTGGTCCTCATGTGGGTTACCTGCCGCAAAGTTTTGAATTCATGCCCGGCAGCATTGCGCAGAACATCTCGCGCTTTGAACCAGGTGCAAAAGATGAAGATGTTGTGGCAGCATCCCAACTTGCTGGTGTACATCAGATGATCCTCAGCTTTCCGCAAGGCTATGCAACCATTGTTGATGCAGCGGTGAGTCCGCTCACCGGAGGTCAGCGCCAGCGCATCGCACTGGCCCGTGCGGTCTATCGCATGCCGCGTCTTGTGGTGCTTGATGAGCCCAATTCCAATCTTGATGTCGAAGGTGATGAAGCCTTGTCGCACGCCATTGCAGCTTTGCGTGCACAGGGTTCGGTCGTCATCGTCATGGCCCATCGCCCCAGCGCCATTTCTGCCGTCGGTAAAATCCTGATGCTGAAAGAGGGCCGCATGACGGATTTTGGCTTGAAGCAAGATGTGATCAACCGGGTCGCACAAGCAGCGCAAGCCGCACAATCACCCAAGCCTGGTTCGGTACCGCTGTTGCAACGGGTGCCCGCCGCATGAACAAGCCAGCAGTCATGCGTGTTAATTTTTACCGGCCGGCAGTCATCGGTCTGGCCCTCGTTGCTGTGTTGATTGGTGCAGGCATCACCTGGGCTGCACTTGCCAAGGTATCAGGTGCTGTCATGGCCAGTGGCACGGTTGGTGTATCAGGCAAGCCCAAGACCATTCAACATCTTGATGGCGGTATTGTCGAGCGCATCAATGTGGTGCAGGGCCAGCGCGTCAAAAAAGGCGAGGAGCTGGTCGTTGTGGATGACAAGACAGTTCTGGCCAACCTGACTATTTATCGTGGGCGCTTGCGTGACCTGTTGGTGCGCAAGCAGCGATTGCTTGCAGAGTTGGAAGACAAAACCGGGATTGTCTTGCCGGATGAGTCCCTGCGAACGCGCTATGCACTTGACCCGTGGGACGCTGCAATCACGCAGCAACTGTCCATGCTCAATGCCCGTCGCCTGTCGAAACAGGGCGAAATTGCGCAGCTTGATGAACGCATCGCGCAATTCAAGGAACAAATCGCAGGCGTGATGAGCCTGCAAAAGTCGAAGAAAATCCAGCTTGATGTGTTCAGCAAAGAACGCAAGTCCGTTGAAACGCTGGTCAAACAATCCTTTGCCGCAAAAAATCAGCTCCTGGTCTTTGATCGTAACTCTGCCGATTTGAATGGGCAGATTGCAGAGCAACAGTCGGAAATGGGCCGCCTTCGCAATTCCATTTCAGAAGTCGAGATATCAAAAGCGCAAGTTGAACGCAGCTTCCGGGAGAAGGTGATTGCCGAGCTCGATGAGATTGATGCCAAGGTTGACGAGCTTGTGCAACAGGTCAACGCAACAGAACAACAGCTTGAACGCACGGTTATCCGGTCACCGGTGGACGGCATCGTGCACGAACTGGCCCTTTACACAATTGGTGGCGTCATTCAGCCGGGGCAAGCCGTCATGCAAATTGTCCCGCTTTCAGAAAAGCTTGAGATCGAGGTGAATGTTGAAACGCAATACGTTGATCAACTCGCAAACGGCCAACTCGCCATCGTCCGCTTTCCGGCTTTTCATTCCCGCACCACACCGGAAGTAAACGGTGTTGTGGCCCGCGTCTCCCCCACCAGTGTTGTGGATGAAAAGAATGGCTTCAGCTTTTACCGCGTTGGCATCTCAGTGAATGAAACGGAACTCGCCAAGCTTGGTGATCGTGTCCTGGTACCAGGCATGCCCGTTGAAGCCATCATGCCAACAGCAGAACGGACCGTGCTGGACTATCTCACCAAGCCGTTGACCGACAACCTTGTTCATGTGTTCCGGGAAGAATGAGCTCAGCGAATTCCAGCCACCGCAACCGGGTGTTCGCCATTCCTTTCAGCGATGCGCACCGCTTCGCCGAGCAATTTGATTTCGGCAAGACTCAGCCGGCGCTCCTTCCTTTTTCCGGAGCGTTTGCGGACACTGACCGCTGGATTGGAGGCGATAACGTCGAGCCG
>JAYUVC010000020.1:0-4386 GCA_043754325.1 Hyphomicrobiales bacterium
CCCATCGTCGCCGCCGCCGCCCTCATCATGGCCCTGCAAACCGCCATCTCCCGCAACAATGACGCGCTGGACCCCGCCGTCTTGACCGTGGGCGCAATCCATGGCGGCCAACTCGCCACCGCCATACCCGAAACCGTCGAACTCAAATGCGGCCTGCGCACCACGGCAACAGTATCGCGCGAAAAACTCCTTGCCCGCATCGTCGAGATCACCACCGGCACCACATCAGCCCACGGTTGCACCGCCCACTTCGACTATGGCGATTGCATCGTCTATCCCGTTGGCGTCAATGACAGCGCCGCCACAACCCTCGTCCGCGAGGTCGCCATCTCCACCGGCCAGATTGCCGAAGACATCGATCTTCGCGGCCCCATCATGTTCTCCGAAGACTTCGCCTTCATGCTGCAGGAAGTCCCCGGCTGCTTCTTCGGCATCGGCAACGGTTCCAGCAAAAGTCTGCACGACGCAGGCTATGATTTCAACGATGGCCTGCTGCAAAAGGGCACGGAGATGCTGGCACGAATAGCGTTGAGAGCGCTGAAAAGCTGACAATCCCAGCCTTGCCGCCCCAGCGGTTAACCCCAAAGTCCTGATGCTGTTGTCTTTTGCAGCTTCATCTTTACAATTTACTTACAATTCGACATGATAGAAGTTTAGGCAATCGGGGTGGCAGCATGGCGCAGCCATTCAGATTGGCCATCTGGGACGACGAAAATGAATTTGCGGTCGGCGCTGCATCAAAACTACGGATTTGCCAGTGTTTTGGCAGGGTTCACCTTTGTCTTGGCCACAGCAGCCGTGGCAGTACCTCTCGACAACCAGCCCAGCCACCCCTTTGACAAGTTGACCCTTGCTTCGCCGAAAACGCAGCAAAATGCTCTGGCCACCTACAAGGCACCAGACAACAAGCCGGTTTTCATTCACGGCCCGACCAGTGTCACCATGGGCTACATCACCGCCCAGGCCGGAGATGGCTGCGGCACAGCAGGCACCGGCCAGACCTTTGTTCATGGCTCAACCAACATAAGCATGGGCTATGTTGCAATTTCCAATGGCACCGATTGCATGTATTCAGGATCGACCGATACGCAAGAACAAGCTCTGATCCTTGAATCTGCAAAACCGCAAAAGTCCATAACCAAAGCCTTCCGTGCCAAGGGCGCCAATGCGGCAGGAACCAGAGCTGCGGCTGATGACGGCAGTGGCAGTGGCACCAGCAGCTCCGGCGGTGGTGGCGGCGGCGGCGGTGGAGGCGGCGGCGGTGGTGGAGGCGGTGGAGGCGGCAACGGTTTCACCTCGGGCGGTGGCGTCGGAACAGGCTCGAAGGGAACGCCGTCGGTCGTTCCTCTGCCTGCAACACTCCCCCTGTTCGTCTTCGGTCTGGCAGGCCTCGCGGCGGCGGCCCGGCGGAAAAAGCAGCGACCTTCGCCATAATTTGCATTTTCTACAGAAGATTCTGTTTGCTCTGTTGGCGGGCGAACGCAGACGCGTCCAAATCATGTCGCTTGCCCCCGGCAAAAGTTGAACACTTTTAAATACGTCATTCACGTAACGATGATGCGGGTATCTTCATTGACCGACATCAGGGACAACGCACCCTTTTCATGACGTTTGCTTATGCATTTCTGCTGCGGGACCTTCACGCGTGATTCCGCATTGCAGCAAGAATGTTTTACGGAGCAGGGTGATTTGAGTGTGAAAAACCCAATGAAACGGGCATTTTATCGTCATGCATTTAAGGGTTGACGTGTCTGTTCTCCTTGAGTAGAAGCCCGACAACTTCCGGCACTGCAGGCCGTCGTTGCTTCGCGCTTCGAAACGCTGTCACGGAAGGAAAGAAAAAGACATTCGAGGTCACGCACTCTGAACCGGGCCGGTTCTTAGTGCCTCTGGTTTTGAACGCTGGAAGGGTCCGGACTGGACTTTCCAAGCGTTATTTGTCGTGTTTGAACCCCAGTCCAACGAAATTTTCGAAGGAAGATCAGTCGGATGCCGACAATCAACCAACTGCTGCGGACCGCCCGCACCAAGCCGACCTACCGGAACAAGGTTCCGGCGATGCAAGCCTGCCCGCAGAAGCGTGGCGTTTGCACGCGTGTCTATACAACCACACCGAAGAAGCCAAACTCGGCGCTCCGCAAGGTGGCCAAGGTCCGTTTGACCAATGGCTTTGAAGTGGTGAGCTACATTCCGGGTGAAGGTCATAACCTTCAGGAACACTCGGTTGTCATGATCCGTGGCGGCCGTGTGAAGGATTTGCCCGGCGTTCGTTACCACATCATCCGCGGTGTACTCGATACGCAAGGGTTGCCAAAGCGCCGCCAGCGTCGTTCGAAATATGGCGCGAAGCGTCCGAAGTAAGGGGATTATTGCATGTCACGTCGCCATAAAGCTGAAAAGCGCGTCATCAATCCCGATCCAAAATTCGGTGATCTGATCGTATCCAAGTTCATGAACAACCTCATGGAAGCTGGCAAGAAGTCGGTTGCCGAAGGTATCGTTTACGGTGCTCTCGAAACCGTTCAAGCCAAGGCCAAGTCTGACCCTGTTCAGATGTTCCATCAGGCTCTCGACAATGTTGCACCCGCCATCGAAGTGCGTTCGCGCCGCGTTGGTGGTGCGACCTATCAGGTTCCTGTGGAAGTCCGCATGGAGCGTCGTCAGGCGCTGGCTATTCGCTGGATCATTACAGCGGCCCGCAACCGCAACGAAAAAACAATGGTGGAACGTCTGTCCGGCGAACTTCTCGATGCGGCCAATAACCGTGGCACAGCCGTGAAGAAGCGCGAAGACACCCACAAGATGGCCGAAGCGAACCGCGCTTTCAGCCATTACCGCTGGTAAGAGAGATTTATCGTTATGGCCCGTACTCATGAACTTGCAGACTATCGTAACTTCGGCATCATGGCTCACATTGATGCTGGCAAGACGACTGTAACTGAGCGCATTCTGTTCTACTCAGGCAAGAGCCACAAGATTGGCGAAGTGCATGACGGCGCTGCCACCATGGATTTCATGGAGCAGGAACAAGAGCGCGGCATCACCATCACCTCTGCTGCCACCACGACGGTGTGGAACGGCAAGCGTTGCAACATCATCGACACTCCGGGCCACGTGGACTTCACCATTGAAGTTGAACGTTCACTACGCGTGCTGGACGGTGCTGTCTGCGTGCTTGACTCGAACCAGGGTGTAGAACCACAAACCGAAACAGTCTGGCGTCAGGGCGACAAGTACGCCGTTCCGCGTATCGTGTTCTGCAACAAGATGGACAAGACCGGTGCATCGTTCGAACAGTGCATCAAGGACATCAAGGAACGTCTGGGCGCTCGTCCGGTTCCAATCCAGCTGCCAATCGGCGCTGAAGCTGATTTCAAAGGCATTGTTGATCTCGTTCGCATGAAGGCTGTTGTCTGGGACAACGAGGAGCTGGGTGCGAAATTCCACGATGAAGATATTCCGGCAGACATGCTGGCCGCTGCTGAACAGGCACGCGCTGACATGATCGAAGCCTGCGCTGAACTCGACGATGCCGCCATGGATGATTATCTCAACGGCGTTCCAATGGCGAATGAGACCATCAAGCGGCTTCTCCGCAAGGCCGTGCTGAACGCTTCGTTCTTCCCGGTGCTGTGTGGTTCTGCCTTTAAAAACAAGGGCGTACAGACTCTTCTTGACGCAGTGGTTGATTATTTGCCGTCGCCTCTGGATCGTCCTGCGATCAAGGGCATCGATGTGAAGACAGGCAACGAAACCAATCGTCCGTCGTCCGACACTGAGCCGCTGGCATTGCTGGCGTTCAAGTTGATGGATGACCAATATGGCGTGTTGACGTTCTGCCGCATTTATTCCGGCACACTGTCGAAGGGCACATCGCTGCTCAACTCGACACGTGACAAGATGGAACGTGTGGGCCGCATGGTTCTCATGCATGCCAACAACCGCGAAGAAATTTCCGATGCTTACGCTGGTGACATTGTTGCTCTCGTTGGCCTCAAGGACACCCGCACCGGCGATACGCTGTGCGATCCGAACAAGGCCGTCATCCTCGAAAAGATGGAGTTCCCTGAACCCGTCATCGAAATGAAGATTGAGCCAAAGACCAAAGCCGATCAGGAAAAGATGGCCGTGGCTTTGTACAAGCTGGCATCTGAAGATCCATCCTTCCGGGTTTCGACTGACTCCGAGTCCGGTGAAACCATCATCAAGGGCATGGGCGAACTTCATCTCGACATCAAGGTCGACATTCTGAAGCGCACCCACAAGGTTGAAGTGCAGGTTGGCGCCCCGCAGGTTGCTTACCGTGAAGCCATCACCCGCAAGGTGACGAAGGACTACACCCACAAGAAGCAGACCGGTGGTACGGGTCAGTTTGCCCGCGTCATT
>JAYUVC010000021.1:0-12940 GCA_043754325.1 Hyphomicrobiales bacterium
CGCGTAAGTTTTCACCGCTGGCCCGCGATGCCATGGCCTATGTGCTGGCAGGGGGACGCGGCAGCCGTCTGATGGAACTGACCGACCGCCGGGCCAAGCCCGCAGTGCCCTTCGGCGGCAAGTCCCGCATCATCGACTTTGCTCTCTCCAACGCATTGAACTCCGGCATCCGCCGCATCGGCGTTGCAACGCAATACAAGGCGCACAGCCTGATCCGCCACATGCAGCGCGGCTGGAACTTTTTTCGTCCGGAACGCAATGAAGGCTTCGACATTCTCCCCGCCTCGCAGCGCGTATCGGAAGACATGTGGTATGCGGGCACTGCTGATGCGGTCTATCAAAACCTTGACATCATCGAAACCTACAAGCCCAAATACATCATCATCCTTGCCGGCGATCACATTTACAAAATGGACTATGAATTGATGCTGCAACAGCACGTCAATTCCGGGGCCGATGTGACCATGGGTGCCCTCGAAGTGCCGCGCATGGAAGCTGTCGGCTTTGGCGTTTTGGCCATTGATGCCAAAAGCCACGTCACCACCTTCGTCGAAAAGCCCGCTGATCCACCGCACGTTCCCGGCAATCCGGATATTGCCTTGGCCTCCATGGGCATTTATGTTTTCGAAACCAACTTCCTTGCGGGCCTGTTGCGCCGTGATGCGGCGGACAAGAATTCCTCGCATGATTTTGGCAAGGACATCATCCCCTATGTCGTCAACAACGGCACTGCCGTGGCACACTTGTTCTCTAACTCCTGCGTACGGTCTGATCTTGAAACCGGGTCCTACTGGCGCGACGTGGGCACCGTCGACGCCTATTGGCAGGCCAATATTGATTTAACCGACACCGTGCCGGAACTTGACCTTTATGATCACGACTGGCCGATCTGGACCTATGGCGAAGTAACGCCGCCTGCAAAATTCGTGCACGACCTTGAAGGCCGCCGCGGGCTGGCCGTATCGTCTCTCGTATCAGGCGGTTGCATTGTCTCCGGCTCGTCAATCCGTCGCGCATTGTTGTTCACAGGTGTGCGTGTCAACTCGTTCTCGTCTCTCGAAGACGCCGTTGTTCTCCCCCGCGTCACAATTGGCCGCAACGCCAGTCTGAAAAAAGTTGTGATTGATTCTGATATCATTATTCCTGAGGGACTCGTTGTGGGTGAAGATCCGGAACTTGACGCCAAGCGCTTCCGCCGCACGGAAAGTGGCATTTGCCTGATCACCCAACCGATGCTGGATCGCCTCCGATAATGAAGGTTCTCTCCGTCGCATCGGAAATTTTTCCGCTGATCAAGACTGGCGGCTTGGCTGACGTGGTGGGCGCTTTGCCCGCTGCGCTCAAACCAAAGGGTGTGGATATGATCAGCTTGGTGCCGGGCTATCCCGCCGTCATGGCCGCCCTCGACGATGCTGAACCTGTGCATCTTTACGGCGACTTCTATGGTGGTGCGGCAGGTCTTGTAAGTGGCAAGGCAAAGGGTCTCGACGTCATCGTGCTGGATGCCCCGCACCTATATAACCGCACAGGCAATCCATACTTGGGCCCAGACGGAAAAGACTGGCCCGACAATCCAAAACGCTACGCCGCGCTGTCACGCGCAGCGTCTGATATCGGCGAGGGTAAAGTCAAAACTTTTATCCCCGATGTGCTGCATCTGCATGATTGGCAAGCCGCCCTCGCCGCCGCCAATGTGCGCTACGCAGCCCAAGGCACGCGCAAGCCGAAGACTTTGCTTACGGTTCATAACATTGCCTTTCAAGGCACCTTCGGCGCACAGACTTTCAGTGATCTCGGTTTGCCGCCCAATGCCTATGCCGTCGATGGTGTTGAGTATTATGGCGGCGTGAGTTTCCTCAAAGGCGGCCTCGCCTGCGCTGATGCGATCTCCACAGTAAGCCCCACCTACGCGCACGAAATCACCACGCCGGAATTCGGCATGGGGCTTGATGGATTGTTGCGCCAGCGCCGCACATCGCTCAGCGGCATCGTCAACGGCATCGATACCGATGTATGGAACCCGGAAACCGACAAAGACATTGCGCAAACCTACAGCCTCAAAACCCTGGACAAGCGCATCGCCAACAAACGCGCTTTGGAAAAACGCCTGGGCCTTGATTCAGGTGACGGTATTCTGCATGGCGTCGTCAGCCGTCTCACATGGCAAAAAGGGCTGGACTTGCTCGCCGAACATATTGATTGGCTCATCGCCTCCGGTGCGCGCCTCGCACTCGTCGGCACAGGCGAACCCGGACTGGAAGCGACCTATCGTGAAGCTGCCGCCCGCCATCCAACGCGCATCGGCATCAGCTTCAAATATGACGAGGCCCTGAGCCATCTCGTGCAAGCAGGTGCCGACACCATGCTGGTGCCATCACGCTTTGAACCCTGCGGACTCACCCAACTCTACGGTCTGCGCTATGGCTGTGTGCCACTGGTGGGTCGCACAGGCGGACTGGCCGACACTGTGATCGACGCCAACGAAGCGGCCTTGGGCCCTGGAGTGGCCACAGGCCTGCAATTCTCGCCCATCAACTCCGCCAACCTGCAATCCACATTGGAACGCGCGGCACGGCTTTACGCCAACAAACCTGTGTGGACCAACATGCAAAAGCGCGGCATGGCGCAGGACGTGTCGTGGGACCACAGCGCCACCGTCTATTTCAATCTCTATAAATCCCTTCTTGTCTGAACACGGAATTCATCATGGCCGAAACAGTAACGACCACTCCCTTCGAGGGACAAAAGCCCGGCACCAGCGGCCTTCGCAAAAAAGTCGTGGTGTTTTCCAAACCGCACTATGTCGAAAACTTTATTCAATCGGCTTTCGACACGTTGTCGGGCTACGAAGGCAAGACCTTGGTCATCGGCGGTGATGGCCGCTACCTGAACAAGGAAGTCATCGTCACCGCCATTCAAATGGCCGCCGCCAACGGTTTTGGCCGCGTGCTTGTCGGGCGTGACGGATTGCTGTCCACGCCCGCTGCATCAAATGTCATTCGCCAACACCAGGCTTTTGGTGGCTTGATCCTGTCCGCCTCGCACAATCCCGGCGGCCCCGATGGTGACTTCGGCATCAAATACAACACCGGAAACGGCGGACCAGCACCCGAAAAAATCACCGACGCGATCTACGCCAACACACAAAACATTTCACAATACAAGATCGAACGCGGCACCGTTGATCTTTCAAAAATCGGAACATCCAAACTCGGCAGCATGACAGTGGAAGTCATCGACCCCGTTGATGACTACGCCGCCTTAATGCAAAAGCTGTTCGACTTTGATGCGATATCCGCCATGTTCAAATCCGGTTTCCGCATGAAGTTTGACGGCATGGGTGCCATCACCGGCCCTTATGGAACCCGCATACTCGAAGGGCTTTTGGGTTCAGGCGCTGGCACTGTCATGAATGGCATTCCACTGCCTGATTTCGGCGGCCACCACCCCGATCCCAATCTGGTTCACGCCAAGGAACTGGTCGATCTCGTCATGCCCGCAGGCGGCCCTGAATTTGGCGCTGCATCAGACGGTGACGGGGACCGCAACCTGATCATCGGTCGCGGCATGTATGTCACACCATCCGACTCTCTCGCCATCATCGCCGCCAACGCCACTCTCGCACCGGGCTATGCGTCGGGCATCACAGGTGTGGCCCGCTCCATGCCCACCAGTTGTGCTGCTGACCGGGTGGCGAAAAAACTCGGCATCAACAGTTTCGAAACACCCACGGGCTGGAAATTTTTCGGCAACCTTCTCGACGCAAATCTTGTCACGGTTTGCGGAGAAGAAAGTTTCGGCACCGGCTCCAACCATGTGCGTGAAAAAGACGGGCTCTGGGCCGTGCTGATGTGGTTGAACATTCTGGCAAAACGCAAGCAATCCGTAAAACACATCGTCGAAGCGCATTGGCAAGAGTACGGTCGTAACTTCTACACCCGCCACGATTACGAAGAGGTCGACTCCGACAGCGCCGCCAAATTGATGAAAGGCTTGCGTGACAGCCTGCCTTCGCGAGTCGGAATGGACGGCATCGTCACGGCAGATGATTTCGCCTACAACGATCCCGTCGATCACTCCTCCACTTTAGGCCAAGGCATTCGCCTGATCTTCGAAAACGGCAGCCGCATCATCTATCGCCTGTCCGGAACGGGAACAGCAGGGGCCACACTGCGCGTCTACATCGAACAATACGAAGCCGACCAAGCCAAGCACCACGCCGATCCGCAAGATGCCCTCAAATCTATGATCACTTATGCCCGCCACACCGCAGGCATTGAAGCCCACACGGGCCGCGCAGCACCAACGGTGATCACCTGACGTTCCATATCCGCAATGCCAAGGCCAAGTCATTTCCACTTGGCCTGACGTTAAGAGACGGCGGTGCCAACATCGCCGTGTGGTCGCATGCGGCCACACAAATTGAAGTGGTGTTGTTCGATGATGACAAACAAATCTGGCACCACAAGCTAACGCAGCGCGATGGCGATGTGCATTTCACATTTGTCGAAGGCATTACCGAGGGCCAACACTACGGCCTGCGGGCCCATGGCCCCTATGACCCCGCGTCAGGCCATCACTTTGATGCCCACAAGCTGCTGCTCGATCCCTTTGCCAAAGCCATTTCCGGGCCTTTCAAATATGCTGCGGAACTCTCGCGCCACGGCAATGAAACAGCCCATCTGGTACCCAAGGCCATTGCCACTGCTGACACAAAACCGCTGCCGCTTCGCACGCCAAACCAACCACAACTGATTTACGAACTGAACGTGCGCAGCTTCACCATGCGCCACCCGGATGTGCCGCATGCGAAGCGTGGCACCGTCGCAGCCCTCACCGAACCCGCGATCATCAGGCATTTCAAAATGCTGGGCGTTGATACCATCGAACTCATGCCGATTGCCGCCTGGATTGACGAGCGTCACCTCGTCAATCTGGGTCTGCGCAACGCCTGGGGCTATAATCCTGTATCAATGTTTGCGATTGATCCACGCTTGGCGCCCGGTGGTTTGCAGGAATTGCGCGACAATGTTGCTACACTGCACGAAGCGGGCATCAACGTCATCCTCGACGTGGTGTTCAATCACACTGGCGAAAGCGACATGCTGGGCCCAACCCTGTCGCAACGCGGTCTTGATTGCACAGGTTACTACCGCCTCTTCCACGGCAGCAACATCAACGATGCAGGCACTGGCAACACGCTGGCACTGGATCGTCCGCACACGGTGCATTGGATCATCGAAGCCATGCGCCACTGGGTGCTGAACACTGGCGTCGACGGGTTTCGCTTTGACCTCGCCAGCATCATGGGCCGTGAAGCCAACAACGGTTTCAGCAGAGAAGCACCATTGTTGACGGCCATCCAAAACGATTCCGTCCTGTCCTCACGCATTCTCATCGCAGAACCATGGGACCTTGGCCCCGGCGGCTATCAACTCGGAAACTTCCCCAAAAACTGGTATGAATGGAACGACAAATTCCGCGATGATGTCAGGCGTTTCTGGCGTGGCGATATCTGGTCGGCCAACACCATGGCCACCCGCATGGCAGGCTCTGCGGATGTATTCGCCAACAAGGGCAAACCGTCGCGCTCAATCAACTTTATCGCAGCCCATGATGGCTTCACCCTGCATGATCTGTTGCATTTCACGCAAAAGAACAACCTCGCCAATGGCGAGAACAACCGGGACGGCAAAAGCCACGAAGTCACCTGCCCCGGCTCAAGAGCTCTTACACTTTTAGCATCTCTGCTTTTCGCACGCGGCACAGCGATGGTCACTGCTGGTGACGAATTTGGCCGCACCCAGGGCGGCAACAATAACGCCTACGCGCAAGACAATGAAACGACGTGGCTCGACTGGGAAAACCGCAACACCAAACTGGAAAAACAATTCTCTGACCTCGTGCGTTTAAAGCAAACACTGCCCGATATTTTTGAGGACAATTTTCTGACTGACCAGGATGTGGAATGGTTCGCTGCTGATGGCCATCCCCTGGATTGGAACAAGGACAACAACCGCACCATTGCCATGGTGCTGACATCACCCACCCGCCGGGTGTGCATATTGTTCAATGGTACCAGCCACGCCACCACCTTGAAGCTGACATCTGAAACCGGAAAACAGTGGCATAGTCTGACAGGCGAAGATCTCGACGCCCCAGCCCAATCCGTTATGCTGTTTACTGAGATATGACCTGCCGCAACCAGCCCTTCGAGGCTCGCAAGGGCTCGCACCTCAGGGTGAGGGACTCCCAGTTTCCCTCACCCTGAGGCACCCGCCCTCTTGCGGGCCTCAAAGGGCTGATAGTTGTGGAATTGACGCCCTCGCCCCATTCACCCTATAAGTAACCAAACAGTAACTTGAAGCGCACACCCATGCCCGCAATCTCAAAATCCTACGACTATATCATCGTCGGTGGCGGCTCTGCCGGCTGTGTGTTGGCCAACCGACTCACAGCCAATCCCGATTGCAAAGTCCTGCTTGTCGAAGCAGGTGGTCACGACCGTAACATTCTCTACAAATGGCCCGCAGGTTTTGCGAAAATGACCAAGGGCATTGGCTCCTGGGGTTGGTCAACGGTTCCGCAAAGACACATGAAAGACCGCGTGCTCTGGTTCACACTGCCAAAGGTCATCGGTGGCGGCTCCACCATCAATGCGCAAATCTACACGCGCGGCAACCGCCAGGATTTTGATTTGTGGGCGCAGCTTGGCTGCACGGGCTGGAGCTATGACGATGTGCTGCCCTATTTCCGCAAGGCTGAGGACAACGATACGTTCGACAACCAGACGCACGGCAAGGGCGGACCTTTGGGTGTTTCGCAATCGAGCTATCCGTTGCCAATTGCACGGGCCACACAGAAGGCGGCGGAACAATTCGGCATACCCAACAATGCGGATCTTGCCAGCGGCAATCCGGCGGGATGGGGATTTTATCAGCTGACACAACGCAAGGCCCGCCGATCATCCACATCACTGGAATATCTGCGCCCGGCGATGGCAAGGCCCAATCTCACTGTTGTTCTGAACTGCTTCACCCGCCGCCTTGTGCTTGACGGAAAACGCGTCATCGGTATCGACATCATTCCTGACAATGGCGCGGAACAACGTGTGCACGTGTCGCAGGAGGTCCTGCTCAGCGCGGGCACGGTTGGCTCCGCCCGCCTGTTGCAACTCTCCGGTGTTGGCCCTGCTGACCATCTCAGATCCGTTGGCATCACGCCGCTGCACAATCTTCCCGGCGTGGGTTCAAACCTGCAAGACCATCTCGATATGTGTGTCATAGCGGAATGCAATGGTGACCACACCTTTGACAAATATGGCAAGCCGCATTGGGCTGCCTTTGCAGCCTTGCGTTATCTTCTCACGAAGACTGGCCCGGTCGCCTCATCGCTGTTTGACTCTGGCGGCTTTTGGTATGTTGATGAAAATGCCGATGCTCCCGACATGCAATTTCACGTCGGCATGGGCTCTGGCATTGAGGCCGGTATCGCCAAACTCGAACATGGCGGCATGACGATCAATTCTGCCTACATGCGTCCGCGCTCCCGCGGCACAGTGCGTTTGAAAAGCGACAACCTTAATGACGCGCCACTCATTGACCCGAACTATTGGTCTGATCCGCATGACCGTGACATGTCGTTGCGGGGCGTGCGCATGGCCCGCGAAATTCTGAAGCAACCAGCCCTCAAGGATTACCTCATTGGCGAGCGCGTGCCGGGATCAGATGTCATGACCGACGATGCCCTGATTGATTACGGTTGCCGCATGGCGAAAACCGACCATCACCCTACATCGACGTGTGCCATGGGCCGTCAGGACGATTCAGTTGTCGACGTTGATCTGCGCATTCACGGTTTGACGGGCATCCGCATTGTTGACGCGTCTGTGATGCCGCGGGTTGTTTCATCGAATACAAATGCCACGGTGATAATGATTGCAGAAAAAGCAGCAGACCTTATTCTGGCGTCATGACAAAACCCAAAATGAACGGCGCTGAATCCCTCGTCCACACTCTGGTGGGCCATGGTCTGAAAGTCTGCTTTGCCAACCCCGGCACCAGCGAAATGCATTTCGTGGCAGCCTTGGATCGCATCCCCGGATTGCGCTGCATTCCCGGCATGCAGGAAAACGTGGTGACGGGCATGGCCGATGGCTATGCCAGAGTTTCGCGGAAACCCGCCGTCACGCTGCTGCATTGCGGACCCGGCCTTGCCAACGGTTTGGCCAACATCCACAACGCCAAAAAAGCCCGCGTGCCCATGGTCAATATTGTTGGGGATCAGGCCACCTATCACAAACCTTTCGATCCGCCACTGGCGCAAGACACGCAAGCGCTTGCGAAAACTGTATCCCACTGGGTGAAAACCTCGCGTCGCGCCAGCTCCGTTGGTGCAGATACAGCAAAAGCCATTCAAGCTGCACAAACGTCCCCCGGCCAAATCGCTACACTGATTTTGCCGTCCGATGCGTCATGGAATGACGGCGGAAAAGTTGCAGCAGCTTTGCCGGTGCCAAAGCAACCCAGAACCAGTACCGCTGCAATTCGCAAAGCAGCAAAACTTTTGCGCGAGAAATCCAACGTGCTGCTTTTGCTGGGTGACAATGCGCTGCTGGCCGCACCACAAATTCACGCTGCTGCCATTCAAGCCAAAACCAATTGCCGCGTCATGGCGGAATCGATCAACGGTTTCCAGCAACGCGGAGCTGGCCGCCTGCCATTGCTGCGCGTGCCCTACCCCGCTCCTCTCGCCATTGAAGCACTCAAAAACGTCGAACACATCATCACCGTCTGCGCCCGCGCACCCTTGGGCTTCTTTGCTTACCCTGGTGTGCCATCACACCATGCCCCGGCAAAAGCCAATGTCATGTCCCTCTGCGATGTCGACCAAAACGCGGAAGACGCATTGCAGGCCCTGGCCGATGAACTGGGCGCAAAACCACACGCCACACAATCATTTCCGAAACACGCGATCCCCAAAGGCATCGCCTCCTCTGCTGGCCTCGGCCAAATGCTGGGTGCCGTCACTCCAGAAGGCGCCATCATCATCGATGAAGCCATCAGTCTTGGTGGGGATCTGTTCGCAAACTCGCTGGGCGCAGCACCGCATGACTGGATGATGGTGACGGGTGGCGCCATTGGTTACGGCATGCCCTGCGCCACGGGTGCCGCTGTTGCAGGCGGTGGACGTCGTGTGATCAACATGCAGGCCGATGGCTCGGCCATGTACACAATCCAGGCCCTGTGGACACAGGCCCGCGAAAAGCTGCCCGTCACAACAGTAATTTTATCCAACCGCAAATATCAAATCCTCATCGGCGAATATGGCGGTGTGGGTGCAAACCCCGGCCCCACCGCCATGAACATGCTCGACCTCGGCAACCCTGATCTGGATTTTGTGAAACTCGCAAACGGCATGGGTGTTGAAGCGGCAAAATGCGCAACGCTCGAAGAATGTGCCGCACTGATGTTGAGCAGTTTCAAAAAGAACGGACCGTTTTTGATTGAGTTGGAAGTGTAACGTTACCGGGAGAAACCGCTATTCCACAAACCTGTGCGCAGCCATCAGCAACCCGTGCGCTTCCCCCAGCTCACCTTCCACCAGCTCCAGCGCCAGCAAACGTTTCAAATCAATCGGCCCCGGCATCAGCATCTGGCCTTCGGGAACTTGCGCAAATCCCACGCGTCCATAATAGGGCGCGTCGCCGACCAGCAGGACCAGACGATGTCCGGCAACTTTTGCCAGTGCCAGCGTTTGTTGCATGAGCAACAGGCCAATGCCCAGATTTTGCCGCTGCGGATGCACGGCCAGTGGCCCAAGCAACAACGCCTTTGTCCCTTTGGCTCCCACGGCGAGCGGCCAATAGGAAATGGCGCCGACCACGCCCAGTGCCTGGTCCCGCACCACGTGCGACAGGCCTTCCACCGCCGTGCTGCCCTCGCGCAAGCGGTACGAGATCTTGGTTTGGCGATCAGTGCCGAAGGCGAGGTCCAGCAGATGCTCGATGGCATTGTGATCGGAAGGCTGTGTGGGTGAAATGGAAAATGACATGATGGCTCTCAATCGGCGACGGGAATGTTTGACCCGCCTCTTGGTTGAGAGATCAGGCGGGACGGCTATTGGGGCGGCGTCGTCGCAAAATGCGAATGTTCTGTGTCATCGTCTGCGGGCCATAGAGGCGCTAGTCTCAAGCGTCAATTACCAATATTCGGAATGCGGGAGATTTTGTGTCAACTCATGAATACGCCGCAATGTGCCGCTCTCCATGCGCTCCGGCAAATCATCGGGGCTGAAAAACCGCGCGTCGGCGATTTCCATATTGGGCGTGAAAGGCCGCTTTTCAAACTCTCTCAACACAAAAAACGCCAGATGATCGCCGCGCATGCGCTTGTCATTGCTGAACATGCCCAGAAGCTGAAAAGCGCCAGAGGCGAAAATGGCGGCCTCTTCTTCCACTTCACGGCGTGCCGCTTCAACACAAGTCTCACCGCGCTCGACGCCGCCGCCCGGAAAAATCCAGCCCGGCGTATAGGTTTGCTTCACCAGCATGAAGCAGCCTTTCGCATCAATCACTGCGGTGCGCGAACCCAAGGTCATGCCACGTGCCCAACGCAACCACGTCGGTGCCAGCGCCAACCGCAATTTGGTCAACGGACTTCGGCTGATCTTGTGGTCTTCATTGACGCTCAAGCCTTCCCTTGTTTCCACCATGCAACAGCCCTATTGAAACGCCTGATTTGACATTGACCGGACCTGCCTAGCCCCATGCGGCAAATCTTCAACATATTTTTCAAGCAAGAACACACGCGGCCCTGGCTGGTCTTGTTCTGCCTGTTTTTTGGCGGCCTTGCCGAGGCTGTGGGCATTGGCACGCTGCTGCCGCTGGTCACCTCGGTGATGAATTCAGGTAGTGGCAAGCCTTCGGCTTTCGACCTCTATATCCGCGAAGGTCTGGCATGGTTCGGCATTGCACCGCTGTTTGAAAACATGATCCTGCTGTTGGCAACAGTGATGATTTTACGCTCGGTGCTTTTGTTTGCCGCCTTGAGCTATGCCGGTGTCACGGCAGCACGGGTGACCAACTATCTCCGGCGCAATCTGATCCGCGCCATCATGGATGCGAAATGGAGTTACTACGCCAATCAAAGTGCGGGCCGCGTGGCAACAGCATTGGCCAATGACGCCGGCCGCGCAGGCGATGCCTATCTGATTTTCGCCACCGCCGTGGCTTGCGCCCTGCAGATTTTAGCCTATTCCGGGATTGCCTTGTTGATCAACTGGAAAGTGGCGCTGGCCGGCATTGCGTCAGGTTTGTTCGTGGCGCTGGCTTCTGCCAAACTGATTCAGGTTTCAAGAAAGGCGTCCTTCAAACAATCCGACCGCGTGGGTATTTTAACCGCTGACATTCTGGACATGCTGCACAATATCAAAGCGTTGAAATCGATGCACCGCTACACACCATTGCTGACACATCTTGATGCGGTGTTGAGAAAGCTGAAGCGCAGTCTCTACACCACAAGCTACGCCCGCTATGGTCTAATGTATGGCAATGACGTGCTCGTGACGCTGCTGGTGGCTGTGGGTGCCTATTTCATGCATGTCTACATGGGCGTGCCGATTGCCGAAATGCTGGTTCTGGGTGTGCTGTTTTTTCAGGTGATTTCCTACGCGTCCAAACTGCAAAAACAAATTCAGGTCGCAGCCACCTACATGGGCTCGTACACCCGCGTCACAGAAGTGTTGAAACAGTCTGTGTCTGAAAAAGAAGTTGTCACGGGAGCAGCAACGCCTGACTTGGGCGAAGGCATCAGTTTTCGCAATGTTGTCTTCAGCCATGCTGATACCAGTGTATTGAAAGGACTGTCGATTGATATTCCCCGGAACGCTGTGACCGTCATTCAAGGACCATCCGGTGCGGGCAAAACCACGGTGCTGGATTTGCTGGTAGGCTTTCACAAGGCACAATCCGGCAGCATCACAATAGGCCAGCACAACATTGCGGACATTGATCTTCGCAAATGGCGCGGCATGATCGGCTACGTGCCGCAGGAATTGGCCCTGTTTCACGACACAGTTACGGCTAACATAACGCTCTATGATGAAACTGTCAGCGCTGCTGCACTGGAAGAAAGTTTGCGGCTGTCTGGCGTCGCGGCTTTTCTCGACCAACTACCAAACGGCCTTGATACGGATGTGGGTGAATTTGGTGGCAAACTGTCGGGTGGACAACGTCAACGCATTTCCCTTGCACGTGCGCTTGTCACTGGTCCAAAAATTCTTGTTCTCGATGAAGTCACCAGCGCACTTGATCCGGAAACCGAAGATGCAATTGTCACGAACATTGCAGAATTGCGGGGCCGCTACACCATCGTCGCCATTACCCACCGCCCGGCGTGGACGCGCATCGCTGACAGGCTATACACGCTGAAAGACGGCAAGGCGAAATTGCAGACTTCGCCACGGGGAAAACGCACATGATTGTGGTCAAGCCCGTTGTCGATAAAAAATCAAAACATGATTTTCTGCAGGCAGCTCACGTTGTTCACGCCGGTGATCCGCATTGGGTGGCACCCTTGTTTCTGGAACGTGATGAACATCTTGACCCGCGCAAAAATCCCTACTTCGAGCATGCAGAGGTACAGCTGTTCGTGGCCTATCGTGACGGCAAACCCGTGGGCCGCATATCTGCACAGAATGATAAATTGCGATTGGAAACCCATAACGATAACAAGGGGATGTTCGGTTTTCTTGACGCGGTGGATGATCCCGATGTGTTTGCTGTGCTGGTGAAGGCAGCAGGCGATTGGTTAAAGGCCCGGGGCCGCACAGGCATGATCGGGCCGTTCAGTTTTTCAGTCAACGATGAGATGGGTTTGCTGGTTGATGGTTTCGATACGCCGCCCAATATGATGATGGGCCACGGCAAGCCACACTTTGC
>JAYUVC010000022.1:0-30891 GCA_043754325.1 Hyphomicrobiales bacterium
CAAAGCGCGTGCGCCTCGGGAACGGGCCACGGTCGAGAGTAGGATGGATTGAAGGTGAAGTGATGGAATGGCTACAAAAACGGATTGATGAACGAAACATACCCACCGACACCTTCGTGTAAAACGGAGGCGGGCTGATCCCCGGCCGGGGATCAGCCCAATTTTGTTTCGAAAGTGCGAACCTCAACGGCGCCTCAACCGAGGCTTAACCCGTGTCGACCACAGATGTTTCACCGTGCGCGTTGGTGAAAGACGACTTTTTTTGTCAAATGGATTTGGTTCTACTTCGCCATAACTATTATCCGAAGGATAGTACTGAATCCAATTTTCTTGGTTCTTGCCTATTGGGGCATAATAAGCGTCGGGGTTTTCAATAATACGCCCGCGACTTGAAAGTGTGTAAGGCTGAGGACGGAAATATCCCTCACCTTCGCCACAAGCTGGGACTGTTCCTTCAGGCTGCTCAAAACAAGCGTTTTGTGCGAAAGTAGGCTGCGCTGTAAAAACCGACAATAATCCAACAACAGTAAGTATTTGTAGTTTCACGTCGTCCTCCCTTGAGATAGACGTGGTCAACTACATTTATTGTGTGGCGGCAGTTTGGCGAAGCAACCACCTGAAAATTAAAAATTGAGGCACAAAGCCAACAAATACCAGTGGTGACCATAGTATAAAACTGTACCCCATAAACCAAACCGTGCGAAATATTTCGTTACCAAAGTCATCTCGTGTGGGTGAAATAATAAGTGATGTCCAAATCATAATTGAGAAAATCATTAGCCAAGGAATCATCCAAACAGACGCAAGTGAGAAATAAATTAAAGCATTCCGCCTACTAAACAATTTGCTCATGTCGACATTGTATCACATACGCAACAAGCTATTACCACCACACCCCATCCAGACACACACCCATATCCTGTACCTTACCACTTTATCCTACACATACGCTGGAAAAGCCGCGCAAACACAGCTCCGCCACACTGTCGTCGGCCTTCACAGAAGGCACGACCCAATCCGCAATTCTATGCCTATCGGACATAGAACGTGCGGCACTTCGCTTGCGGGCCTGCCTGTCCTTTTGAAAAAAGGAACAGTCAAGGCCCTCCGCTGCGGCTTTCGGCTTGGGTCGTGCCTTTGGCACCGACGACAGTGGGCGGACAATTCTTGGCTGTACCGTTCCATCACAACACACTGGCACTGTACAATGAGGGAAGACGCTCTTTCATCGGCTGGCCACCCCCACCGGTTGCGCGTTAGGCAATGACGACAGCAACACGGCGCGGCGGCCAGCCCATGCACGAGCGCGCATATAATCTTGGCCTCACGCAGCATGGGTCGCTGTTGGCTTTATCGCTGCCCGAACGGCGCAACCACATTTACATCACCGGAAAATCCGGCACTGGTAAGTCTTCCCTGCTGTTCAATCTCGCTCATGCCGATCTGGTGGCGGGTGCTGGTTTTCTGTTGATCGACCCACATGGCGACACGGCACTGAAACTGGCGGATAGCGCACCACCGTACCGAAGGTCTGATGTGATCTATTTTGATCCGCTTGATAGCCATGTAGTGCGTTTCAATCCGCTGATTGCCGTTCCGCCATTACATCGCGGTACATTGGCGGCGCGGATCGTTGAGGTATTCCGCAATATCTGGTCAGAAAGTTGGGGGCCGAGACTTGATTACATTCTTACCAATGCCATTCGCCTGCTCTTAGAAAATCCGGGTTCGTCATTGGTTGATATTCCGCGTTTGCTCAGTGATGACCGCTTTCGCGCCAAGCTGCTGCGGAGATGTAATGATCCGCATATCAAGCATTATTGGGTGAAGGAGTTTGGCGGTTATTCCGACAAGTTCCGTGCCGAAGCCATTGCGCCAATTCAAAACAAGGTCGGCCAGTTCGCCAACAATCCAATCTTGCGCGACATTGTGGGCGGGCGCAGCACCATCGACATTGCAAAAATTATGAATGAAGGCAAGGTGCTGATTTGCAACTTGTCGAAACGCATGGGAGAAGAGCCATCGCACTTGCTCGGTTCCCTTTTGGTGACTGCCTTCGCCCAAGCCGCCGAAGCCCGTGCCGAATTGCCAGAACATCAGCGCCGCGATTTTACAATGTATGTCGATGAGTTCCAGAATTACGCGACAACAAGTTTTGCCACCGTGCTTTCCGAAAGCCGCAAGTATCGCCTTTCGCTGGTAACCGCAAATCAGTTTTTGGGGCAGGTGCCGGAGTTGCTGCGCTATGCCATCATCGGTAATGTCGGCACACTGATTGCATTCCGCATTGGAGCCTTCGATGCACCTGTCTTGTCTAAAGAACTTGGCATTTCCGAAGATACGCTGATCAATCTTCCCAACTTCACGGCGCGAGTAAAGCGCATAGACGACGGCTCGCCAACGGAGGCGGTGCAGGTGGATATGTTACTTCCGCAGGCAGAGTTTAGTCGGCGGTTTAAACGGGTGTTGAGCAGTACAAGAAATAGATATGCTCGACTGAGGGCTTGACTCAAAGCACGACTCGAAGAAAAGTAACTTTGGGGATTTTTAAGCAAAGGGGGGCAGCTATGCAGCTTGTTTTACGTCGTTCGCAAAAGACGACTGGTTTGATGACCAAAAGTGTCTTGTTTTGTTTGGATGCCAGAGTTGATCTTTCTGCTGAAGAACGAAACAATGTCGGTAAATATCGGCTAGGCACACAGGTTCTCTATAATAGTGCGACAACCGAAGCCAATCTTGCAAAGGCGGCTGCTGGATTTGCAGGTGGCGGACTACTCAAAGGTGCCGTTGGTTTGGCAATGTCCCGCCTATCATTAAGCATCACGGTCGATAGTCTCACCAAGGGCCATCATATCGAATGCAAAGATATTGATGAATTGCTGGGAGCTGAGGAAGCCATCAAATCAGCTTGCGATCACATCCGCACTTATATTGATATAGCTGCGACCTTTGACGGACGGGAGATCGTTCTTGACCTCAACGAAATGGCAACTGCCTAGAACCTCCGTCTTCACACCGTTCTTGCGGCGGTTCACCGATGAGAAGTCGCGTGACCTTGCTGAGACCAAGAAGCTGTTTTCCGAAGTGACGACACGTCACCGCGCTTGCCGCTGGGCAAAGGACGAGGCTGATGAAGATTTGGCCGAATATCTGTTTGGCGAAATTCTAGTTCCAGTTCCAGAACCTTTGGCTGTTCCAACATTTGCGTTAATTGTCGAACTGCTGAAACTCGAAAAACCAATCTTTGAGGTGCTGCCCGAAGATTTGGAAATCGACGCCTTGTCACTGAAAGAACTGGTTGACCTCCGGCGGTTTCTACGCGCCCAAGAACATTTTCTTGATCACGAAGAAAAGACTTTGGACTCCTTGGTTGGAACACTGCTTGGCATTTTAGATGGTGTTATGAGTGAATTACCAAAACTCGATGGGCCATCACCCTTTACAATTCCGCTGATTCATGTGCTTGCCAATCCGCAAATGGTTGTTGAAAAAGTGGGTGGCACCCTGATCAAAAATCAACCCGTCGAATTGGGATTGTTCACGGACGTCAATGAACATCGCGAACTTAATCTCTGTGAGCTTTACAATATTGTACCCGGAGCCGAAATCCGAAAAATCTTAAAACCAATTTCTGAATTGGATTTAAGTCCCCGTGAAGTGGTCGATGCCGTGATGAAGCGCACACCCTTCCATGATTTCTTTATGACACCCGTGCCATTAAAATTTGATCACGAAACCCGTTACAGCCATGTTCACGTCATCGGCGGGAGTGGCGCAGGCAAGACGCAATTGCTACAGAATTTAATCCTGCATGATTTAAAATCCGAACATCCGCCAGCCTTGATTATTGTCGACAGCCAATCCGACTTGATCAACAAAATTTCACGGCTTGAGGCCTTCAATGACAGTCGCGGCCCTTTGGCTGGAAAGCTTACGATTATTTCTCCGCGTGACATCAGTTGCCCTCCTGCCATCAATATTTTTGACATCAACCGTGGCCGCATTGGCGACTACTCCCCCGCCATGCGTGAACAAGTGGTGGCGGGCGTCATTCAAACCTTCGATTATCTGTTTGCCGGACTTCTGGGTGCTGACCTCACCGCCAAGCAATCGGTGCTGTTTCGGTTTGTAGCGCGGCTAATGCTGGCAATACCTGAAGTGATGGGTCGTAATGCCACTATTCTCGACATGATGAATTTAATGGATGACATCAGTCCCTACCGTCAGGTGATCAATACCTTGCCGCCGATTCAACGCAATTTCTTTGAACGTGATTTTGGCAATAGCAGCTTTCGCCAAACTAAAGAACAAATCCGTTACCGCCTCCAAGCCATTTTGGAAAACCCAACACTCGAACGTCTGTTCACATCTACCCGTACCAAAGTCGATCTGTTCACCGAGATCAATAATGGTGGCATTATTTTGATTGATACGGCCAAGGATTTTCTCAAAGACAGCTCAGCCCATTATGGCCGCATCTTTATCTCACTGGTTTTGCAAGCAGCACTTGAACGCGCCGCCATTCCCGAACACCAGCGCAGACCTGCATTTTTGGTGGTCGATGAAGCTGCCGATTATTTTGATGATAATATTGATGATCTCCTTACAATGGTCAGGAAATACAAAATGGGCTGTCTCTTTGCCCATCAATTTCTCGATCAATGTACCTCGTCATTGCGAGCGTCCCTTGCCGCCAATACCAGCACCAAGCTGTGTTCAGCTTTATCAATGGCCGATGCGCGTTCGCTTGCACCTGATATGCGCACCACGCCAGATAATATCCAGTCGCAGAAGAAACTTCATTTCGCCTGTTTCGTGCGCAATGTGACGCCGGAAGCCGTCAGCATTCCGGTGCAAGTTGGTTTGCTTGAAGACGAGCCGCGTATGTCGTCTACAGCTCGTGCTGCTTTGCTTGCCGCAAATAGTCGCAAAGTCAGCACCGCGTTTGATCCCATTGAAGAAGACAGTGATCAGAAATCGGCAGATGAAACGAAGAGCGACGACGGCAAAAAACCGAAACCGCAGCCGACAACTACCCCGCATAGGCCAACGCCACGCGCCCCTAAACCACCATCACCTGAAACTGATCCCAACAAACCCGCCGATGAGTGGTAAAGTGTGATGGTGCCGCATTGCGGTACTTCCCGTTATTTTCCCACGCATTGTTGAACACTGCGTACGGTGACGCAGGTATCTTAGTCGCCTATCTCAATTCCTATGAAATCCGATGCCCTCAATCGCCGCAGTCGTTTTGCAGGTCGGCAACCGACTGGCAAACGCATGATCTTGCAAGAGCGCGACTTTTGTTATTTCTCAGCGCTTGAACGTCACGGGCCTTTACCTGCCACCTATCTTTACGAGTTCTCGAAACACGCGGCGCGGAATTACAAAGGTCATCAACAAAGATTGACTGATCTCTACAACGAAGACAACACACCGCATCATGGGTTTTATTTGGAACGGCCAGAGCAACAATATGCATCGATCAACGCTCGCTATCAGCCCATGGCTTACGAGAACACAGGCTTAGCGGGAAGGGCGCTCCGAGACAAAGACATTCCTCCTCAAATCTGGGTACCACCCAATGGGCCTTATCTGCACCGCTTTGCGACGGCCTGTATCACTGCATCAATTGAATTGGCCGTGACTTCTCTGGGCTATCGCTACATCTCACAAGCCGACATCTTCACCCATCCCAAATGTCCGAAGTCCTTGCGCCAGGCCGCTCATCCGCTCGCACTACCCCACCGAGAAGGCGTGATCATTCCCGATCAACTGTTTGGCATCGATTATGGCGGAAAGTTTCGTTTCTTTGTTTTAGAAACGGATCGCAAAACTGAAACCATTGTCAGCACCAAAGCCAGTGCCAAAGCCTTTGGTCGCAAGCTCGAGGCCTATATCGATGTACTTGAGCAGGAAACTTATCGTGAGGTTTGGGGCATTCCCACTTTGTCAGTACTAACGGTGACCACCTCAGAATCTCACATGAAAACCATGATCAGCCATTTGGATGATCTCGCTTCACCAAAGACTGCCGCCCGCTTTCTCTTCAAGTCCAAACCCGAATTTGGCAAATACTGGACGGTGCCACTTGTCTTGCATGATCTGATAACCACGCCATGGTCACGCGTCGGGGTTCCCCTCAACATTGGCCAACCATAGAAAAAGCCGCATCATCTCTGACGCGGCATTTGTTATTCGCTATATTTAGGGACTTCATCCTCGTCTTCGACGAAAGGTGGCAGCAAGATCAAGGCTCCGTCCCATCCACCGACCGGAATGGAATTGAGTTTTACGGAGAAGCCGTCTTCGCCGTTCTTCCGTGTCCAGGCATAACCCAATGTAATCCAATGCCCGCGATTGTTGGGATCGGGAGCCCGCACCACATAGGCCGGATGGCGGATATCTGCGGCACGCTTTTTAAGTGCCAGCTCTCTTTGTGCAAGGGACATGTCAACACTCCTTTCCTCTGTGCATCTCGTCCCATGGTACGATGGATGGTAGATCATGCAATGGAGGTTGTCCCCATGTCCCACACATCACCTTCACCCAAGTTCATTGACTTTCAACACCTGAAACAAACCATCAAGATCGACAGCGTGTTTGCCCTTTTAGGCTTATCGCTGAAACAATCGGGCGAACAATGGCGCGGTGCCTGTCCGGCCTGTAAGTCCGGAGGTGACCGCACCCTTGTGGTCACACCAAACAAAGCAGCCTACTATTGCTTTGCAGCCAAACAAGGCGGTGATGTCATTGCCCTTGTTGCCCATATCAAAACCATTGGCATGAAGGAGGCGGCAGCGTTCTTGGCGGAGGGTTCGGAGCCACCCGCCAAGGTTCCGGCATCCAAGCCCACCCTTCCTGTCACAGTTCCAGAGAAAAAGAAGGCGGGGTTCAACCCGCTCACTTATCTCCAACCAGAACATCCAGCGGTGCAAGGCCTCGGGGTTTCGGCGGAGACCGCTTCATATTTTGGAGCAGGCTTTGCTCCACGCGGCATCTTGCGCGGGCGAATGGCAATTCCGATCCATGATCGAGATGGTACCTTGATGGCCTATTGCGGACGCGTCGTGAAAGACGAAAGTCCAACACTGCTCTTCCCCAATGGCTTCCAGCCCGCCGATCATATCTTCGGCGCGCATCTGGTGCGGGCAGGGCATCTCACCTTGGTGCGCGATCCCCTGTCGGTTCTCACGGCCTTTGAATCTGGTGTTGAAAACGTCATTGCCTTCCTCACGGATAGCATTACAGCCCAACAACTCGAAACGCTGGCGTCTCTCATGGATGAGCGGCATTGCGAAACTGTTGAGTTGTTTTAGACCCTCGTGAGAGGGTCTATTCTTAAATTAGTTAGGCTTCGGTGAGGCTACTAAAAGACATGAGCTTTGACCAATCCAACAAAGTCAACTAACATTGTAGAAAGTCGTGACATATACAAACGGTATGATAGGCAAAAAAAGTAAATGAGTTTTCACGCTCCTCGCAAAACATTTAGATTACCTCACAGGGCCAAAAAGCTGCCTGGTACTTCACCATTTCTGTTGACAGTGGACTGGTTGTCAACAACTTGGTTTAGATTTAACGTCACATTTATTTGGCTTTTTTTGGTCATAGTTGTATCAATCTCACCCTACCCAATGGTCGGCAAATTATCGATATTTTTGATCAGTCCTATTGCCGCTCTGATTTTTTATTATCTATTTTTCTTGGGTCGAATTCTATTAGCATTTGATCAAAAGCGAAAAATGTGGATTGGATATTTGGAACTTGGATATCTTCGACTATTTTCACGTTTGGTTGTGCAAGAGATTGAGCTTGAACTACCTATCTGGCATTAGCGGTCGACGACTAGATTCTTACTAAAAATTCCTGCAACTTCGCTTTCGCAATCTATTATTCATTGTGTTGACAAAGATGACTTTTTTTGCTGGCCATTTGAAGATGTGCAGTTTCCGCTTTTCCTGTCTTGGACTTGAAGATTACATTTGGTGATGGCCCACCTTTTACAAACTTAAATATTTGATCGCTAAATACGACGAAAGCTGACACACTAGTCTCATTCAAAACCTTTATGCATTTATCCGTCGGTACCAACAAAGTTGCAGAGAAGCCTTGCATAGGGACATCAATTGCATAGTCAATTGGCTTGTCGGATAGCGGAGCGGTCACCACTTCTTCTTGAAATTCTTGTTCCGCCATTCGATCTTCACCTTTTTTCCGTTCAACTTCAGGGGGCTCTGTAGCGTTCGGTCCACCGCCGGTTTCTACATTTTGAATTTTAGTTCCTTCTCCGTTTTGAGAACTAAACATCCAACTTACAGCTAGGATCAAAATTACAAAAATGGCAAATGGGCCAATGCCGAAGCGGCTGGAATTTATTTTACTATTGTTGCCACTGCTACCGCCAGCGTTTTGAACCGGATATATTATTTTTGGGACTCTAGTGCTTTTCCCTGTCTTGATATTCAGAAATGACTTGGGGGTTAAATGCATTGGGTTTGCGGGTTTGTAAACATTTGCAGTTGAAGATTGCTGATAGATGGTTTTTCGAGTTGCAATCGCGGGAGCTGATGCAGATGCAAGACCAGTCAATACTTGAGTTAGATTTGGTATTTGAGTTGACGAAGACTGACAAGAAGTTCTCAAAATTTTCATAGCGTCTGTCAACCATGGGTCTGACAGCGAGAATAGTGCCGCAAATATCCTCGATTTTATTGGATCAATAAAGTCGACCGCCCTGAAAAGTAAATTTGCTTCGTCCAATGGTCCGCTTGAGATATTTGGATTGAGTGAAATTGCACGCATATTAATGCTCAACACCAACATCGAAAAACTATCAATCTTCTCATCGAATTTGGCGAAAGAATTTTTTGGGTGTTGAAATGATTCTCCACCTCCATCCGCTGCTTGATAACCGGCAAGACTTGGGACGTACATTGAATCATAATCCACTAAAACAAGTTCGTTTTTGCCTGATGATCTCAACATAATATTATCCGGTTTTAGATCACCATGAGCTATTCCGGAACTTAGCAATTGTTGTGCTAGTATCGCCCACTTTATTGAAAGTTCATGCAACTGCTTTTTGTCTTGAGTTTCGCACAGTTTTGCTAACTTTGCCCCAAGAGTTGGGCCGTCAATCCATTCCATTGTAAGAACTGGATACAAAATATCTTGCTTCGCTCCTGTCGGGACTACGGATAGCTCTGCATCATGATAACTAAATTCTGCCATCCAATTTGGCCGTTTTGCGCTCAAGAATCCTGAAATTTTGGTGTAACGTTCTTTACGGTCATTCTTAATAACGTGAAAACATTTTAAAGCGTAGAATTTTTGTTGGCGCTGGTCCTTCACTTTGTAAACAGAGCTAAATCCAGCAGCCGATACAATTAACTCTTTTCCAGAAGCACCAGCTGAACTTTGGTAGATGGGTTCGAGATGTTTGAGCTTATTAAGCCTTGTTGCACTTTTTTTGATAGCATTATCAAGGTCTCTTGCATTAATTGCATTAATCAGCGGTGTAACAATTGGGCTCTTCATTTTCGGTCTTCTGCCGAAAGCACAAGTACCGTACAGTCGTCATTTTCTATTAACTCAAGCTCAAACTGTTCAAGCGTGTAACGTTTAAAATCATTCTTTGAGCCAACAGCGGCAATAATTTCATTGATCACTTGGTCAATACTTTGACATTGGCGCTCTTTGTGCCGTTGGATGTATTGCGCCATCTTTCCATGATGTTCGAAGTTCAAGCCGTCACCTTCTGATATTTCAGAGGTAACCGTCTTCCCATTTTTTACTTTTGATATTTCTCTGAGTGCTAAAAAGCGCCCGATCCCATCAGTTGTTATGATTAATTTGTCACCCGGAAACAGCTCGAGTTCGTTCATAAAAACTGCGTATTCTGTGTCTGTTTCAGTTTTCCAATTGATAAGATGAGGGTTTCTATCGAGTGCACTAAGCTTTTCGGGGAATATCAATTCCAAATTTGAGTTGACTTTCGATCCTCTCAATAAAAAAACAGGGCTGTCGCCATAGCAAACGCCATTGCAAATTAATTTGTTATCGGTTGAACAAATCCAGAAAGCCGACAATGTTGCAAGCGACCCCTCTTTGAGAAACTTCCTCTGAGTTGTTGAGTCTACTTTGGCGGTTATCGAATACGATTCGTAAAAAGTTTGCCAAATTCCCAATAACCATGAGCTCAAATCTTCCTTTGACTTTATTGGCTCCGAAGGCAAATTGCCTAGCATCGATCTGGCCCACTCACCGCAAAATGTACCCTCACCGCCCGCTCCATCGGAAACTGCGCATAGTACAGTTCCATTATTTAGCAAGTCTAAGCGAAACGCATCCTCATTTTGCCTTGGCACATCTTCGCCGTTGTTTGCGACCAGAATATCGTTTTGCGGTTTGAGAACAGTTGCTCCTACGCAAGACAACTGGGGCAAAGTCACGCCTTTAGAGCCTTCCAACTCTAAATTACTCTCATCTTGTTTTAGCGTAGGTAATTCTGAATCGCGCAATTTGTTCGCATTTATGACACCTCTGTGCCGAGAAAGTGTTTCTGTTCTGAAAAATAAGTGTCCAGCTACCTCACGCAACAAAATCCATAAGTTATTCACTTTTCAAGATTACGAACCGTCGGAACCGTGCCAATACGCAAGAGCTTAAGAAGAAGCACGGCATTACCATTAAATACCATGCCACGGCACTTTTCAGAACCCTGTTGTCTCCCAAACGTAGCAGCAATTTCCTCTTGCATTGAATCAGGAAGTACACTCGACATTTCAAACAATGCCCGGGCATATTGATCCTGAGGCAATTCATCGACATTAGCAGGAAAAACGACTGGAAAACTGTTGAGCGCAGAAATATGACAGTTGATTAGCAGCACATTACTTCCTTTTGTATTGCGAAGACTAGTGAGGCCCATTGCAGCCGAAATAAGCTCGTGAGGTTGACTTTCAGTATCCTCACCATCAGTAATATTAACCACTATTGGTGGAAATGAATCAGGCCAACTACCAATCCAACTTTCTGCTGTGGTCGAAGCCAGTGCAATCGCCTTGCGCATTGGTGTAGAACCATCTGCTAAGGGTTTCACCCATTGTTTCAATGACGTTTGCTCCTTGATAAGCTTGCCTTGAATGGTGAACTCTGTTTCCGCCATCACATAGTCCGCACCCGCTTTGACATCTGACAGTTTAACCATCTGTTGCCCACGGAGTTGGCCATCCCAACAAAAAGCGGCATCGCCGTTTGATCCGTAGCCTATTAGCCCAATATAAAAATAGTTGGCGATTCCATCTGTGCCTCTCTGGCAACGGGAAATAATCTCATCAACCTGAATGTTAAGAGCGTCTGCGACTTCTTCGGCTTTTGTGCGGCTGTTTCCACTTGAATCCGGTCGACCAAAAGGATCGCCCATTGAAGTTGACTGATCAATCAAAAAAATAAATGCGCTAGGTGTAGTTCGGCTGATTTGCTCTTTATGGCTTTCCATTTAGGCACACTCTCCTCCGTTAGCGTCCAGTCATACAACAAAAACCTAATTCTATTTCGACAGATTATCAACACTATTGTTTTTCAACAATACGGCGAGTTCTCGAATTTACAAGTCTAACAAAATGCTTGATTGGTTCGATTAAATTTGGATCAAGGTCGTTAGGAGATCGAGATTCCATTGAGGGGGCAATTACAACTCGCGCGCCAACCAGAGCTGCCTCGAGATCAAGGTTTTTATAGGTATTTGATCCTGCGTCACTGGCGTAATATAGTGAGTTGCAAAGCTGATTGTTAAACTCTTTAACTCTGTTCAACATTCGAGGCTCGGCTTTTGGTCGATGAAGATACCCAATCAATGATGATCTCATAATATCGACAATTACGTTGATTTGCTCTTGATGCGCTTTTTCTAGTAGCTTAAAATCTTCCTCCAACGTTTTCCCGTCTTCGTTTCTCTCTCTTTCAATTTGTTCTTCAGATAACCTCCCTTTGCCACTGTTCAATTTTTCCATCTTGAATTAGATTATTTGTTTATAATAAAAATTGGGCGACACTCTATATGTGTAACTCGTTTGCAGCTTGATCCACCTACCATGTTATCATGGATGTCTATGCAACACATCGATAGTTTAACCGCTCAACCGGACACGTCCGGCCAAGCGTTGGAAGAAGTCGTTATTAACTGGATTACCGTCCAACAAGCGGCACTTTTATTCACAGAAGCTGGGCTGCCCCGCAACAAGCGCAGCATCCGGCGCTATTGTGAACGCGGTGATTTGGAATGCAAGAAGACTGAGAATGCTTTGCACCAGCCGCAGTATTTTATCGATGCAGCTTCGGTTGCGGCTTACATCGAACAGCAGCGGACATTGATGTCATCAAGCGCGGACGCGTCCGGCGCAGTCCTGACCGAGCCGGACAGTGCCGGACATGACCATGGCTTAGATGATGGCGGACAAAATATTGCGGACACGCAAAATCTATCGGGTGATGACCGGACTTTACCGGACACGTCCGGTCAGAGCCGGACAATTAACAACGGTGTTTTGGCGGATCAACTTGAACAACGCTTGCATGACAAAGATGAAGAGATTGCATTTTTGCGGGGCGAGCTTTTGCACCGCCGCACAACTGACTCGGCTTTGCATGATGTGATTGCAGCATTCCGCGCCAATGCCGAAACGCAACGCATTGCTGCCAGCAACAATAGCTCAGACGGGCAGGGGACAAGTACGCGGAGCCAGTAATTGGCATCGTGTATAATGGCGCTATGGGATTGCGGCATATGAATCAGGAGCGGGATTTCAAAGGGGTCTATATACCCAAAGAAATTTGGTTGACCCCGGAGTTGACTGGCTATGAGCGGTTGATCTTCATGGAAATTTATTCGCTCGACCGCAAGTTTGGTTGCATTGCCCACAACGAACATTTTGCCGAATGGTTGGGGATCAGCGAAAGGCAGGTGCAAGATTATATCAAGCGGCTGAAAGACAAGGGCTTGCTTTCGGTCAACTTGAACAAGGCCAAAGATACGCGAGTGATCCGCGTTATCGGTCGATTGGCGCATGTGACGGATGAGCAATTGGAAGAGGTTGGTTTCCTCAAAAAGCAGTTGGTGGGCAAGTGGAAGATGTAATGACTTCGCCAACTGGCGCGAAAACCCGCGTCAGGTCACGAAGCTTCTGGCGCAAGCTGACGCGAATTCCCGCATCACTCATATAGATAGACATGTGAGATGAACAAAAAAGATAGACAGTTTTTCAAATAAGGAAAAGGTGACGAAGCCCAAACCCTCGTTCCTTCGAACAAGTTTCGGAATCATCTGGAGCTTGAAGAAGGGGAGAGGGAAATGAAGACCAATCGAAACACAGACAAAATTCGCATACTCAATGACAGCTTTCGCCAGACTTTCATAGGTGGCCACGCAATGAAGACCGAAGGTGTGGCTGCGCTAGAAGATGAGCTTCAACAAAAGCTCATTGCCGAGGTCAAGGCGTTCAACAAGTTTGAGAAGGGCAATGACCCTTATGGCGAACATGATTTTGGTTCGGTGAAACTTGAAGGCGCGACGTTCTTTTGGAAAATAGATTATTACGACTTGGCCATTAGCCAGCATTCAGTCAATCCCACCAATGCCGATGCCACCATCCGCATCTTAACCATCATGCGCGCCGACGAATACTAAGCCTGAGAAATCAGGTTTTTCTTTTGTGGATAGGCGAGCCAACGTTGCAAAACTATCTGTGGAGTATGTCGCACAATATCTGTTTCGCGACCCATCGCCAGCATACGGCTCAACCAAGCCATAAAATTTGAGCCCTTTCTTATTTGAAAAAGCGTGGTGCAGTTCTGCGCTGCGAAAGCACCATACACCCCAAAGCCTGAGCCTAGGGCGAGCCTAAGAGAAACACTATTTATGCTAAGTTATTGAAAAGATGGTGCCCAGAGCCGGAATTGAACCAGCGACACGCGGATTTTCAATCCGCTGCTCTACCAACTGAGCTATCTGGGCACACGGGCGTGTCTATAGGCAAGACGCAACAGCTTGTCCAGCCTTAAGCCCTTTGACTTTTGTCTTGTTTGTAAACAAGTATTGAGGCTTTGCGCCATGAGTGCTTGGTCGTACAAGGCAATCGCCAATCTGGTGCTGGTCTTGAGCTAATGCCCAAGGTCAATCCAGGTGGTAGACAACGGGGAACAACCCTGCAACTCAATTGGGAGGGATTTGCGCATGGCAAGTACTGACGCAGTCAGTGCCGGAGGTTCGCGGTCGCGGGCCATGACGGCTGAAGAAAAAAAGGTGATCCTGGCATCATCCGCCGGCACCATTTTTGAATGGTATGATTTCTATTTGTATGGCTCGCTCGCAGCCATCATCGGGGCGCAGTTCTTTACGGCGTTTCCGGAAGCCACGCGCAACGTGTTCGCACTTTTGGCCTTTGCCGCAGGCTTTATCGTCAGGCCGTTTGGCGCACTTGTGTTTGGCTCAATCGGTGACATCGTTGGCCGCAAATACACCTTCCTCATGACCATCATGATCATGGGTGTGTCGACGTTCCTTGTCGGCCTGCTTCCCAACTACAGCACATGGGGTGTGGCCGCTCCCATCATCCTGATTGCCTTGCGCATGTTGCAGGGCCTGGCCCTTGGTGGCGAATATGGTGGCGCTGCCATTTACGTGGCGGAACATGCGCCCGCCAACCAGCGCGGCTACTACACTGCCTTCATCCAGACGACGGCAACCCTCGGGCTGCTGCTCTCGCTCATCGTGATCCTGATGGTGCAGGGCTATGTCAACGGCAACTATCCCGACCAGGCCGTGCTTGATGCAGCAGGTGTCGCCGTGATGAACGCCGATGGCACGCCGCAAATGATCAAGGCCTTCAACGCCTGGGGCTGGCGCATTCCGTTCCTGGGTTCAATTTTCCTGTTGATGATTTCGCTCTACATCCGTTTGCAGATGAATGAATCGCCTGCCTTCAAGAAGATGAAAGAAGAAGGTGCCGCGTCAAAGGCCCCGCTCCGTGAAGCCTTCGGCAACTGGAAGAACGGCAAGATCGCGTTGATCGCCCTGTTCGGCCTCACCGCCGGTCAGGCCGTTGTTTGGTACTCCGGGCAATTCTACGCCCTGTTCTTTCTCCAGAACGTGATCAAGGTCGACAGCTTCACCGCCAACGTGCTGGTGGCGTGGTCACTGATTTTGGGTACGGGTGGGTTCATCTTTTTTGGGTCCCTGTCAGACCGGATTGGCCGGAAGCCCATCATTCTGGCGGGCTGCCTGATTGCCGCCGTGACTTATCTGCCCGTGTTCGCCATGCTCACCAGCCTGGCAAATCCGGCGCTGCATGCGGCACACCAGACCAAGGTCACTGTGACGGCTGATCCTGCGGATTGTTCGTTCCAGTTTAACCCGACGGGAACCCTGAAATTCACCAAATCCTGCGACGTGGCCAAGGCCCAACTCGCGCGGACATCGGTGAACTATGAGACAGTGGACGGGCCTGCAGGCTCCGTGGCCCAGGTGAAGATCGGCGAAGCCGTTGTGTCGTCTTATGATGCTGCTGCAAACGCTGCCGCAACCAAGGCTGCAACGGAAGCCTTGGCAACAGCCAAGGCCGGGACCGACCAGGCCGTGACCGATGCTGCACAAGCGGCACTGGACAAGGAAAAAGGTGCCAAAGCCGGTTTCGAAAAAAGTCTGAGTGATGCGTTGAAGGCCGCTGGTTATCCGCTGGTGGCGGCTGACAACCCAACTGTTGCCAAGGCCCAGAACTTCTTTGACATCTTCACGTCCCAGAAGCTCGGGATTGTCGCGATCCTGACCTATCTGATTATTCTCGTGACGATGGTCTATGGTCCGATTGCAGCAGCCCTTGTCGAGCTGTTTCCAACCCGCATCCGCTATTCCGGCCTGTCGCTGCCCTATCACATCGGCAACGGCTGGTTCGGCGGCCTGATGCCCGCCACGGCCTTTGCCATCTCGGCCCAGTCCGGCAACATCTATGGCGGCCTCTGGTATGCCATCGTTGTGGCGGTGATGACGGTTGTGATCGGTGCACTGTTCGTACCGGGCAACACCCACAAGAAGGACATCTTCGCCGACGACAAGCGGCGCTGAGTCAACTGCCCTCTCCTGTAAAGGGAGAGGGCAGTCTTACCTCGCCATTTTCCGCACCGCCGACCAAATAACCCACAGCACCGAAAAGATCACCGCGTTGGCCACAACGCCTGTGGCAATCGCAGCCCACATGTCAGCACCTGCCACGGGCATCGTTGAGGGAATGATCACAGCCACAAACACCAGGCCAGCCAATATGGGGATCACCACACCTGTCTGCGAACGCGTGCGCTCAATCGTATAGATCAGCCCCGCCAAAAGCCCGATGCGGAAAATGTCCGTGATCTGTGAGGTGAATAGTAAATCGTAATCCATGTGGCAGTGTCCCGCTGTAATGGCGCCCCTTAGCAATTCATGGCATGAGAGGCCATGTCTACTTTTTTGTTTGTGGTCCCGTTTCAGGGACTGGCGGTATGGGCTGCTTTTTGTCTGGCATTCGCTGTCATGCAGTTTGTTCCGAAACTGATACCACCGCTCTACAACGTGTTGAAAGCCATTGCCGCCCCAGTGTTGGCGGCAGTGAATCTCATCACGCCATCACTGGTACCCAAAGCCATGCATGCCATTCTCGCTTTCATCTGGTTACTGACGGCACGAGTCGCGTTCTATATGGTTGTAGCGGCCTATGGGTGGCTTCCGGTGCTGACGCCATGATGCAACGCGTCTTCATTCTTGTAGCAATCATCGCACTCGCGATATTCAACGGCGTGTTGTCACCGCACACATTCCTGGTGTTCGCTCTGCAAGGCATCTGGTATCCGCCCTTCCTGCCCGCACTCCTCACCTTCATGCTTGTCTTGAGCGGCATCATATCGGCCGTATTGCATCTTCTGGTAACCGGCATTCCAGTTGGCCTGTTCGACAGGTTTTTTCCAGAACAGAAAACCGCATCAGCACTGCTTTGGCTCGGGCTCATGCTGATACCAACAATCCTGACCTTGCAAAACAAGGACTGGCTCTAGCTGTTTTCGCCACCTTCATCCGGGCGGTCATCGCCTTCTTCCACAGGTATGGCATAGGTGCCGCCCAGCCAGCGGCCAAGGTCCACCTGCGCGCAGCGGTTTGAGCAGAAGGGATGATATTTCACCTGCGACGGCTTTTTGCAGATGGGGCAGGGCCGCCGCGGTTTGAACACCACAGGCTCAACCATCAGAACAACGCCACCGGCGCATTGGCCCACACCTTGTGCACGGGATAACCCGCACCCTCAAGCAATGTCAGCGTTTCGTGCAAGGGCAAACCGACGACACCGGAATGACTGCCTGCGAGATAACGCACAAACACTGCAGCCCGGCCCTGAATGGCATAGCCACCCGCCTTGCCGCGCCACTCCTCGGATTTCAGGTAAGTGTCCATATCCTCGCGGGACAAGCGCTTGAACCGCACCTTGGTTTCGCTGCAACGGGTGGTGACACTGCCGGAGGGCGAGACCACGGCAACCGCTGAATAAACCCAGTGCGAACGGCCAGACAGCAGCCGCATGCAATCCAGCGCCACCTCAGGCGTATCGGCTTTTGGCAGCACCCGGCGGCCAAGCCCTACCACCGTATCAGCGGCGAGGATGATGGTCTTTGGCCCCAGGGCCTTCACCAAAGGTGCATTCAGAGCCGCTTTGGCTTTTTGCTCAGCCAATCGCAACGCCAGCCTGCGCGGGGTTTCGCGGCGCTGCGGCGTTTCGTCAATGTCTGTCGGATTCAACAGGTCAGGCTGCAGCCCGACCTGGTCCAACAGCTGCAGCCTGCGCGGTGAAGCGCTGGCCAGCACGAATTTGGGAGCGGCAGTTTCAGCCATCGGGATTATTTGAAGCGATAGTTGATGCGGCCCTTGGACAGGTCATAGGGCGTCATTTCAACCATGACCTTGTCGCCAGCCAGCACGCGGATACGGTTCTTCCGCATCTTGCCAGAGGTATGGGCGATGATTTCGTGGGCGTTGTGTTCCAGCTTCACGCGGAACATGGCGTTTGGCAGCAATTCCGACACGTAACCTTCAAATTCGAGCAGTTCTTCTTTGGCCATTGAGTCTCCTTGGCGTTCGTCGGGCGAGCAATGAACCGTTTGGCGTGCAAATTCAAGCCGCATCGCAAGGTCCAGTTTCGCAGTTGTCGCGGAGCCACTTGCGTTTTTTGTAAATTCACATTAAGTGTCGAAAATCGTGTTTTCGGCCGATCGGGCTCGGCTCCACACTTTCAAGACTGCAAGTGTCAAAGCCTACTCTCCACCAGAACATCGATAGGCAGCTTTTTCGCGTCCAAATTCGGGCGCGGAAGGGTTAAGACAATAGCATCTCGAAAAGGATTCCAAGGATGCCCTCAGGTACAGTAAAGTGGTTCAACGGCCAAAAAGGCTTCGGCTTCATTCAGCCAGCAGCCGGCGGACCAGACGTTTTCGTTCACATCAGCGCCGTTGAACGCGCCGGCATGAACGGTCTCAATGAAGGCCAGAAGATCGGTTACGAAATCGTTCAGGACAAGCGCACAGGCAAGTCCTCAGCCGGTAACCTCAAGGCCGAATAAGCCTGCACTACCGGGGGATTTTTCAAGGCAGATTTGAACCGCGATTCCGAAAGGAGTCGCGGTTTTTTGTTGGGGACTCGTCCCTCACCTGCTCCGCTACGCTCCTCGTCCTCTCCCACGAAGAATGGGAGAGGTGAAGAGCAGGCGTGGTTCCTTCACCTCTCCCGCTTGCGGGAGGGGATGCTGAGCAAAGCGAAGCAGGGGAGGGCCCGAGTCACGCGAGTCCACCAGCTGACAGGTGAGTGGTGTGGAACATGGAGCCTGTCTGTTTCAGGCAACTGGCGCATGATGTTCGACGTTCAAGACAGCGAAATCTCAAATCTTGATTTGGAGGATTATCACTGATGGACACAACGACAATAACCATTGGCATGAAGCCCTCACATCCAGGTGATTTATACGCACTGAAATTTTGCAAGAGCTTGGCCTCACTGTCAGCAAAGCGGCTGAAGTTCTAGAGGTGCGCCGCGCTAAGCTATCCGATCTTGTGAACGGCAAAGCAGGTGTATCGCCAGAGACGGCACTCAGAATTGAAAAAGCATTTGGTGTAAGCATGGACACGTTGCTGAAGATGCAAACGTGGTATGACACCTATAGCATGCGTGAGCGGGCCGATCAGATTACCGTCAAACCTTTTGTCCCTGTAAAATTTGGCTGATAACAGGCATCGCTGTGTACAGACTCGGCCACACAGGAGCAACATCACTTCAATCGCTTTACTTAATAAAACGAAATTTTTGTGCAACTATTTGCTTGAATACCGCGTTTGCCATACATAACCATTGCTCACGTCGCAATTCGATGCTTCTTGCAATATAAGGAGGCATCGGTGATGTTACACAAGTCGGAGACTCGTTTCAGATGCTTCCTAAGAGTTTTACCAGCGAACTTATTTCCGATTTGATGCAAGCAGCATTAGTAAAGCGCTTGGCTGAAATTAGCTTTATGGGCGCAATGGAATTCTTTACTGTCGAAAAATCAATGAAGTCTGGTAGCAGGTTAGACCATTCAATTGGCGTCGCATTTCTGACAGAGCGAATTTGCAATGAACTGGAAGCTAATAACCGTTCCACTATGTTAGCTGTGGCCGCCGCTATGCTTCATGACGTGGGTCACACCGTGTTTTCTCATAGTGCTGAGAAATATTTGCAAGAGAATTTTATGGTGGACCACATCGACGTGGGTTTAATCTTTATAAAATACGATTATGAAATAAACCGATCATTGGATAATCACAATATCGACGTCAACCAGGTCTTGGCAATACTTAAAAACGATGAGTCCGCTGATTTGGACAGTGAGCTAATAGGGCTTTTTAACCAGCCTATTAGTCCAGATACATTGGAAGGTATGTATCGAGCCCGCAAATTTTTTGAACCTAACTGTCAGAAATATTTTCCTTGTCCCACGCCTTATTTCTCGGCTGTCAACAGCACTGAATTTTTGAAGGAAGCGGACGACTTTTGGAATACTAAAAACCACATTTACCAAGACTATATAACCGATAGAAAGTTTTCAAAGTATGATACTTATTTCACAGCATATCTTGTTGAAAACAAAGTCGATCTGGAGGACCTGTTTCTTGTTGATAAGTGTTTCGAAGCAAGGTTCAAAGAATTCTTGCAAGCTGAACTTTTAGACTATCCAGAACACGCAAATTTTGGCAAAGCATCACAAGCACGAAAATACTTCGTGAATGATGTCGAAGTAAAAGAAATCCGTGATTTACGATTGCGATACAGCGTCAAACTTGAGGGCGGCACTAACAAAAAATGGCGACAGAATTTATCCTCTCAGCAGAAAAATCTACGCGAGAAAAGCTTGAATCGATTGCGAAAGCTTGTGAAGGAAAATTGCCAAATGGCCTAGCGCTAGTGGTAAGCGGCTCTTTCGGCAGGCTTGAAGCAACTAGTGGTTCTGATTTTGACTATTTCCTTTTGTCGAAAGCGGCGCCTGATAGGTTCGTAATTGATGTTGTCAAAGAACAAATAAATAGCGTCATCAAGAACCTCGGTATTAAACCTCCTTCAGCCAATGGCGCTTTTGGTAGTTCTCTCGAATTTAAGGACTTGGTGACTGACATTGGTGGTACAAACGATACTAATCAGACCATCACTAGGCGCGTGCTTTTTCTTACAGAAGCTCGCTGCGTCTCCGGAAATGACGTGTTCGACGACGCCCTAAACGAACTTCTTAAACGTTACGTCAATGATGATATTTCAGAACATCAGCTAGCGTTGTTTTTCCTAAATGACATAATTCGTTACTGGCGTACTATCTGTGTAGATTTTGAGAACAAGGTATTTGAAGGCGGTAAGGAGTGGGGAATTAGGAATATCAAACTGATCTTCTCGCGCAAGTTATTGTATTTTGGCGGCGTCGTTACCGCGGCTGAAACTGCGCAGCGCACGCCAACTCAAAAAAGGCAAATTATGCGAAGTTTGATTGGTCGCTCTCCCACAGATAGAATTAGGCACGTATTTGGTGTTGAGGCTGAAAGAACCTTGGTTCTTTACAATGAATTTTTGTCGCAGCTGGACAACATTAAATTTAGGCAAATGTTGGAAGAGACGCCGGCCGATAGAAAACTGCATTCGGAAGATTTCAGATGTATTAAAAATTTAGGACAACATTTCACTTTGGAATTGTTTAGTTTATTGCGTCGAAGGTACACAGAATATCACCCAATTTATAAATCAATGCTGTTTTAGTTTGAAGTTGTTGCTGAGTTCTTGTGCCAGAATATGCGTAAGCTATTGAATTAACGTGGATTTAGTCAACGTCGGAACTGGTTGTCCTTCTTGCAACCCGGCTTTGGTAATCTAGGGGAGAGACCTATTTACATCGCGAATCGCTCTTCAATCCTCCGCTTCAATCCATCACGCACATCACGGTAAGCGTCCAGAATCTGGTTGCGGCTGCCTTGCGTGGCTGACGGGTCAGGCGTTGGCCAGTTTTCGACGTCAATGGCCATCGTCCTGGTCATCTCGCGGGCGTAGGTATCGGCTTCGGGTGATAGCGTTACCACCAGATCAAAACCTGAATCCGCCAAATCCTCAATCGCGTGCGGGCGGTGGCGGGTGAGGTCGAGTCCGACTTCATCCATGATCATGCCCACAAACGGATCAGGGTCACCGGCGCGAATACCGGCTGACGCCACATAGATTTTATGCCCTGCAATATGATGCATCAACGCTGCTGCCATCGGCGAGCGGATGGCATTCTGTGTACAGACGAATAACACCGCTGATGGCATGGGTTTGTCTTTCATGCCAGCAACGCGCAGACCAGTGTGAACAGGCGGCGTGCCGTGTCAAAGCTCATGTCGGCCTTGCCCCTCAAACGTTCCTGCAGGATTTCACTGCCTTCATTGTGCAAGCCCCGGCGTGCCATGTCGATGGTTTCAATCTGCGCGGGGTTGGCATTGCGGATGGCGTCGTAATAGCTTTCGCAGATTTCGAAATAATCTTTGACGATGCGGCGAAACGGCGTCATCGACAGGCCGAACGCGACAATGTTTTGCTGCGCCTCATTGCGCACATCAAACACCAGACGGTTTTCAAGATTGGCGAGAATGAGGTGATAAGGCCCGGCCACACCATTGCTGAGTTGAAAGCGGTTGTCTTCGAGCAGATCGTAAATGGCGGCGCGGCGTTCATGCTCGGCTTCGGGGGAGGCGCTGCGGCCAATGCTGTCGTCAATCTCGACGGCGATCAATCTGCTCGTGGCATCAGCCATGCTGCGGCTCATGAGGCGTACCCCATGCCGGTCCCAGATCATCAAGCTGCACATCAACGCATTCAACCTCCAGGCGGATGCTGTGACCGCCAGAATGTTGCAGCGTGATGAAGCCTGAAAGTGCTTCGGTTTTGTTGGCTTCAAAGCCAATGGCGAGAAGTGAGAGCACACCATTGCGCACCAGGCCTTTGGGCCCGGCCCGCCTCACGTTCTTGACGAAATTAAAGCGAAGCCCCGTGCGGCGGCGCTGCTTTTCCTCCGGCGCGTCCCAGGCGTAACGGTTGGCCACCATGAGAAAGCGTTTCTGCGTCACTGACCAGTGGATGTCTGATACGCGAATGACAGCGTCCTGCATCTGCGCGGAAAGTGCTGGCAAGTCTTCTGCATCCAGGGCCGTGAGGTGCAGCACTGGGGATCAGCCTGAAATACGCGTAACGTCGGCACCGCAGGCTTGCAGTTTTTCTTCGAGCGCTTCAAAGCCACGGTCCAGATGGTAGACACGGTGCAACATGGTTTCACCTTCCGCGATGAGGCCCGCAATCACCAGCGTGGCAGACGCACGAAGGTCAGTTGCCATCACGTCGGCACCCGTCAGTTTTTTCACGCCACGCACCTCTGCCATGTCGCCATGCAGGTGAATGTCGGCCCCCAGACGCGCCAGTTCCTGCACATGCATGAAGCGGTTTTCGAATATGGTTTCGCGGATGTGCGAGGTGCCGTTGGCCACTGTCATCAGGCCCATGAACTGCGCCTGCAAATCTGTGGGAAAGCCGGGGTAGGGGTCCGTCGTCACATCGACAGGCAATAGGCCAGAGCCATTGCGCTTGACGCGAATGCCGTCATTGGTGGTTTCAACCGTCACGCCTGCGCGTTGCAGTTGGAGTATGGCATTGGCGAAGGTTTCAGGCCGTGCACCGCGCAACAGCACATCACCACCTGCCATGCCGGCTGCCATGGCGTAAGTTCCCGCTTCGATGCGGTCTGAAATCACCGTGTGTTCGGTGCCGTGCAATGAGGTGACGCCAGTGATGTTGAGGGTGCGGGTATGGATGCCTTCGATCCTGGCCCCCATCTTGACCAGACATTCCGCCACGTCGCCGATTTCAGGTTCGGTTGCGGCGTTTTCAATGGTGGTATCGCCCTTGGCCAGAACCGCAGCCATGAGTGCGGCATGGGTGGCACCAACGGAGACTTTGGCGAAAGAGATATGCCCGCCCTTGAGACCGTTCTTCGCCTTGGCGATGACATAGCCATTTTCAATCTCGCAATGCGCGCCCAGTTTTTCCATGGCCTGCAAATGCATGTCCACAGGCCGTGTGCCAATGGCGCAACCACCGGGCAGCGAAACTTTCGCTTCGCCCATGCGCGCAATCAACGGACCCAGCACCCAGAACGAAGCGCGCATTTTTGACACGAGATCATAGGGAGCGGTGGTATCAACAATGGTTTTGGCGGAAATTTTCAGCGTCTCGCCTGCCATGCTGGTTTGGCCGACGCGCTTTCCCGCCGTGGTAATGTCAACGCCGTGGTTGTTGAGGATTTTTTGCAGGCGCTGCACATCGGCCAAACGCGGCACATTGTGCAGGGTCACCAGATCAGGTGTAAGCAACGGTATGATCATCAGCGGCAAGGCGGCGTTTTTGGCACCCGAAATATCAATGCTGCCGTTCAACCTGTTACCACCGCGAATGCGGATGCGATCCATGTCATAAATCCCCGAAAATGGCCCGTGCTGCGAGAATGCTGCAGTGCCGAAGCGTCCTGTTCCCTGCTTACAAGCATATATGGCGGCTTTGGGGCAATAACTAATCTAAAACAGATAAATCTTGCGCGTCTCCTGCAGCGGGCTTTGGCTCAGGCCTGTCCGCAACCTCTTTTCGCCGTTTCAGATTGGCCCGCAAAGCTTCAGTCTGCCGTTTCCGCCGATCTGCTGCCCGTTTGGCGGTATCTTTTGCTGATTGCTTTTCACTCATATGCCAAGAGTGTTGCAGTAAATGCCAAGCTGTGGCAAGGGAGCGCCACTTCCGGCGATTTGGGCCTGAAACAAAACGCATCGCTGCCGTAGCTCAGTGGTAGAGCACTCCCTTGGTAAGGGAGAGGTCGAGGTTTCGATTACCTCCGGCAGCACCAGTTCCCACCATATTTATCAGGCATTTCCGCCAGACCACTCCCTTTTCCCCGCATCCGGTAACCCGCAAATCTGGGGAATTCTGGGGACTAATTGGGGGGAAATCAGGGGAAGAAATACTTCCTCGTGCGCAGTTCTAGAGGCAGGGCAGTCCTTCAAAACTCCGACATCAAGTACGATATTTCATTTTCATCGCGACCTAGCATTTATAGCCTCCGCTGTTTTTGACGGATTTCATAACGTCGCGAAACAACACAAACCGAAATTGAAAACGGCCGAAGTACTTCGCCGATTCAATTATCGACCCACAACAATGGGGTTGCAGTGCCGCAAGAAACGGAACAATTTGCAGTTAGTTGCACGCACAAAATGGGTATAGTAGGTTCGGAAGCACAATTGTTGCCTGTGGGGGCCTCTGGTTCGATTTCGGTGGATGAGCTTGTCCGCCAATCAATCGCACAAAGCACCCGCATTGCCTATGACTCTGACCTGAGGCACTTTGCGGCATGGGGAGGCACCTTGCCCGCAAGTTCTGCAATGATTGCGTCCTACATCGCGGCCAACGCCGGAATTCTTGCCGTGGCGACGATCACGCGCAGAGTGGCGACGTTATCCAAAGCTCATCAGGCCATGGGAGAACAAAACCCATGTCAGGCAGCTTTGGTGAAGGCGACGCTGCGTGGCCTCCGTCGCAAACAGGGCACGGCACAGAAACAAGCAAAACCATTGTTGAAGGAGGAGCTGTTCGCAATCCTAGACCCCATTGGGGACAGCCTGAAAGATGTGCGCGACCGTGCGCTACTTTTGCTCGGCTTTGCAGGTGGCTTCCGGCGATCAGAACTGGTGGGGTTGGATGTGGCCGACATCGAAATCGTTCGTCTGGGCATCATCATCACGCTCAGGCACAGCAAAACAGATCAGGACAGCGCAGGACGCAAAATCGGCATCCCAAATGGTCGCACCCAGCATTGCCCTGTTGCCGCCGTCACGGCTTGGCTAGAGCGTTCTGCCAGCACGCATGGCCCAGTGTTCTGCCCCATCACCAGATACAGCCACCTTCAACCCGTCAGGCTCTCAGGCGATGCAGTCAGCGAAGTCATCCGCGAACGCCTTGCCGCCATCGGCATAAACCCCGAAGGATACTCAGGCCACAGCCTCCGTGCAGGTTTCGCCACCAGCGCCGCACACGCCGGGGTTTCAACAATGAAAATCCGCGCCCAAACAGGCCACGCCAGCGACGCGATGTTGAGCCGCTATGTCCGTGACGGCGAATTGTTCGTCGGTAATGCAGCTGGAGTGATGTTGTAAACACCGTGTGAGTGCCAGATGACTTCCCGCTCCGATTGAGCCATATTCGGCATAATAATCAAAGCGGTGGAATGAGTCGCCGCTATTAATTTGGGGCGGGCTCATGGCTTTCACTGATAAGCCAATCATCACTAATCCTTTTGATACGCCGCAGTTCCATTATGAACTCGACGACGAAGGCCAACCCACGGGCAAAAAGTTGGATGGCCGACGCGAAAGCATTCAGATTGTTCCCGTGCCAGCCGCCCGACGCCGCAGTCCCAAGCAGCAGGAACTCGGATTGTTCGATGAAGATGGCGCAAAGGTCACGTCGAATGCGCTGATCAATGAAATCCGCAAGCATGTAGATCAATGGCAAAACCTGCCACCCAGCCAGTGGGGCGTCACACCTGAAACGCAACGGCTGATGTTGCATTGGCGTGAACCGTCACGCGCTCGACGCTTGTTTTTCTGCCAGCGCGAAGCGGTTGAAACGCTGATCTACTTGACCGAAGTTGCGCCGACACGCTTTCGCAAGCAGATCGAAGACGCCAATGCAGAGGCCAATCCCGGCATGTACCGTCTTGCCAGCAAGATGGCGACAGGGTCTGGCAAGACCACGGTGATGGCCATGATCATCGCGTGGCAATCAGTGAACAAGGCGAGACGGCCCAATTCCAAATCATTCACCGATGCTTTCCTGATCATTGCGCCGGGCATCACCATCAAGGACCGCTTGCAGGTTTTGAACCCGTCAAACCCTGAAAATGTGTTCGAGACCTTGAACCTCATTCCGCTCGATATGCTGGAAGGCTTGCGCAAGGCCCGCATCGTCATCACCAATTACCACGCCTTCATGAAGCGGGAAAAGGAACAGGTCTCAAAGCTCAATCGCCAAATTCTTGGTGGACGTGACGGGGCAAAATCTTTTGAAGAAACTGAAGGCGAAATGATTGCCCGCGTTGCCCCTGAACTCATGGGCCGCAAGAACATCGTCGTACTGAATGATGAAGCGCACCACTGCTATCGCCACAAAGTGGGTGGCGATGCAGAGCCCGCTGCCGTACTGACGGCAGAAGAAAAGAAGGAAGCTGAGAACAACGAGGAAGCCGCCCGCGTCTGGATCAATGGCATTGAAGCCTTCAATCGCAAGATTGGAGTTCGTTCGGTCTTTGACGTGTCAGCCACGCCGTTTTTCTTGCGTGGATCAGGCTATCCCGAAGGCACGTTGTTCCCGTGGGTGGTGTCGGACTTCGGTCTGTTAGACGCCATTGAAAGCGGTATCGTCAAAGTGCCGCGCTTGCCCGTGCTGGATGACTCGGTGCAAGGCGACCTGCCAAAATTCCGTGATGTCTACAAATACGTCTCCAAGGGCTTGCCGAAAAAGGGCCGTGGCAAACAGGCGAAGTCCCTGATGGACCCGCAATCGCTTCCGCATCTTTTGCTGCAAGCCACGAAGGCGCTGTATCATCACTATGAGACCATTTTTGATGCATGGGCAGCACAGCCTGATCTTGGTCGTCCGCCCGTGTTCATCGTGGTATGCAACAATACAGCGACGTCAAAACTTATGGCCGATTGGATCAGTGGCTACGAGGTGACTTCGGGTGAAGGTGAAAACATTGCCTCCCGGCTTGTGTCGGGAGACTTGCCGTTGTTTTCCAACGTTGACGAGAATGGCAAGTGGAAATCACGTCGGCGCACTTTGTTGGTGGACAGTGAACAGCTGGAAGCGGGCGATGCCCTGTCAGACGAGTTTCGCGCTGTTGCATCAAACGAAATAGAAGCCTTCAAAAAGGAACTGCGCCTTCGCAATGATCCGCGTGATCCCGACAAGCTCAGTGATGCTGATATTCTCCGCGAAGTGATGAATACCGTGGGCCGCCCCGGCAAGCTGGGAGCTGATATTCGCTGTGTGGTATCGGTCTCCATGCTCACCGAGGGCTGGGACACCAACACCGTGACGCATGTGCTCGGCGTGCGCGCGTTCGGAACTCAGCTTCTTTGCGAGCAGGTCATTGGCCGCGCGCTGCGCCGCCAGTCGTACGAACTCAACGAAGAAGGTCTCTTCAATGTCGAGTATGCGGACGTACTGGGCATCCCCTTCGACTTCAACGCCAAGCCGGTTGTAGCGCCGCCGCAAAAGCCGCGTGAGACCATACAGGTCAAAGCGGTGCGGCCTGATCGCGATGCGCTGGAGATTCGTTTCCCGCGCGTTCAAGGCTATCGCGCCGAGTTGCCCGAAGAGAGACTGACCGCCGAGTTCAACCCAGACTCCGTGCTTGAACTCACACCTGATCTCGTCGGTGCCACCGAAACCCGCAATTCGGGAATCATCGGCGAAACGGTGGATCTGAATCTCGCTCACACCGGCAACGTGCGGCGATCCCAGGTTGTGTACGAACTCACGTCGCACCTCGTGCTCAGCAAGTGGCGCGATGCCAATGACGAGCCGCAGCTCCACCTGTTCGGCCAGCTCAAGCGCATCGCCCGTGAGTGGCTCGATGGCTATCTCGTTTGCAAGGGTGGCACCACCCCGGCGCAGCTCAAATACAAAATGCTGGCCGACATGGCCTGCGAGCGCATCACTGCGGGCATCACGCGCGCTCTGGTGGACAGTCGCCCAATCAAAGCCGTGCTCGACCCATACAACCCCACCGGCAGCACGGCACATGTCAACTTCAACACTTCAAAAACTGAGCGCTGGGAGACGAGCGCCAAAACCTGCCAGCTCAACTGGGTGGTTTTGGATAGCGATTGGGAAGCCGAGTTCTGTCGCGTCGCCGAAGCCCACCCACGCGTGAAAGCGTACGTGAAGAACCACAACCTCGGATTCGAAGTGCCCTACCGCTATGGCTCCGAAATGCGCCAGTATCGACCGGACTTTATCGTTCGTGTGGATGACGGTCGCGGCCCTGACGATCCGCTAAATCTGGTGGTCGAGATCAAGGGTTACCGGCGCGAAGATGCCAAAGAGAAGAAGTCAACGATGGACACCTACTGGGTGCCCGGCGTCAACCATCTCGGCACCTACGGTCGCTGGGCCTTCGCCGAGTTCACCGAGATGTATCAAATGCAGGATGACTTCGCGAAGAGAGTTGAAGGCGAATTCAACAAGATGATCAATGCGGCTACGCAGCCGCAGGGCGCATAGGTGTCAAGATGAAAACAGAAGTGGTGCAAGCACTAACCGATACGTTTGAAGGCCATGCGCAGCGAACGGAAACTGGCGTGGAATTCTGGCTGGCAAGGGATTTGCAACACCTGCTGGGGTACACGGAATGGCGCAACTTCGGCACCGTGCTGAGTAAGGCAAAAACAGCGTGCGAACTCTCCGATCACGCCGTGACTGACCATTTTGTTGACGTCAACAAAATGGTGGATCTCGGGTCGGGTAGCCAGCGCGAGGTGGACGACATCATGCTCACCCGATACGCCTGTTACCTGATCGCCCAGAACGGTGATTCTAAAAAACAGCCAATCGCTTTCGCCCAAACCTACTTCGCTGTACAAACGCGCCGCGCTGAACTGATCGAGCAACGCCTGCTTGACGCCGAGCGAGTCTCAGCCCGCAAAAAGCTCGTCCAGACCGAAAAGGATTTGTCTCAGATCATCTACGAACAAACGGGCGGCAACCAGGATTTCGCGCTCATTCGCAGCAAAGGTGACCATGCCCTGTTCGGCAAGTCTACTCAGGCGATGAAAGCGCAATGGCAGGTGCCAGACAACCGTCCGCTTGCTGATTTTGCACCCACCATTATTTTGAAGGCCAAAGACTTCGCCGCCGAGATCACCATCTTCAATGCGCGGCAGCACCAACTGGGCAGCGAGCACGCTATCTCGAATGAGCACATTACCAACAACGAAGCGGTGCGTAGAACCCTGTTGGAACGGGGCATCCGGCCCGAGAGTCTGCCACCCGCCCAAGAGTCGAACGTCGCCTGCTATCAGAAAACAAAAAAGCCCTCAAAAAGCCCGACGTACTGGACTCTTTATAAAGATCATGGCCACAAAAAAATCCTCTAAAGCGCCGATCACCGTCGAAACGCTCAAGCACGACGAAGCCACGCGCAAGAACATCCCGACGGCGGAGTATCAATCGGTGATGGCCAAGGATGAGCAGAAGCCTGTGCGCGTGGAGTACGAGCGCCGCAATCGTGATTTAGACCCGCAGCTCGTCTGGCGCGGCAAGGACGAGCAGGACTGGTCGAACCTGGTCGTGCATGCGCCGCCGCTCTACATTCAGGAAAAAGTACACCCCAAGGTGCTGATTGACGACCTGAAGCGCCAAAGCGAAAAGACCGCTGCGCCAGCGCCACAAGTCGATATGTTCGCCGACTTCAACGGCCTGCCGAACGACAACGCGAAGACCGAGTTCTATCAGCACGATGCCCACTGGGCGAACCGCATGATTCTGGGCGACAGTCTGTCGGTCATGGCGTCACTGGCCGAGCGCGAGGGCCTGCGTGGCAAGGTGCAGTGCATTTATTTTGACCCGCCGTACGGCATCAAATTCAACAGTAATTTTCAGTGGAGCACCACCAGCCGTGACGTGAAAGACGGCAACGTCGAGCACATCACGCGTGAGCCCGAGCAGGTGAAAGCCTTCAGAGACACGTGGCGCGACGGGATAAATTCATATCTAACTTATCTGCGAGATCGACTAACTGTGGCCCGCGATCTGCTTGCAGATTCGGGATCGATCTTCGTTCAGATTAGCGATGAGAACGTCCATCGCGTGCGGGTTCTGCTCGACGAAATTTTCGGTGACGAGAATTTCTGCAGTCTGATCGATTTTCAGAAATCATCGGGACAGGCATCGGAGCTGCTGCCATCCGTCTCCGACTACATCCTCTGGTATTGCAAGAAAAAAACCGCCATCAAATACCGCAAGCTTTATGAAGCAAAAAATACCGCGACGCGCGGTGGTAGCGGCTACAAAAATATCGAGACTGAAAGTGGATCGCGACGACCACTGACGCGCGACGAGTTACGCGATCTTGACGCTGTCTCAGGGCGAGTCTTTTCGTTCGCGCCCTTAACGTCAAGTGGATTCAGAAACACATTGACTGTTGACTTTGCATTCAATGGGAGCACCTA
>JAYUVC010000023.1:0-3319 GCA_043754325.1 Hyphomicrobiales bacterium
GTGGCTCTTGCGGAGGCTGTGAACTATCGTGGCGCTGGAACGCTGGAATATCTTTACGACGATAAAACACACGAATTCTATTTCATCGAAATGAATACGCGCATTCAGGTGGAACATCCGGTGACAGAGATGATTACCGGGATTGATCTGGTGCGGGAGATGATATTGGTGGCGGGTGGAGCTGCGTTGTCGGTGGCGCAGAAAGATGTGCGCATGAATGGGCATTCCATTGAAGTGCGCATCAATGCCGAAGACCCGGCCAAAAATTTCATGCCCGCTCCGGGAACAATAACTGCACTCACGGTACCGGGCGGGCCGGGGACGCGTTTTGATACGATGCTCTATCAGGGTTATCAGGTGCCGCCATTCTATGACTCGCTGCTGGGAAAGCTGATTGTGTGGGACTCAACACGTGAGGCTGCGATCAACCGGATGATCCGTGCACTGAATGAATTGCGCGTCGAAGGATTGGCGACGACGAAGCCTCTACATCTGGCGCTTGCAACGGACCCTGAGGTTCGCGCTGGTGCCTTTCACACCCGCTGGCTTGAGCCGTGGCTTGAGCAAAATCTTCACAAATTGAATTCGTGACGGAGGACACCCAGAGATGAAAACCAGATACTCTTATGGCGGCGATGAACATATCTTCGTTGAGTGCGATGAAGAAATGTCACTCGATGCGTTTTTCAAAAGCCTTTCCATCACAACGGCAGTGAAGAAGGCGCGGATCAAAGGTGTCACCGAAATCTGCCCGGCCAACGCCTCGTTCCAGATCAAGTTCAATCCGGATGTGATCAAGCCCAGTGACTTGATGAAAGAACTGAAGGCGATTGAAAAAACGGCTGGCAAGGGCAAGTCGCAATTGAAAACCCGGATCATTGAAATTCCGGTTTTGTACAATGATCCGTGGACAAACGAGACCTTGATGAAGTTTCGGGATCGCCACCAGGATCCGAACTCCACTGACGTGGAATACACGGCCCGCATCAACAATCTCGATGGTGTCGATGGTTTTGTAAAGGCACACTCCGGCGCACCGTGGTTTGTCTCCATGGTGGGTTTTGTCGCAGGCCTGCCGTTCCTCTATCAGATGGTGGAGAAGCAGCGGCAAATCCAGTCACCAAAATATCTCCGTCCACGGACGGATACGCCGAAACTGACGGTGGGACATGGCGGCTGCTTTGGTTGCATCTATTCCGTTCGCGGCGCAGGTGGCTATCAGATGTTCGGCATTACGCCGATGCCGATTTTCGATCCAAATCAGAAAGTAAAATACTTGAAAGACTTTATGTGTCTGTTCAAACCGGGGGACATAGTGAAATGGAAACCGATTGATCGGGCAGAATATGATGCGACGGTCATCGCCGTTGAGAAGGGCAAGTTCATGCCGCGCATGAAGGACGTGACCTTCAAACTCGATGAATTCAAAAAAGACATGGATGGTTATAACGCGAAGCTGATGGGGGCGCTCAATGTCCGTTAAAGTTTTGAAAGCGGGACTCTCAACTACAGTTCAGGATTTGGGCAGGCCCGGATATTATCACATCGGCATTCCGATCTCTGGCGGCATGGACCGGTTCGCGCTGCGCTGCGCCAACATGCTTGTGGGCAATAAGGAAACGCTGGCGGTGCTTGAGGCCGTGTTCATGGGGCCGGAGTTGCAATTTACCAAAGCAGCGACAGTTGCCGTAACGGGTGCTGATCTTCCGCCGAAGGTGAATGGTGTGGCGCGGGAGAGCTGGACGTCGTTCAAGGTCAAGAAGGGCGATGTGTTGTCTTTCGACTTTCTGAAAAAGGGTGCTCGGGCCTACATCGCAATTTCGGGCGGTGTAGATGTGCCCGTGGTTTTGGGGTCGCGCTCAACTTACACTCTGGGCGCACTTGGTGGCTATCAAGGCCGCAAGCTTGCGGAGGGTGATGAGCTGAAAATCGGCAAGGGTCCTGCTGCAAAGGAAGGCCGAACGGTTCCCTCTAAACTGCGCCGTGGTCCTGGCATGCCAGCGGAGCTGCGGATGATCCCCGGGCTGTATTGGCATCGCATTACGGCGGAGTCGGGCAGGCATTTTCTGGAGGATACGTGGAAGGTGGCCCCGGAAGCGGACCGTATCGGCTATCGCTTCAAGGGTGGACGGAAACTGGAATTTGTTGATCGCGTGCCACCCTTTGGTGCGGGCAGTGACCCGTCGAATATCGTCGATGCGTGTTACCCCTATGGCTCCATCCAGATACCAAGCGGCACCGAACCCATCGTGTTGCATCGTGACGCAGTTTCGGGTGGCGGTTACTTCATGGTGGGCGCGGTGATTTCTGCGGATATGGATTTGATCGGGCAGTTGCAGCCGCATACGCCGACGAAATTTGTCGAGGTGACCATGGCGCAGGCCCTGAAAGCGCGAAGGGATCGGGCCAAGCTTTTGGAATCAATCAGGAATAAAATCTAACCCGGACCTGCAAAATAGACTTGACAATGTTCGTTGTTTGTTCTATATCCAAGCCATGATGATTTTCGTTTTGATGATTGTTTCTCTGGCCTGCCTCCCGCTTCTGCGGATTGAAAGGTCAACGTTTTGTGCGGAAATCCTTAGGCGCCATGCCATAGGCGCTGCGGAAGCTGCGGGAGAATTGCGCCTGGTCGCCAAAACCAAAGCGATAAGCTATTTCGGCCAGGCTTTGCTTGTTCGAGCGATCGGTCAAAGCCTCGCGCGCGGCTTCCAGGCGTTGATCCCTGATCCAGCTGCCCACGGTTTGGTTGGTGTCGCGAAACAATTCGTGCAGATAGCGCGTGGAGATGCCGCAGGCCCGGGCGATGGTTTCAGGGTCAAGTGCTGCGTCGCCCAGATTTTTTCTGACAACGGTTTCAATGCGGGTCAAGTGCGCCTCGCGCACGGTGGAGGTGCCGGTCGTCAAGGTGCGCTCATCGGCTTTGAGGGCAAGCACCAGAAGATCAATGAGCTGCCTGCCCACGGTGTCGCGCACCTCAATGCCCATGGCATCAAAGCGGGCGGGGATGAGATGCAGCATGTCAGTAAACAGGCCGCCTGCACCCTCAGCCGCGTTGAATTGCATGGAGCAGAAGCGGTCAGGTGCACGCAGCCGCAGGCCCAAGGCCTTGGCCTCAACTTTCATCACCCACAGGTCGGCGGGGTCGACGTGGGAAAACTCATAGGGCTCATGGCTGCGTTCCAGAATAAATCCGCCGGGATTGCAGCGCACGTCTTTACCCGATTGCGAAAAAAATATTTCCGAGCGTGCCGGCACGGTGACCAGAAAATGTTCGTCCCGCTCGGCTTTGAAGTGATGGGGCAGGCGCCGGTATTGC
>JAYUVC010000024.1:0-3495 GCA_043754325.1 Hyphomicrobiales bacterium
CAAGACCAGCGGCAGACTATCAACCAAATCCGGCAATACCACTTCGCGCGTGAAAATCGTTGCGTAGATAATGCCAATGACCTGGGAGTCATTGACGATTGCTTCCAGTGTCGCCTGTTCCAAGTCTGTGTTGGACCGGGTCACATAGCTGGTTACGACGAGACCCGATTCCCAAGCTTCATCGCGAACACCATCGAGACTGACCACCGGGTGTGGGCTTGTCGATATTTCATCGATAATAAATGCAATTTTGTTCCGCACTCCATTGCGCCGCTCTGCACGCCTTTGACCGGGTAGCGCATATCCCAGCTCTTGTGCCGCGCGTGTCACCCGTTCGCGCGTGGCGTCCGAAATTCTGGCACCAGTCATACCATTCAGCACAAGCGAAACGCTGGACTGGGAAACCCCTGCAAGCCTCGCCACATCAGTCATTGTCGGACGTGTGGCTGTTTCCGTCGACTTTTCTGGTGCCCCCAGTTCCACTGTCATAGTCCGCCTTTTCCCCTTGCAGTATGGACGTATCATTGCACCGGAATTTTGCAAAACGTCTTAGGTGTTGTTGCATCTGCGAGCGATTTTGCTGCACTGCAAATGTTATTTTCACTTGACTAGTAATAGTATTTTCATGATTATTATCAAGCAGAAATGCTCCAATGACGAAGCATTTCAGAAAGTGCGCGATGCAAATCACAAGCGCGATGCAAATCACAAGCGCGCTGCGAACCAAAGGGAGTGATCCATGTCCATTTCACGTCGTAATGTTTTGAAGGTTGGTGCAGGCGCTGCATTGGCTGGCGGATTCACTTTCCGTGCTGCCTATGCCGATATGGCCAAGCTCGCAAAAAAAGACACCTACAAGGTTGGTTTTGCGCAAACTGAAAGCAACAACCCTTGGCGTCTGGCACAAACCGCCAGCATGAAAGACGAAGCTGCAAAGCGCGGCTGGCAACTGGTTTATACGGACGCTGCAGGTTCTGCGGCAAAACAGGTGGCCGACGTGCGCTCCATGATTGCGCAAAAAGTCGATGTAATTCTACTGGCACCGCGCGAAGAAAAGCCGCTCATTCCCGCCGTCATGGAAGCCAAGAAAGCCGGCATTCCGATGATACTCGTGGACCGCAGTGTGGATCAGTCATTAGCCAAGGCAGGCGAAGACTATGCCGCCTTCATTGGTTCGGACTTCGTCAAGGAAGGTAACATGGTTGCCGAAATCATGGTCAAGGCATTGAATGGCAAGGCCAAGATCATTGAGCTTCAAGGCACTGTGGGCTCATCGCCAGCAAACGACCGTGCCTCAGGCTTCAAGGATTACATCAAGGACCATCCTGGCATGGAAGTCATCGCATCGCAATCAGGAGACTTTTCCCGCGATAAGGGCCGCCAGGTGTTTGAAACACTGTATCAGGCGCACCCGGAAGCCACCGCACTTTATTCCCACAATGACGAGATGACCATGGGTGCTATTGCTGCAATGGAAGCAGCGGGCAAAGCGCCCGGTAAAGACCTGACGATTGGTACGATTGATGGCACCAAGGACGCGGCACAGGCGATCATGGATGGCAAGGTCTTGGTGTGCGTCGAGTGTAATCCGAAATTCGGTCCCGCAGCTTTTGCCGCCATTGAGAAAATGGGAAATGGCGAGACTTTGAATGTAAAACTCGTAAACACGGATCGTGTATTCACCAAGGACAATGTCGCAGCCTATATGCCCGAAGCTTACTAAGTTTCTTCCAAGTCAAACTTGATGGATGAGGGCCTGCGTATCGGGTTCTCATCCATTTTTTACATAAGCAAACCGGGTATCGTTGTGGCATTCGGACTAAAAACTCCGTCATTCCCGCGAACGCGGGAATGACAAAAAATCTTCAAACCACAAGGAACCAAACATTGGACAAGGCTAATTTCAATGTGACGCCGGATGTAGAAACACTCTATCGTGACGGCATCATTGGTCGCAAATCAGCATTTTCGCTCGAGTTCGCGGATGCGATGCGCGAAGACATGATGACTGCTTTCTGGAGTGCAATCCAGAGGCCGGGCGGGGCTGTGGGACGGGGCCCTCGCCGCTGGTATGTGGAAATCCACCCGCAGGATTTTGGCGGCTTTGTTGAGCTGGCAAGTCACCCTTGGGTGGTTGCCATGTGTGAAGCCGTGCTTGGCCAAGATTACCAGATTGTGGAGATTGGTTTCGACGTGCCGTTTCAAGGTGCGAAAAACCAGCCTTGGCACCGGGACTTTCCTTCACCACCGGACACCTATCAAGACCGGAAGATCACATCGCTCGCCTTCAATCTCACGGGCGTTGATGTGACGCCTGACATGGGGCCCTTTGAAATTGCGCCGGGGACCCAATGGGAAGACGGGCGCGAGTGGAAACATGAAATGTTTCCGCCCAATCTTATCTGGCCAACATTCGCCGAAAAAGGTGCGCGCAAATTTCCACAGCGCGGCGATATCTCGTGCCGGTCTGCGCTCACCATTCACCGGGGTACGCGGCATGACTCACCCATTGCAAGACCGGTTCTGGTTTTGGGTGTCGATGCACCGGGTGCTGGCCATGCGGCTTTGCACGACATGATGGTGACGAAGGAATTCCATGATGGCCTTCCCCCCGTCATCCGTGATCATCTGGTGTGCAGCATTGTCGAGCACTTGACGCCGGTCACACAAAAGCATGATATCGAAGGCCTCGTGATGGGGACTGAATGACGCCATGCGGATTGTTCTGACTTACACAAGGTGCATCGGGTGAACACAGCGCCGGTTGCACCTTTGCTTGCAATGACTGGCATATCCAAATCTTTTGGTGGCGTTGCCGCTTTGACGGATGCTTCATTGTCCGTGCGACCTGGCGAAGTCATGGGCTTGGTTGGCCAGAATGGCGCTGGAAAATCCACCATGATCAAGATCCTGAACGGAGCCTACCAGCGCGATGCTGGTGAGATTACGTTTGAAGGCAACAGCTGGAAAGCCAAGTCGCCGCAACAGGCGCAGCGCAGCGGTATCAGCACGATATTCCAGGAAATCAACCTTATCGGATTTCGCTCGGTTGCCGAAAACATTTATCTGGGTCGTGAGCCCAGGCGTTTCATTGGCGTGCTGGACTGGCCGCGCATGAACAATGGCGCTGCCAAACTGCTGGAACGTTTTGACATCCGCATTGATGTTACCCAACCGTTGGAACGGTTTTCAACCGCCATCAAACAGATGGTGGCGATTGCGCGGGCCGTATCCTTCGATGCCAAGCTGGTAATCATGGATGAGCCAACTTCTTCGCTAGACGAAGCTGAAGTCGGCGTGTTGCTTAAAACGGTGCGGCAATTGCAGGCGGAAGGCGTTGCAGTCATTTTCGTCAGTCATAAACTTGATGAGCTTTATGAAGTCTGTGACCGCGTAACGGTGATGCGGGATGGTCGCACCGTTGCAGTCAACAACATGAAAGACATGTCGAAGCTCCAACTTGTTGCAGCCATGCTGGGCCGGGACCTTGCTGAA
>JAYUVC010000025.1:0-6050 GCA_043754325.1 Hyphomicrobiales bacterium
GTGGGCTCCAATGCAATGGCATCCAGGAGAGCCGTAAATGACGAAACGCGCAACCGCGAAGTATAAAATTGACCGCCGCATGGGCGAAAATATCTGGGGTCGTCCAAAGTCCCCGGTGAACAAGCGTGAATATGGCCCCGGCCAGCACGGACAGCGCCGCAAGGGCAAAATGTCCAACTTCGGCACGCAATTGCGCGCCAAGCAGAAGCTCAAGGGCTATTACGGCAACATTTCCGAGCGCCAGTTCCGGGCACTCTACGCCGAAGCTGTGCGCCTGAAGGGCGACTCGTCGGAAAACCTGATTGGTCTGCTCGAACGCCGCCTTGCGACGGTGGTGTACCGTTCCAAGCTGGTGGCCACCGTATTCGCCGCCCGCCAGTTCGTGAGCCACGGCCACGTCAAGGTCAACGGCCAACGCGTGACGATTCCTTCAATCCGCTTGAAGGCCGGCGATGTGGTTGAACTCACAGACCGCGCCAAGGAACTGGTGACCGTACAGGAAGCCCAGGCTTCAGCTGAACGCGATACGCCAGACTATCTGGAAATCGGCGGTGGACAGGTCAAGTTCCTGCGCATTCCAGCCCTTGGCGAAGTGCCGTATCCGGTGCAGATGGAACCAAACCTGGTGGTGGAATTCTATTCACGCTGAGTTTGACGATAAAGATTTCGAAAAAGGCGGGACTGGTTCCCGCCTTTTTTATAGTCCAAACGCCGGGACGGTCGGGCGTTGCTGTCGTCATGTGTGAACCTCCGTCACTTTGTAGCGCAATGAATTCGCCTGCGAAATGGCCACCCCCGCCATGATGATGGCGGCGGCCACAATGATCTGGGTGGTGATGGGCTCGCCCAACAGCAACCAACCTGAAAACACGGCGATAACAGGCATCACATAAAGCGACATGCCCAGCAGCGTTGGCCTGGCTTGGCCCGCCGCATAGTTCCAGCTGATCACGCTGGAGGTGCCGACGGTGAACAGCATGGCCAGCGCCCACATGGCATGGGGTGGAAGGTTCACCAGTGCGTGGCCCATGTCCGGCCGCAACAAGGCCAGCGTCGGCAAAGCTGCGATGATGTTGGCAAGCCCCGTTACTTTCAGGGGGCCGTATTTGAGAATGAGGGGTTTTGAAAACACCACATAGACTGACCAGCCGATGCTGGCGGCGAAAATGAAGCCGCAGCCCAGAAGCAGGTCATAACGGGACACGGTGCCACCCGAAATATCATCGCTCCACACCAGCAGGGCGGAGCCTGCAAAGGCCACGATCAAGCCAATGATGGTCAAGCGGTTCAGGCGGTCCACCCCAGCGGCCCAGGCCAGCAATGCGATCAGCATGGGCTGGGTTGACATGATGAGGGTGCCGATTCCCGCTGGTGCATGGGCAAAGCCGAAACTGGAGAATGCAAAATAGCCAAACGTGCCAACAAGGCTGATCAGCGCCAGCCTTGGCCAGTCCTGCCGCTCCACGTGGAAGCTGGAAAAGGCTGCCAGCAAGGCTATGAAAATCAGGCCTGATATGGCCATGCGCGTCACCAGAAAATCATAACCGCCCAAGGCCACAGCCGCACTGCGCGCCATAACAGGTGTAACGCCCCACACGATGACGGTATAGATCAGGGCAATGAGGGCTTTTGGGTTCGAACGGAACATGCTGCTTGCTGCCTGTTCCTTGTGACCCGGTCAATCTCATGAACGCGCTTGTCTGTCATGTTTACGGCGGATAGGGTGGGGGACATGAGATACATCCTGATTTTTACAATGTGGGTTTTGGCGGGTTCAGCCTTCGCAACTGACGCGGATGATTTGGTAAAGCGCGGGCAGGACGCGATGCTGCGCATGGATGTGCCGGGAGCGATGACTTATTTTGATGAGGCCTTGAAACTGGATCCCGATCACCCGATTGCTGCTTATGGCCGCGGGCGGATTTTGCTGAAGATGGGTGAGACCAAAAAAGCCATGGCGGATTTTACGACTGCGATCATTGCTGATCCCGCGTTTGGACTGGCCTATGTGCGGCGTGGCGAAGCGCATATGGAACTGAAAAATCCGGATGGGGCTTTCAAGGATTTTGAAGCGGCGATTGCGGCGTCACCAAAACTGGCAGAAGTATTTGTGGTGCGCGCGACCTATCGTTTCAAGATCGGCAATCTGGCGGGGGCGAAGGCTGATGTGGAGGCGGCGCTGGTGCTGGCGGATGAGGGGCAAAAGCCGGTGTTGCAGAAGATGTTGGAGCGGATGAAGTAAGGAAGGCCCCCCTCCGCCCTTCGGGCACCTCCCCCAACAAGTTGGTGGAGGGAATGTCATTGTCGTCCTCCCTCAGCTTTGCTGGCTATCAAATTCACGCTTCTTTTAGGGCCGATGTCGAAGTGTTGGTGCCACCGAGGTGCATCGGCACTAACTTTTGGAATAACTCTTTAATTTCGTCATCCTCGCGTAGGCGGGGACCCCGCTAGCCAACAGCTCAGTGCGTGAAAAGCGGGGTTCCCGCCTACGCGGGAATGACGAGTTTAAGAGAAAACGCAGAATTTTAAGCCCGAAACACTGAACTTTCAGAGATGTGTGAATATGTTAGGCTTTGCTAGGGAGGTGCCCGAAGGGCGGAGGGGGACTTATTGTTAGCCAAGCGCATTCAATACCCTTTGCACTGCGGGCCGCGCATTCATCGCCGCACGGTGCGCCATGATCTTCGGGAACTTTGACAGATCCACGCCGTCGCCTTCAAACCAGTTTTCGATGGTGTAAAGATAAGCATCGGCCACGGTGTATTGCGCGCCCATGACCCAAGGTCCTGCAAGATATTCCGACTCTATCAAGGCCGCACAATCGGTCATGGTTTGTGGAACCTTGAGTTTGAGATTTTCGACCACAGCAGCGTCATCAGACCAGCGGCTTCCCCGCACCTTGTGGGCGTGGTTCACATGCACCGTTGAAGCGAGATAGCTGTTAAATGCATTCATTTTGGCAAGACCGAACGCATCCGTGGGTGCCAGATTGGCCTTCGGAAAACTCTGCGCCACAAATTGCAGCAGTGCCACGTTCTCCGTCAACACGCCATGGTCGGTGACCAGTGCAGGAACGCGTCCTTTCGGATTGATTTTCAGATAGTCAGCAGTGCGTTGTTCTCCGGCAGCGGTATCAATTTTCCGGAACACATAGTCAGCGCCAGCTTCCTCCAAAGCAATATGCGTGGCGAGTGAGCAGGAACCTTGGGCACCGAAAAATGTGAGAGCCATTATGCACTGATTCCTTTATCAGCCATCAACTGCTTCAATTCACCGGACTGGAACATCTCCATCACAATATCAGCCCCGCCGATGAATTCACCCTTGACGTAAAGCTGGGGGATCGTCGGCCAGTTGGTATATTCCTTGATGCCATTGCGCAGCGCCTCATCGGCCAGCACATTGACGTCCTTGAAGGGCACACCAAGGTGTTGGAGGATTTGCACGGAACGACCGGAAAAGCCGCACATGGGGCTGTCAACATTGCCCTTCATGAAGAGAACAACGTCATTGGATTTGACGGTGGAGTCGATTTGTTCGTGGGTGGTGGTCATTTTCTATTCCTGTGGTGTTGAAGTTGTAAGCGCCAGTGCATGCAACACGCCGCCCATATTGCCTTTCAGTGCCGCATAAACCATCTGGTGTTGCTGCACGCGGGATTTGCCTTTGAATGCGGATGATACCACGGTGGCGGCGTAGTGGTTGCCGTCTCCGGCGAGGTCTTTGATCTCGACCACTGCATCGGGCAGGCCGTCCTTGATAAATTGTTCTATTTCGTGGGCGGCCATGGCCATAGGGTGGTGTCCTTTGATTTTCCCTTAAATAGACGTTGTGGACATGAATTTCCAGTGGCGATAAACAGGCGTCATGAGACTCACCCGCCGCACCCTTCTCGCAACCGCCGCCTGCGCCTTCTCCACATCGGCCAAGGCGTCAGAACCCTTCCCCGTCAACATGAAGGAAGGCAAGGATCTCGACTATAAATACCAGCGCCGCGAGATGGAGTTTGCGACGAACGAGCCCGCCGGCACCATCGTGGTCGATGCCGTGCATCGGTTTCTTTACCATGTTCAAGGCGGCGGCCAGGCCACCCGTTATGGTGTGGCCGTGGGCAAGGGGGCCAAAGCGTGGACAGGCGAGGTGATCATCAAGAAAATGGCGGAATGGCCGACATGGACGCCAGCGCCCTATCACCTGGAAATCAAGCCGGAATTGGCGAAATGGAAAAACGGCATGCCCGGCGGGCTCGATAACCCCATGGGTGCGCGGGCGATGTATTTGTTCAAGGGCGAAGTCGACACCATCAACCGGATTCATGGGTCTGCGAAGTTGACTGACATTGGCAAGAAGGCAACGGCGGGCTGCATCGGCATGCTGAATGTGGATATCATTCATTTGTATGGGAATGTGTCGGTGGGGACGCGAGTGGTGATGCTGGGATAGAAGGCTCTCACCTGTCGCGTTCCGCGACATCCTCTCCCGCTTGCGGGAGAGGACGATTTGCGTCTTGCGCAAATCAGGTGAGGGACGAGCGACGGATTTTGCTCCGCATTCCGTCTTACGTTGAACAGGAGGTTACCATGCCCTTTCAACGCCAATACGGTCAAACGGAACGCGCCCGTGATTTGCGGCAACAGGAGAACCCGGCTGAAGCATCAATGTGGACGGTTTTGAAGGACCGTCAGCTTGGTGGTTACAAGTTTGTGCGGCAGTTGCCTGTTGGGCCTTACTATGCGGATTTTGTGTGTCGATTATCAAAGCTGGTTGTCGAGATTGATGGCAGCCAGCATGTGGACAGTGGGTATGATCATAGGCGGGATGGGTCTATGGTGCGGATGGGATATTCGGTTTTGCGGGTTCCAAGCAGCTTGGTGTTGCGGCAGCGAATTGTGGTGTGTGATGCGATCTTGGCAGCGTTGGAAGGCCGTATCACAGAAAGTGTTGACACGCTCGACATGAAGTTCACTCGTCCCTCACCTGGCGCTTCGCGCCGTCCTCTCCCGCAAGGGCGGGAGAGGTGAAAAATTCTTCACTTCTCCCGCTTGCGGGAGAGGACGGCGCGAAGCGCCAGGTGAGGGATGTGTCACCCCGCCATAAATTCCGGAAACCAACCTTCATGCGCGGCACTCAGTTCCGCCAGTGTCACCACGGTGCCGCCGAAGTTTACTTCCTTCAAGCCTGACACATTGCCGATGCGGACAATATCAACACCCTGCACATGGGCTTGTGTGATGATCTTGGCGACTTCCTTGGGCGGGCAGGTCAGCACATATCTCGCCTGATCTTCGCCGAAGAGTTCGCGGTGATCGTTCACCATCAGCTCTGCACCCAGCTCTCCGGCCAGTGCCATTTCGATCATCGCAGACGCCAAGCCGCCGTCGGAAATGTCATGTACGGCAGTGACTTGGCTGTTGTTGATCAAGTTCCGTACGAAGTCGCCGTTCTTCTTTTCGACGCTTAAATCCACTGATGGTGGGGCGCCTTCTTCGCGGCCCAGCACTTCGCGCAGATATATCGACTGTCCGAGATGTGTGCCTTTGGTTCCCACCAGCAAAATCGCATCACCCTGTGCCTTGAACTTCACAGTCGCCATTTTCGACCAGTCTGCCATCAGGCCTACGCCGCCGATGGTGGGGGTTGGCAAAATCGCTTGGCCGTTGGTTTCGTTGTAGAGCGACACGTTGCCGCTCACGATCGGCATGTCGAGCGCGAGGCAGGCTTCGCTCATGCCCTGCAAACAGCCGACGATCTGGGCCATGATTTCGGGGCGCTGGGGGTTGCCGAAGTTGAGGCAGTTGGTGACCGCGAGCGGCCGTGCCCCGACCGCGCACAGGTTGCGAAACGCTTCGGCGATGGCTTGCTTGCCGCCCTCGACCGGGTCGGCGTAGCAATAGCGCGGGGTGCAGTCGGTGGTCATCGCCAGCGCTTTTTTCGAGCCGTGAATGCGGACCACCGCGGCGTCGCCGCCGGTCTGGACGGTGTCGGCGCCGACCTGGCTGTCATATTGCTGCCAGATCCAGCGGCGGCTGGCGATCGCGGGGCTGGCCATC
>JAYUVC010000026.1:0-4077 GCA_043754325.1 Hyphomicrobiales bacterium
TCCAGACTTTCCACAATCTCGCTGGTAGAAAGTCTGGATTCCCGCGTTCGCGGGAATGACGAATCTATTGTCGAAGATGCTGAATGACAGTCCACTGGCTATTCAACCAACGTCAAAAAGCTCGCCGTAAATCCCGGACCAAGCGACCCCAAAAAGCGCCTGCCCTTGGCCTTTTGTTTGAACGCTTCCTGCAACACGAACAGCACCGTGGGTGCTGACATGTTACCGTAACCTGCCAGCACCTTCCGCTCATTCTCCAGCGTGCCATCCTGCATTTCAAACACAGTCTCCAGCGCCTGCAAAACCTTGGTGCCGCCTGGATGAAAACTGAAGTGGCCGACGTCCATCAGGCTCATCGCGTTACGGGTGAGGAATTCTTCTGCTGCAGGCCGCATGTCCTTCATCACCAGTTCTGGAATGCTGCGGGCGAAGATCGCACCCAGGCCCTCGTCATCCACCCGCCAACCCATGATGTTGATGGTGTCTTTCCATGTGTGCTGGCCCATGAATTCGATGGCAGGGCCATCGCCATCAGCGCTGATCACCATGGCGGCAGCGCCGTCACCAAAAAGAGCGGTCGCAACGATATTTGATTTCGACATTTCATCCGGGCGAAAGTGCAAGGTGCAGAGTTCAATGACCACAAGCAGCACCTTGCGGGGTTTGGGGCCAGCCGACAATTGTGCCGCAAGGGCCAAGCCCGTTACTCCACCGGCACAGCCCAAACCAAACACGGGAACCCGCATCACATCATCACGAAATCCCATCTCGTGCATCACGTGCGCTTCAACCGATGGCGTGGCGATGCCGGTCGACGAAACAGTGACGATCACATCAATGTCCTTGGCCAAAACCTGCGCCTTGTCGAGCGCTTCAGTGGCGGCCTGGCGGAACAGGGTTTTCGCACCCTCCAGAAAACGCGCCGCACGATCGCCCCAGCTTGTCGCGGTCTCAAACCATTCAACAGGGCAAACTGAGTAGCGCCGGTCTATGCCTGTATTGGCAAAAACCCCTGCCATGCGCTCAAACTCATCACCAAAGCGGGCAAAAATCCGCTTCGCTTCAGCCTGGACAAAGTCGCGTTCCAGCACGTGCGCGGGAACAGCGGTAGCAAGGCTCGCAATGTGAATGGGGGCGAAATAGGTCATGATGATCCATTATGAGGGTTTATGGCATTACGCAAACAACGGCTTGGCAGCCTCTATTGATCCCACGCCAGGCACCAATCACCCTTCACGAGTCTGTGATCACCATCGAGCCCGCGAATTTCAGCGATTTCAAAGTCCGTCAATGTGATGTCCTGCGCTGCCAGATTTTCAGCAATCCGCTCTTTTGATTTCGAAGTTGGAATGACAATGTGGCCCTGTGCCATCAGGAAGGCCAAGGCAATCTGTCCAGCTGTTGCGGAATGCTGCGTGGCAATGGCAAGAAGCGTGGCATTGTGAGTGACGGCACCCCGTGCCAGCGGCGAATAGGCGGTTGTCGATATGCCGTGCTTGTGTGTGTAGTCCACAATAACCCGGTTCTGGAACAGCGGATGGATTTCCACCTGGTTGGTGGTGACGGGACGGTGACCCAGGGTTTTGATGGCCGCATCAAGATGTGACTTTGTGAAATTCGACACGCCGATGTGTCGCGCCAGGCCCTTGTCTAACACCTCGGCAAATTGTGTCATATAGTCATTGATGTCGTAGACGTCCTTGATCGATGGCCAATGCACCAGCAGCAGATCAACTACGTCGACCCGCAATTTCGCAAGTGACGTTTTCACATGCGGCATCACTTGCCCCGGACCCAAATGTTCGGGTGCCACTTTCGTGGTGACGAAAATATTGTCCCGGTCAATGCCGGATTCCGCGATGGCCTTGCCAACGAATTCCTCGTTGTTGTAACTCTCGGCCGTGTCGATGTGCCGGTAACCTGCATCCAGCGCCATGCGCACCCCGTTGTAGCATTCATCACCAAAGCGCTTCCATGTACCATAGCCAATCTGCGGAATGGGGCCGGTCATTTTCATTTTGGAATTGTCCCTGCTTGAAGTGACCATGCAGTTATTTGTCCGTCTTCCGCAATGGCAATATGTCTGGCTTTGGTGAGCAGGTGAAAATCAACCTCAGTAACTGCAAGCACAGGGCATTTGTTCCCGTAAAGTCGCGCAGCCACAGCGGCACCGATCGCCAAGTTGATGTCTGGTGTAATGAGAATGATCCCAAGTGGTGCCGTGCCAAGCCTGATTGCTTCGGCAATGCCACCGGGTGTTCCGCCGGAACCACGCGTTTCAGGCAAGAGCAGAATATGCCCGCCCAGACAAGCGCCCGATTGCGGGTGATGTGTGTCAACAATCCGGCCAGAGCGCGGGTCGTAAGCCCCCCAGAAGCTCACAGGTTCGGTGAGAACCAATGTGGGGCCTTGTGCTGATCCACTGTTGAGAATGGTGCCGCTGATCATGCCGCGGCCCACAGGGCAGGATCACGCCACACCTCGCCCCTGATGGCGCTTTCCACACATTCCCGCAGCGATCCAAAGCACACCTCCACCGGCAACATGCCCGGCGCATAATAGGCCCACTTGGCAGAGTTGGTCATGACGCGGCCCTTCATGCCGGTGATGCCAGGGGCGTAATAGCTGCAAATATCACCAACAATGGTGACGCCAGCTTTATGCAAAATCTCATCCCAGCCTTTCGAAATAACGTAGTCCCCGACGAAGCGGGATGTGGTGATGGTGAAGGGGATAGAGCACTTGCGTCCATCCAGCGCTTCGACCACTGCGCGAAATTCCGTTGGCGAAAAATGCGGAGTGCCAAGCGCCACCATCGCAAGTGGTCCATCGCGGGAGGTGGAGAGTTGGGCTTGCGCCGTGGTGAGATCGTCGCGGGTAAGAGTGTATATGTTACCCCGTTCGAATACAGATTCGAGATTTGGCGCTTCCGGTGTAGTGCCAACCCCATGCCAGAGTTCCACACCGCCCGATGACGCAACCGCTGTGCTTAACGCTTTCAAGTCATCCGTGTTTGTTGTCAGCAACAATCCGGTGATGACAGGCACCCGCCGCCCGGCAACCCGCCCGACATGGTGGCCCAGCAAATGGTGGAACACATTCTCGGAGCGCCACGTTTCCGGCAGTTCTGAAACATCAAACCGCAACTCCGCCTGCCGCCCCGCATCCGTATGCAGACCCGCATAAGGCGCCTTGCCAATCAACGCACAGGCCACATCAAGATAGTCGCCATACTTGTTGGTACGCGCTCCCGTGACCGAGTTGTAGTAGGTCACGGCATTGGACTCACCCACAACAATATGCTCACCAAATTTCGGCCCACCCGGAATTTGATAAGGCGCACACGTCCACGTCGGCTTGCAGCCCAAGGCCGCATAGAGCTCCATCAACTTCCGCGCTCCAGTCACCATCTCCACATCCGGATTGCCCTCATACAAATGCGGATGCGTGGCCGACACCACCCCATTGTTGGTCCAGGCGGGAACGGGAAACGTCGCCCCGTGATCCAGCATGAACCGTGCAAAATCCACATGCGCCTGGCCATTGTAGAAGCAGGCATCGATATGGGCATAAGTGACGGGGATGAGATGGGGTGCTTTGAGGATGCGCCCAGCTTGAAGAACAAGTTCCATGGCAAACTGCAGGGCCGGGCCGGAATGGCCTGTGAGGATGTCTTGGTCGGCGTGGGAGAGGTGCATGTGCCGACACTACAGCGCGAGCCACATTGAAATCCACTCCAATAACTGTTATTGACCTTCCAAAAGGAGACACATCATGGCCATTAGCGCTGATCTTGGAACCACACTCGAAACCTACGTCGACACCCTCGTCGAAAAGGGTCGTTATAATTCAAAAAGTGAAGTGATCCGCGAAGGAATAAGATTGGTGCAAGAACGCGAGACGCGATTGGCATTTTTGCACGCGGCCATTCAGGAAGGCATTGATGCCGCCAATGCGGGCGACTTGTATGACGAGGAAGAGGTGTTTGCAGAACTTGATGAACTGATCAACTCGAAGATCAAGGCCAGCGCATGAAGCTCAAGTATACTGGTCGGTCCAAGGTTGACTTGCGCAACA
>JAYUVC010000027.1:0-3674 GCA_043754325.1 Hyphomicrobiales bacterium
CCCGGTTTTTCGATTTTGATGACTTCGGCACCAAGGTCAGCCAACAACTGGGTAGCCGTCGGTCCCGCCAGAATTCTCGAAAGATCAAGAATGCGCAGATCTGAAAGAGCAGTGTGTTTAAGCGGTTCACTCATGAAAAAAGGGCGGAGAATCCTGTTCTCCGCCTCACTATCGCAATTGGCTGGCTTGTCAAAAACTCAATTCGGTGCTGTGGAAGAGAATGCCGGGATAGGTCGTTTAGATGCTCCCTTGGAGGCCAGTTTCTTCCAGTTGACCGTGGATTTCTTCAGGTTGCCGGGAATATCGGCTAACCAGTCCCCTTGTACAGCTTGTGTGATGTTGAGATAGAGCTTGCCGCTCACAATTTTCCAGAGCTTCGGATTGCCCGGAACCTTGCCGCCCTGGGCTACACCATAGGCGCAGTGACCATCATAGGCGGGCACATATTTCCCGGGGCTAGCCTGGAAAGCCTTGAGATTGGCATCGCTTGAGAAGGCGAACTTCGCGCCATTATAGCTGGTGCTGAATTCTTTCTTGCCAGCCTTCGGCCCGCCGTTGAAATAGGTGACGACATCATAGCCGGAGACGGCATAACCCGTGCCATCAACATATTGCGGTCCGGCAAAAACCTGTCCGGCGAGGCCTGCAAAAAACACGAGTGAGATAAGTGAGCGTTTAAACATTGTGTTGTCCTTTCGAGGGGTTTTGAATACGACCCAACGTCATCACTTGACACTGACATGTCCGTGAGCTCTCGCGCTTGTGATCAATTGTGAGGAACTATCCTCCCAGTTCCGTTTTGAAAGCGTTGCACAATGATCCCTTGATCAAGGAGAGGAATTGGCGGGCCGAATCCTCCGTGGGGTGATACGGATCCTTGACGGTACCGTCGGGCTTCAGGCGGAATTTGCCAGCGTTGCCTTGGTTGGCGGCAATTGTAGCAGGCGTATAACCTTGGACAAAGGTGCAGCGTTTGCCTGCTGTCTTGAAGGCCTTTTCGATGTTGTCCTGCGCCGTTTGCCGTTCGCCATTGATTTTGGCTGTGTAGCCCGGAGCAGTCGTCATGAAGATACAGGGCAGATCAGCAGGTATGTCCTGCATGGCGCGTTTGACATCATCCAACGCATCAGCCTCACTGTTGGCCCAACGTTCAGTGGCATTGCCAAGAAAGGCCATCACGAAAATTTTTGGATTGTAATATCCACCTGCAAACATCGACTGGAACGGTGATTTTCCGGCCTCGCAGAATTGATAGGCGTCACCTTGGCCAATCTGCACATATTTGTTGCCGGTCTTGTTGATGACACCAAATGAACCTGCGTTCACTTTCCATTTGGGGTCAACATCACAGATCGCCTTCTTGCCTCCACCATCCCTCGCAGTCCAGGCCCGCAACGAACTCGACCGCACACCGAGAACACCAACAGACCAATTCGGACTGAGACCACAGGCCTTTTCATTCTTTTTCAGAAATTCGATGAAGGCGATACCAGCGCCAAAGCTGAGCTGCGAGTCACCGAGTACCAGAACATCCGGCGACTGGAAGTTTTCCTGCGCCGAGGCCGTGTCAATAGAGCAAAGAGAAAGCCACAATACTGAAAGCGCAAGACAGACGTGCGTAAAAATTTTTCCGGTCAAGATACCGAGGCTCCATTCATCGATTCGAACAGGTGATTGATACGTTGAAACGCTGGACCTGTTCCAGCGGCAGCTGCGGCGATCACCTGAAAGTGACCTGTTCTGTGTTAAGCGAGGTCATTTCGAACATGATCATTTTTGGTTGAGGCAGATTGGGGACTGCTTGCTCTTTCTCGCAAGCTGTCCCCGAGCTTGAGATCAGGGACAGTTTGCGATAAAGCAAACAGTCCCTTTCCCGCGCCGCTCCAATTTTCATTTCTTCTGTTGGACGCGCCATTTCCCCTCATCACTGGATTGTAGTATTGACTTTCGGTCTGGCCGGGAGTCGCTGATTTCAAACCCGGGTGGCCGGGAAGGAACCGAATGAAACTTAAAGACAGAATTGCAATTGTCACAGGTGCGGCAGGTGGCATTGGGCGTGGCATTGCAAACCGCTTTGCGGCTGAAGGTGCCAAGGTCGCCGTAGCGGATCTGAATGCAGGCGCGGCACATTTAACAGCCGAAGCTATCAACCAAAATTATCCGGGCCAGGCCTTGGCCGTTGCCATGGATGTCACGGATGAGACAGCGGTCAATACAGGCGTAGCAACTGTTGTTGCCGCCTGGGGCACAGTCGATATCCTCGTCGCCAATGCCGGCATACAAATCGTTCACAAGACTGAAGACTATCCCTTCGCTGATTGGAAGAAAATGCTGGCCATCCATCTGGACGGTGCATTTCTCACGTCAAAAGCCTGCCTGCCACATATGTACAAGCAAGGCTCAGGCTCCATCATCTTCATGGGATCTGTGCATTCCAAAGAGGCATCGCCCCTGAAATCGGCCTATGTGACAGCCAAGCACGGCTTGATAGGCCTCTCAAAAGTCATTTCAAAAGAAGGTGGCCCCAAGGGTGTGCGCGCCAACGTCATCTGTCCGGGCTTTGTCAGAACACCGCTGGTGGAAAAGCAGATCCCCCAACAAGCCAAAACCCTGGGGATCAGCGAAGATGAAGTTGTAAAGCGCGTCATGCTCGGCGGCACTGTCGATGGCCTTTTTACAACCATTGAAGACGTGGCAGAAGTGGCCCTGCTGTTTGCGGCTTTCCCCACAAATGCCCTCACAGGCCAGTCCCTCATCGTCAGCCATGGCTGGCACATGGAATAGGATTTTGTGAACCATTCCCGGCTATAAGCCGGGAATGTCAAAATCAGTACTCGTCCTCAACGGCCCCAATCTGAACCTGCTGGGTAAGCGCCAGCCCGAGGTCTATGGCCACGCCACCTTGGCCGATGTTGAAGCGGACTGCCGCAGACTGGCGGCGGAACTGAAGCTCGAGGTCAGCTTCAAGCAAAGCAATGCCGAACATCAACTGATCGACTGGATCCATGAGGCCCGCGAGAAAACCGCAGCCATCATCATTAATCCCGGCGCCTATTCCCATACGTCCATTGCAATTTTCGATGCTCTCAACACCTTCGATGGCCCGGTCATCGAAGTCCACATTTCCAACATCCACAAGCGCGAAAGCTTCCGCCACCACTCCTATGTCTCGGCCCGCGCCGAAGGCGTTATCGCCGGTTGTGGCGTGGAAGGCTATCAACTGGCACTCCGCCGTCTGGCAACACTGCTACGTTCTTGACAATGTCGTGGTGATGGGATTCAACGCTACCACTTTGGAGCGTCCTCATGTACCTCGGTTTGGATTTCGGCACCTCGTCCGTTAAGGGCGTATTGATTGATGCAAAACAAAAAATCATCGCCACGGCCTCTTCGCCGCTGAAGGTTCAGCGCCCGCATCCTGGCTGGAGTGAGCAGAACCCTGATGACTGGTGGAAAGCCGCCAACAAGGTCGTGGCGCAACTGAAAGCCGCAAAGCCAAAGGCCGTCGCAGCCGTGGAGGGCATCGGCCTCTCCGGCCAACAACACGGCGCAACCCTCGTCGATAAAGACGGCAAGCCGCTTCGTCCGTGCATCCTGTGGAACGACGCGCGCTCCTTTAAAGAATGCGACGACATCATGCAGGGCACACCCGAGGTGGTGGAGCAGTCCGGCAA
>JAYUVC010000028.1:0-2551 GCA_043754325.1 Hyphomicrobiales bacterium
ATGAGCCATCGGCGATGGAGGCCGCCTTTACAGCTGCGCGTGTGTCGAGGATGACGATGCCGAGAGGTTTGAACAAGGCCGATTTGGCGTGGGCGAGGGCGGCGGTGATGATGGTGTTGGCGGTGGCGAGGGGGAGGGTCATGGGCATGGTCCTTTTTGTGATCTCGGCATGCCATGAATGTTGTCGCAAGGTCAAAATGTGCTTGCAGAACGCACAGTGAACGGTCATAGATTGTTTATGAAATGTTTGACGGCAATCGATTTATTTTGTGGGGCTGGTGGCTTATCGACTGGTTTTGCGCGTGCTGGATTCAATATTTTGGCTGGCAATGACGTCGACCTCGTTGCCGGGCAAACATTTCAACTGAATCATCCCGGTTCGAAATTCTTTGCTGGACCGGTTCAGGATGTATCAGCTGCATTTCTGCTTTCTGCGACGGGTTTGAAAATCGGTGAGTTGACTTGCTTGATTGGTGGTCCGCCTTGTCAAGGGTTTAGCGTTTACAATCACCAACGTGGCATGCACGATGCGCGAAGCCATCTGTTCAAGGACTATTTGAGACTGGTGAGAGGTTTGCTGCCAGAGTGGATTGTCATGGAGAATGTGACTGGTCTTCTCTCTATTGAAGGCGGCAAGGTTGTTGAGACAATCGTGCAAAGCCTGAACGAACTTGGCTACCGGGTTGAATGGCAAGTCCTGAAAGCAGAACTTTACGGCGTGCCACAAGAACGGCGTCGTGTCGTATTCATCGGGACGCGAACTGATAAAAAAATCAGATTTCCTTCGCCAACGCATGGCCCGGGTCTAAGTTCATTTTTTACCATTCAACAAGCGATAGGTGATCTGCCTAAACTTGAAAATGGTGGCAAATTTGACTGTGCGAAGTCAAACTTTCAAAATCACAATGCACCAAAATTATCGGCGATCAATTTGGCCAGAATGAAGCATATTCCGCAAGGCGGCAGCTGGAGGGACATACCTGTCCATCTGCTTCCTGAGGGCATGAAGCGGGCTAAACGCTCTGACCACACTAAAAGATATGGCAGGATGCGCTGGGACGGCTTGGCAAGCACCATTCTTACCAAATGCGACATTCACTGGGGTGCATTTATCCATCCCGACCAAAGTCGTGCAATCAGCGTCAGGGAAGCAGCCAGACTACAGTCATTTCCTGATGATTTTATTTTCGCGGGATCAATGACCGATCAATTTGTACAGGTGGGAAACTCTGTTCCGCCTTTACTGGCCCGCCGCATTTCCGAGGCCATTCTCGAATCAGTCAGTGATCACGGCATAAAGGCTTCGGACGTGTTGCAAAGTCTGGTTGCCTAAATGCTGATTGCGGAAGTTTTTGGTCGTGACGTGTTGGATGTTTCGGCGGAAGCCAAACAACATCGTGCGCAAAAGCTCTGCCCGTTTAAAGGCGGTAAATGCAACAAGAGTAGCAACGCGGATCCATTGGGCATTTGCTCGCTGGAAGTTGGTGGACGAGCGACTGCAATATGCCCAGTGCGGTTTCTGGAAACTGACAAGATTTTTAAAGCAGCTGCCGAGATTGCATTTGGCAAAGGCAGCACGTTTGCAATCTTTCCGGAAATCAAATTGTTGCATGTTGAAGACCAGAAAACAGGTCGCACAAAGAAAATCGGGAAGGTTGATTTTCTGCTTGGCAAAGTTGCTGGAAGTCAGATTGTTGATTTTGCGGCCTTGGAAATTCAGGCAACTTATTTTTCGGGAAAAAGCATTCGCCCTGCGTTGAAGCACTATCTGGAATATGGTGTGATCGACAAGTCAATATCTGATCGTCGCCCGGATTTTCGATCATCCGCCCAAAAGCGACTCATGCCTCAGTTGCAATTAAAAGTGCCCGTATTCAGGCGTTGGGGTAAAAAGTTTTTTGTTGTAGTTGATACCGCATTTTTTGGCGCGTTGCCGCAGTTTAAAACAACGACGCCGTCGAACAGCGAAATTATCTGGCTATGCTTTCCAATTGAAAGAAGCGTACAGGCTTTCCATCTGGGAAAACCGGATGTAGTCGCTTCGCATTGGGATGATGTTTCGACGGCACTGCGGGAAGGTCGAGCACCGGAGTCAGATGAAATTGTCGGGGAATTGTCGAAGCGGCTGGCGAATGCAAGGCAGTTGCAGACCTAGGGTCTACCCACCCGCCGCATCGTCAAATTGATTCGTCCACCATCCTTCAGTAAGGTTGATGTCCCTCCGTAAACCCGGCCTATCCCGTGAAAACACAGCCGCGATTCCCCGCCCATGACCAGCACGTCGCCTGAGCTGAGCTTCACTGATTGGGTCTTGCCGCCGCGTGTGGTGCCGCCCCAGCGGAACAGGGCTTGGTCGCCGAGCGAGATGGAGATTACGGGGGCGGAGAAGTCTTGTTCGTCGCGGTCCTGGTGCAGGCCCATTTTGGCGTGCTCGTTGTAGAAATTGACGAGACAGGCTTGGGGTGGGTGGGGGTAGTTGGCGATGTCGGTCCAGAGTTTGAGCAACATCTCTGGCATGGCGGGCCAGGGTTTTCCTGTTGTGGGGTGGGTG
>JAYUVC010000029.1:0-4331 GCA_043754325.1 Hyphomicrobiales bacterium
AGCAGGCCAATGTGCGGGTACGCCGTTACGGCGGACGCAACGTGCCATATGGCGAGGCCGCCGAATGAAGCTGCCGCGCACGCCTTCATTCCAGCTTGACGGGCGAACGGCCCTCGTCGCGGGCGCGTCTTCTGGTATCGGGTTGGCGGCGGCGGCGGCCCTGGCAGAAGTCGGAGCCCATGTAGTGTGTATTGCGCGGAATGCAACGAACTTGCAGGAAGCCGTGGACGCCATCAGGGCCGAGGGTGGCAGTGCTGAGGCCATTGTGTTGGATGTGACAAATGTTCAAGCAACGGCGGACGTTTTTGCCGGCCTTTTGGCACTGCATGTCTTTGTAAACTCAACAGGGCTAGCACGGCACACGCCAGCGCTCGACACGAACGAAGGTGATTTTGACTCGGTCGCAGCTATCAACTGGAAGGCCGCGCATTTTTCGGCGCGCGAAGCAGCACGGCGCATGATCGCGACCAAGCATGGCGGCTCTATCATCACCATCTCTTCGCAGATGGGTCATGTGGGTGGCATTGACCGGACTGTCTATGCGGCGTCCAAGCATGCAGTTGAAGGCATGACCAAGGCCATGGCCATTGAATGGGCACCGCACAACATCCGCGTCAATACCATCTGCCCTACTTTCATCCGCACGCCGCTGACGGAACAGACGTTCGCCAACCCTGAGCGCGTGGCCTGGATTAAATCGAAGATCAAGCTGGGACGCGTTGGTGAAGTTGAGGACATCATGGGTGCTGTGGTGTTTTTGGCATCTGACGCAGCAGCGTTGATTACTGGCACCCATCTCATTGTTGATGGTGGGTGGACTGCGGATTGAATGGAGCGTTAAACATGACACCAGAGCAAATGGAAAACCGAATTGTGCGCTACGGCGAATTGCGCCCGTGCAAAACGGCCTTCATTGATGCCCATACACCTGGCTCCAACCGCAAGGAGAACTTTGCCATCATCGGTGCAGGCGTTTCCGAAAGTTCCGATCAGCATGTGCATATCCGTGAAACGCCAGGCTTCAATATCGGTGCCGCTGGCCAACCGCCGGCCTGCCGCAATTCGCTGCATTCACATCGCACGGCGGAAGTGTTTTTCGTCCTGAAAGGCCGCTGGCGCTTCTTCTGGGGCCGCTGGGGCAAGGCTGGCGAAGTGTTCCTTGAGGAAGGCGACATCATCAACATCCCCACAGGCATTTTCCGTGCTTTCGAAAATGTTGGCACGGACTACGGAATGATCATGGCCATACTCGGCGGTAATGATGCGGGTGGCAGTGTGATCTGGGCACCACAGGTGATCACCGATGCCAAGGACTATGGCCTGGTATTAGGCAATAATGGCAAGCTGTATGACACCAAGAAAGGCCAAAAGCTGCCAGATGCCGTGCCGCCCATGCCTCTGCTGACGGATGAAGAACTGAAAGCATTTCCGGAACCGACGACGCGCGATGTCGTTCCCAACCATGTCGCCCGCTATTGGGACATGATGGCGCTGGCGGACCATCACCCTGCCAAGGTGATTGGGCGGGATGCGATGTTGCGCGACAAGCCGGGTTTCGAGGTGGACTTCATCACGCGCGGTTCAGTTCCAGAAGCACCCTATGCCACACATCGCCATGTGATCCTCATGGTAATGCGGGGACACTGGAAGCTCACGTGGGATGGGCAAAGCAAGGTTCTGGCACCGGGCGATACATGTGCAGTACCGCCGAACCTCGCACATGCGATTGCACCGAACATGACCGGCGAAGCGTCCATATTCCGCGTGCGCAACACGGATGATCCTGCAGGCCCGACATGGAAACCGAATTAAGGATCATGAGCATGACACAGATGGACGTGACCCACGTGGGTTCCTTGCCCCGCACGCAAAAAGTCGTGGACTTCATCTTCACGCGTGAGAAAAACCAGTCCTATGACCAAGCCGCATTTGATGCGGCCATGGCTGAGGCAGTGGATGAAACCGTAGGCAAACAGGTTGCAGCGGGCGTCAGCGTCGTTTCTGATGGTGAGACTTCAAAAATCTCTTATGCCACATATGTGAAGGACCGTTACACTGGTTTTTCCGGCGATAGCCCCCGCAATGCGCCTGCAGACCTCAAGCTTTTTCCATCTTTTCTGAAGCGGCTGGCGAATGATGGTGGCACACCAACCTATGCGCGGCCCATGTGCACCAGTGAGGTGAAATCCAAAGGCCAGGCCGAATTGCAGAAGGACATCTCCAACTTGAAAGCGGCAATGAAAAGACATGGCGCGGATCGGGGATTCATGAATGCGGCCTCGCCCGGTGTAATCTCGCTCTTCTTGCAGAACGCGCACTATGCCACGCGCGAGAAATATCTCGCCGCCCTTGCAGACGTGATGCGCGATGAATACAAGGCGATCACCGACGCAGGATTGGATTTGCAGGTGGACTGTCCTGATCTTGCGCTTTCCCGCCACATGCTATTCACAGACTTGACTGACGCTGAGTTCGTCAGAGTCGCGGACATGCATGTGGAGGCCTTAAACCATGCGCTGTCTGGCGTGCCGCAAGAGAGGACGCGCGTTCACATCTGCTGGGGCAATTACGAGGGGCCGCATGTCTGCGATATCGACATGGCCAAAGTGCTCAAAACCTTCATGAAGGTGAAGGCACGCTACATGCTCTTTGAAACCTCAAATCCGCGCCACGGACACGAATGGACCACGTTCCGTGACCGCAAGCGCGATGTGCCGGAAGATCGTATTCTTGTGCCCGGCGTGGTTGATACAACAACCAACTTTGTTGAACACCCCGAACTTGTAGCTCAAAGACTGGAGCGCTTCACAACCATTTTTGGTAAGGATCGCGTGATGGCCGGATCAGATTGCGGCTTTGGGACATTCGCTGGCTTCGGCGCTGTGGACCCCGAGATTTGTTATGCCAAACTCAAAACACTGCGCGATGGTGCCGACATTGCAACAAACCGCAGCTGACACCCTTGCCTCGCGGAATTCTGGCCCTGAAGGGGTATCCGCCCGCTGTTAGCTGCCGAGTGAAACAATGGCCAAGAAGTCCAACAACACGGAAACCGGCGTGGAAAATTACACCCACGAAGCGGCCAAGTGGATGAACATCCCGACAGCGGATAACCAGCCGCTTGTGCCCGATGATGACAGGGCGGCGAAACTGCTCCGCTATCCTCGTAACCACGATCTTGACCCGCAGCCGGTCTGGCGCGGCAAGGATGCGGAAGACGGCGAACCCTTGGAAGTGGCAGCCCCGCCGATCTACATTCAGGAGAAAATCCATCCGCGCGCCTTGATCGAAAACTTGCGTCGCCAGTCTGCCACGCGGAAGAAGGACGCCGCCCGGCAGATCGACTTCTTCCACGACTTAAATGGGCTCGATGATTCCGAAGCACGCACGGAATTCTAACCAAACCGCCGCACAACTCCGTACCGTGAGTGCTTGGGGAGCGCGACAACAGGCCGATCTAGTTCGTTTGCGCGTGGGCGTCATCGGAGCAGGCAGTGTCGGCGGCTTTGTTGGCGAGGCTCTTACCCGCTCGGGATTTGAGGATGTGGTGCTGATCGACTTCGACCATATCGAGGAAAAGAAACTTGACCGCCTGCTATATGCCTCATCAAAGGGCGAAGCCCAGTGTGATCTGATCTGTGGCGAGGGGCGCCTCGAAGCTTTCCGCATGCTGGGTGAGTCCGAAATCCCGGCGATGGTCATTGACGCCCCCGAGCATGACTGTCTGGTCATAAACCTGTTGGAGAACATTGCACGGCGGCACCATCGGCCACTCGACATCATGCAGGAAATCGGCAATCTGCATGACAGGGGTTACTCGGATACCCAGATCGCCGAGAAGATCGGCTGCACCGAAAGCTGGGTCAACATGACCAATACGCTTCTGTCGCGCGGCGAGGAGCGGCTGGTTTCGGCAGTCGAAACCGGACTGATCCCGGTGAGTCTTGCAGTCGACATTGCCAAGGCAGAGACCGATGAAGCGCAGAACCTGCTGATGGACGCCTATTCCGCAGGTAAACTCAAGGGAAAGCGGGTAACGGCAATCCGCAGGATCCTCGATCAACGCATCAAACGCAGCAAGACTGTGAGAGAGAGCACACTCGGCAACAGTCACCTCCTCGAAAGGTGACTGTTGCCGATCTCGTGCGGGTCTATCAGCGGGAGGCAGAAAAACAGCGCCTGTTCGTCAAGAAGTCTGACTTCGCTCAGGCCAAGCTTCTCTTTATCGTCGAGTCTCTTAAAGACCTGCTGGGCAATGACGGGTTTACCAGTCTGCTGCGCGCCGAAAAACTCGAAACGATGCCACAGGCCCTCGCAGCTCGGATCCGCGG
>JAYUVC010000030.1:0-19681 GCA_043754325.1 Hyphomicrobiales bacterium
CTGACATGGTTTCATGTCTCCGACTGCCGCATCATTGCGGTCACGTCTTTCTTCGGACGCGATTCCAGAATGGTTTGACCGTGAACAAGGTAGTGAATATTTTCGGCAATGTTGGTGGTGTGGTCACCGATGCGTTCAAGATTTTTCGCACCAAACAAAAGATGCGTACACAGACCAATATTGCGCGGGTCTTCCATCATATAGGTCAGGAGTTCGCGGAAAATGGAATTGTATAGCGCATCGAGTTCTTCGTCGGCCCACCATACCGCCAAGCCTTTCACATCATCACGCTCGGCATAGGCGTCGAGCACCTGCTTCAACTGTGCCTGCGCCATGGCACCCATGCGATTCAGGCCCGTTGAAAACTTGCGCGGCAATGCTTCTGAAATGGCATGTGTGCGCTTGGCGGTGTTCTTGGCAAGATCGCCAATACGCTCAATATCGGATGCCACACGGATGGCTACCATGATTTCGCGAAGGTCAAGTGCCATGGGCTGGCGCTTGGCAATGGTGAGAATGGCTTTTTCTTCAATGCGGCGTTCAAGTTCATCCAGCTTGTCGTCGTTGCGAATGACCTGATCTGCCAAAATCACATCGCGGCGTGACAGGGCTTGAATGGCATTGGCCAATTGTTCCTCGGCAATTCCACCCATTTCTGCAAGTTGGGTTTTCAGCGCCGCGATATCCTGGTCATAGGCTTTGGCAATATGGTCTGACATGATACGTCCTCCCCGCGTTAACCGAAGCGGCCGGTGATATAATCCTGGGTGCGTTTGTCTTGTGGCTTCGTGAACATCACATCCGTGTCGCCATATTCCACGAGATTGCCCAAATGGAAAAACGCGGTGAGTTGCGACACGCGTGCGGCCTGCTGCATGGAGTGGGTCACGATGATGATGCAGTAGTTCTGGCGCAAATTGTCGATCAGTTCTTCGATGCGGGCGGTCGCGATAGGGTCAAGGGCTGAACAGGGTTCATCCATCAAAATGACCTCGGGGTTCACCGCGATGGCGCGCGCGATGCAGAGGCGCTGTTGTTGACCGCCGGAAAGACCGGTGCCGGGATGGGCAAGACGGTCCTTCACTTCTTCAAAAAGGCCCGCTTTCTTCAGGCTTTTTTCGACAATATCGTCGAGGTCGGATTTGGTCCGGGCCAGACCATGGATGCGCGGGCCATAAGCCACGTTTTCATAGATCGACTTCGGGAACGGATTCGGTTTCTGGAATACCATGCCGACGTGGGAGCGCAACTGCACCACATCAACTGCCGGGTCATAGATATTCTTGCCATCCATCTCGATTTCGCCAGTCATCCGACAGGATGGGATGGTGTCATTCATACGGTTGATTGCGCGCAGGAACGTGGATTTGCCACACCCCGACGGTCCGATGAAAGCCGATACCGCCTTGTCGGGAATATCAATCGACAAATGCTTTATAGCGTGCTTGTCGCCATAGTAGATATTCACGTCCCGCGCTGCAATACGCATGGTTTTGTCAGACAGAACCCGTGGTGCAGCCGGCGTGATGATTGGGGGTTGAATGTGATCCATGTTCCTGTCCATTACCAGCGACGCTCAAACTTTCTGCGGAGATAGATTGCGATGCCATTCAAGCACAAGAGTGTACCCACCAGCACAAGAATGGCCGCCGCCGTCTTGGACTGGAATGCGAGTTCCGGCAAATCTGACCAAAGGTAGATCTGCACGGGCAATACGGTGGCCGCATCAGTTATGCCACCGGGAATGTCAGCTATAAAGGCCACCATGCCGATCATCAACAGGGGCGCGGTTTCACCAAAGGTGCGCGCCAGGCCAAGAATTATTCCTGTCAAAATTCCGGGTGTAGCCAATGGCACAACATGCTGGAACACGGCCTGTTGGTGTGAAGCTCCAACACCCAGTGCTGCCTCCTTGATCGACGGCGGAACCGCGCGAAGGGCGGCACGTGACGCAATGATGATCGTTGGCAGCACGAGCAGGGCCAGCACCAGACCACCGACAAGCGGTGCCGAGCGTGGCAGTCCGAACACGTTGAGGAACATGGCCAGCCCAAGAAGGCCAAAGATGATTGATGGCACCGCCGCCAGATTGTTGATGTTGACTTCGATGACGTCGGTCCAGCGGGTTCTTGGCGCGAACTCCTCCAGATAAATGGCAGCGCCGATCCCCAGCGGAATGCCCAGTGACAATGCTATGCCCACGGTGAAGAGTGAACCTACAAGTGCACCCCAGAGGCCCGCCAGCTCAGGTTCGCGGGAGTCGCCATTGGTGAAAAAGCGCCAGGCGAAACCGGTTTCAATTGGCATGGCTTTGGTCACGCGTTCCATCAACGCGACGTCGAGATCAGAGCTGATGCCTTTGAAGTGAAGATCAGCATCGTCCGACAACAGCACTTTTGTGGATACGGTTTTGCCTATCAGTGCAGGATCGGCAATGACCATGGCACGGAGGTCATCTGCCGCACTTTGGGACAAAAGGCTACCGACAGCCTTTTTGTCGGCACGTGAGGTCAAATCGGGAAACTGGGCCCGCCAGGTGGTTTTTACCAGTTCATCAAAATTGCTTTTTCCCGGATCACTTGCATCGATTTTTGCTGGATCGATCATCACGTTGATGGTTGCCGTGTGCTCGAAAAATGCGGGCCAGCCCTTCCGCACAATGTCGACCAGCAAGTAGACAAGGAAAGCCGTTGTCAGAACAAGTGCGGCAACGCCATAAAAGCGGAATCGCTGTTCAGACGCGTAGCGCTTTTTCAGCCGCGCGGCATAGGCCTGTTGGTCGAAACCTGTATGTGGGGTGTCAGTCATACTGCTGCTTGTATTTCTGCACGATGCGAAGTGCGATGTAGTTGAGGGCAAGGGTGAAGAAGAACAACACAAGGCCCAAGGCAAAGGCCGACAGGGTCTTGGCCGAGTCAAATTCCTGGTCGCCCACCAGCAGCGTGGCGATCTGCACGGTAATGGTCGAAACCGCTTCCAATGGATTGATTGAGAGGTTGGCGGCCAGACCCGCAGCCATGACCACAATCATGGTTTCGCCAACTGCACGGGATACGGCCAGCATGATGGCCGATACAATGCCGGGAAGTGCCGCAGGCAAAACAACCCGCTTGATGGTTTCAGACTTCGTGGCCCCCATGGCGTATGATCCGTCACGCAAGGATTGCGGCACCGCATTGATGATGTCGTCAGAGAGTGACGAAATCAGAGGTACAATCATCATGCCCATGACGAGGCCCGCAGCGAGCGCTGACTCGGACGACACTTCAAGACCCAGTGACTCACCAGCGTTTCTTACAAATGGTGCAACTGTGAGAGCTGCGAAAAACCCAAGCACCACAGTTGGAATGCCCGCAAGCATTTCCAGCATGGGCTTGGCAATGCCGCGTACCCTTGGAGTCGCATATTCCGCCATGTAAATGGCAGAGAACAGGCCGAGTGGCGTGGCAATTGCGAGAGCAATGAATGTGATCAGGAATGTGCCGACCAACAGCGGCAAAAAGCCAAATGACGGCGGTGTTCCGGTTGGTGCCCAGTGGGTACCGAAGAGGAAGCCGAATACATTGATCTCACGGAAAAATATCAATGATTCAAATACGACCGAAGCGAAGATCCCGATGGTGGTGAGGATGGCCACAACAGATGATGCAAACAACAGCCCCATCACGATTTTCTCAAACACGGGCCGTGCACGGAATGTCGAACTGATTTTTGAAACGGGAAGGGCTGCGGCGGCCAAGGCAACGGCCGCTGATCCCAGGATCACTGCCAGCGGAGATGTTGACAGAAATTGGTACAGGATGATGAAAGTGGCCAAACCCGCCAGCAATGCAACAATGCCAGCCAGCATGCCATGGTAGCCCGGCAGGGAATGCAGCGTACCGGTCCCGGTGGCGCGCAATGCGGTGGCGCGGGTGGTCGAGTAAAAATATGCCGCGACAGTGGCCGCGAGTACCGCAAGCAAAGACCAGTAAATCACGTCACACCACCCCCGTTGAAGAAAAATGCGGGAGAGGGCCTGTACATCCGAGGACCCTCTCCCGCTTCAAGATTACTTCAGGCCATCAGCCGAAAGCACCTTCATTTCAGTTGCGCCGGCGCGAACCTTTTCAAGCTCTGCTGCTGGCAGGGTGACAAGACCCTTGGCACCCAAATAGCCATCGTCGCCCAAAGCAGCATCCGACACGTACTCGGCAACAAATTCTTTCATGCCAGGGATCACACCAACATGCTGCTTTTTGGCATAGATGAACAAGGGACGTGCGACCTTGTAGGAACCGTCGGCAACCGCTTCATAGGTCGGCAGCTTGCCTTCAATTTCAAGACCTTTGACGACCTTGGCATTTTCTTCCAGGAATGAAAAACCAAAAATTCCCACAGCGTCAGGATTGGCTTGCAGTTTCTGGACGATCAGGTTGTCATTCTCACCAGCTTCAACATAGCCACCGTCTTCACGAACGGCCTTCCAGACTTTTTCAAAGGCCTTGGCATCGGATTTCTTCAGGGCTGCGAGGCTTTCAAATTTTTCTGCGCCCTTTTCAAGCACGAGTTCGGCAAAGCTGTCGCGGGTGCCAGAGGTGGGTGGAGGTCCGAGCACTTCAATTTTGGTGGCTGGCAGCGATGGGTCGATGTCGCTCCACATTTTGTTGGGGTTGGACACCAGCTTGCCGTCCTTGTCCGGAATTTCCTTGGCAAGGGCCTGGAAAATCTGCTGCTTGGTCAATACAAAGTCTTTTGCGCCAATGGCGTGGGCCATTGTCAGGCCATCAAAACCGACCTTGATTTCAACAATTTCAGTAACACCGTTCTTGGCGCAATCCTCAAACTCGCTCTTCTTGATGGCGCGTGAGGCATTGGTAAAATCAGGCGTGTCTTCACCCACACCAGCGCAGAACAGCTTCATTCCACCGCCGGTGCCGGTTGACTCAACGACAGGAGTCTTGCCGGCAACCTTGCCAAAAGCTTCGGCAACAGTTGTCGTGAAAGGATAAACGGTTGAGGACCCTACAATGCGGATCTGGTCACGGGCAGCAAACGCAGGCGTGACGGCAATGGCCAAAAGGCTGACGGTGAGGAATAGTTTTTTCATTTCTTGTCTCCAATTTACGCGGCAAGCCCAGCATCTAGGGCGGTCACGTGGCTGTTATGCGACGATAGAAAGACAGTATTATGACAATTCAACATATTGATTTTGAATGTTTTTTGGAAACGGAAGATGAATAGTAAAACTGCTTCCCTGGCCGAGCTGAGACTCGATTAACAATTTGCCGCGATGGCGATTGAGAATGTGTTTGCAAATGGCAAGGCCCAAACCGGTTCCACCTTTGGTGCGACTGTCCATGGCGTTCACGCGGTAAAACCGCTCGGTCAGACGCGGCACATGGTGGGCGGCAATACCAGGGCCATTGTCTTTGATGGCAAGTTCAATATCGCGTTCGCCGATGAGCCCCGATATCCGGACGCACTTGCCCTCTCCTGCATATTTCAGTGCGTTCTCCACAAGATTGTGAACCACCTGTGTCAGTTGTTCGGCGTCGCCCGTCACCATCAGCGTATCCGGCAGATCAGAAACCAATGTGGAGCCTGCAGCCTCTGCCATGGGCTTCAACAATGCCTGAACCTGTTTTGCAATCGATGACAAATCACTCAGGCTTTGCGGCACCACATGTTCGTCCAGTTCAATGCGGCTCAGTGACAAAAGATCGTCAATCAAACGGCTCATGCGATCGGCTTGTGTCTTCATCACTTTCAAAAATTCGGCCCGGGCCTTTTCATCTGTTTTGGCGGCCCCCTGCATGGTCTCGATGAAGCCTGACAATGTGGTCAATGGTGTGCGCAATTCATGGCTGGCATTGGCCACAAAATCAGATCGCATGCGCTCGATATTTTCCTCGCGGGTCACATCCTGGCTGGTGGCGAGAAAGAGCCGCGATCCTGTCTCGCTGGTTCCCAAGGCTGATATGTGCACATCGACAATTTGCTGGATGAGACCGCGGGAATAACTGCGTGCTGTCTCAGGTTCCAGACTGCTTGAGACCCGTTCAAACGCCGCGATCACATCAGGTGAGCGGATGACCCAACTCAGGTTTTTGGATTTGAGTTGATCACCAAACAATTTTTCGGCCAGGCCATTGGCGGCCAAGACCTCGCCTGCCTCAGAGACAACCAAAGTTGCAAAAGGGTTGGCGGAAGCGAGAGCTTCAAGCTGGGTTGGGGTGAAAGCTGTTGTCATGAGGCGCAATCTATGGATTATCCGCCAATTTGCAATCTGGTCCATGGACGCGGCTAAACATGATTTGTATGACAGCTTGAACACTTGTTGATTTGAGAGGCAGAACATGCTCGGCGTTTGCTATTATCCGGAACATTGGCCAGAGGCATGGTGGGCGCAGGACGCCAAACGAATGTATGATTTGGGCATTCGTCATGTGCGCATCGGCGAGTTTGCCTGGTCGCGACTGGAAGCTTCGCGCGGGGTGTATAGCTGGGGCTGGCTGGACCGGGCCATGGACGTGCTGGCGGAAGCCGGGCTTAAAATTGTTCTTGGCACGCCAACGGCGACACCTCCCAAATGGTTGATGGATGAACATCCGGATATCGCGCCTGTCGATATCGACGGCAAGCCTCGGGGGTTTGGTTCGCGGCGGCACTATTCATTCTCCTCCCAGACTTATTGGCGGGAGTCGGCCGTCATCGTTGAAGCGGTGGCCCGGCGTTATGGCCAGCATCGTGGTCTTGCGGGCTGGCAGACCGACAATGAATATGGTTGCCACATGACCGTGTTGTCGTGGGGACCGGAAGATTTAAAGGCGTTCAAGGGCTGGCTGCGCCGGAATTATCAGTCTACGGACCAATTGAACGAGGCTTGGGGCAATGTCTTCTGGTCAATGGAGCTCACAGATTTTGAGCAGATCCGCCTGCCTAATCTGACCGTTACCGAATCCAATCCTGCGGCGAAACTGGACTTCTGGCGCTTTCAATCCTCGCAGGTTGCAGGCTACGACAAGATGCAATGTGACATCATCCGCAAGCATTCGCCCGGGCGCTTTGTCACGCATAATTTCATGGGCTTCTTCAATGAATTTGACCATTGGGATCTAGGCGACAATCTGGATTTGGCGACATGGGACTCTTACCCCATCGGATTTGCCGAACAGTTTTTGCCAACGGAACAGGAAAAGGCCCGCTGGTCTGACACCTCGCACCCGGACATTGCGCCATACCATCACGATCTTTACCGCGCCGTAGGCAAGGGCCGTTGGTGGGTGATGGAGCAACAACCGGGGCCGGTGAACTGGGGCCCATGGAACCCCATTCCCAAACCCGGCATGGTGCGCCTTTGGACGTGGGAAGCGCTGGCGCATGGGGCTGAGGTTGTCAGTTACTTCCGCTGGCGGCAGGCTGTGTCTGCACAGGAGCAAATGCATGCGGGATTAAATCTGCCGGGGCAACATGAATGGTCTCCGGGTGGACTGGAGGCCAAACAATGTGGCGAGGAGATTGCGCGCATTGGCACGCTGCCAGCAACGGAAAAAGCGCCCGTTGCCATCGTCTATGACTACGAAGCACACTGGATCACCCATATCCAGCCACAAGGCAAGGACTTCCGTTATCATGAGCTTGTGTTTCGCTGGTATGAAGCCGTCCGGCGTGGCGGGCTGGATGTGGATTTTTTGCGTCCCGGTGCATCGCTTGCGGGTTATAAACTGGTGCTGGTGCCAACCATGCCGCATATCAGCGAAGCGGCAGCTTCGGCCTTTGCAAAGTCAAATGCAGTAATGCTGTTCGGACCCCGCACAGGCTCAAAAACCCGACACTTCTCAATCCCGCAAAACCTGCCACCGGGACCCTTGGCTGATCTTGTGGGTGTGCGTGTGGTTGAAGTCTCTTCAATGCGCCCTTCGCTGCAAGTCGGCGTCACCGGCGATGTTGCAGGCAAGGCCGAAAAGTGGCTGGAGCATATCGAAACCAGCGCTGAAATTCTGGCGCGCTTCGACAACGGCTCACCCGCGCTGACCGCCAAAGACCAACGACACTATCTCGCCTGCTGGCCGGATGAGGATTTGCTGAAGGCTGTGATCGCCAAACTTTGTGAAAGCGCCAAACTGCAACGCACAAAACTCCCACCACACATCCGCCTGCGCAAGCGCGGTGATGTGACGTTTGCGTTCAACTATGGCCCGGAGAGTTATGAGTTGGATGCATCGAAGACTTATCTACTCGGCAGTTCGAGTTTGCGTGCTTACGACGTGGCGGCGTGGCGTGAGTAGGAAAGGGACCTCATCAGCCCTTCGGGCAGCTTCTCCAGGGGAGAAGCGACACGGTCGTAGTCCTCCCGCCACGTTGATAAGTGGGGGAGGTCCCACATCACGTCGCTTCTCCTTTGGAGAAGCTGTCGCAACGCGACTGATGAGGTCCCTACCTACCCTAACAACTGCTTCACCAGCGCTGCCGTCATCCGTGGCAAATCATACGGAAACCGCGCGGTGATCAAATTCCCGTCAACCACACAAGGCTCGTCCAGCACCGTTGCCCCCGCATTTTCAACATCCTGCATGATGTTCCAGACTGACGTTGCGCGCTTTCCCTTCAATATCCCCGCATTCACCATCACCCATTGGCCATGGCAAATGGCACATGTGGGCTTACCCGCTTCGTAGAGTTCACGCACAAATTTAACGGCATCCTTGTCTGCGCGAAGCGTATCGGGGTTCCAGCAGCCGCCCGGCAAAATTACCGCGTCGTAGTCCGCCACCTTCACTTCGTCGGTGTATTTGTTGATCTTGATCCAGCCGGCATTTTCCATCAGGCGAATGGCCAGCACGTGCGTTGCACATTGCGGCGGAAAACGCAGACCAAGTGTGGGGTGAAATTCACCCACACGTGGTGACACCACATGCACAGTCGCGCCATGTTCAGTGAGCCAGTGGTGAGCCCCCAAAATCTCTACCTCCTCCACTCCATTGGCACAGCAAATGGCGATACGCTTGCCTTTCAACAATTCAGGATTGGACGGCGGATCAAACAGAAACGCATTGAGTTCGCGGTTCAGTTCGCCATCTGCTGTTGTCAGCAATTCCGTGGAGATCGACGGCACTGGCGATGGTGTCATCAACTGTTGCATGCGGTGGAAGGCGGCGGCCTGTACGGGTTTGTTCATATCGTTCTTCTCCACATGATCTGCGATTGACTTCATTGCGATTTTGAAAGACTGTTATAACAGTTGGAGGGTCGCAAATGAAGTATGGATTTAACCTGTTGCTGTGGACCGGGCATGTGACAGACCAGCATTTCCCGATCTTCAAGGCGCTGAAAAAAACAGGCTATGACGGCGTTGAACTCCCCCTGTTTGAAGGCACCCCTGATCACTACGCGCGGCTGGGCGAACATCTGCAAAAACTGGAACTTGGCGTCACAGCCGTCAGCGTGCTGGGTGCGGGGCACAACTCCCTGTCGCCGGACAAGGCCCAACGAAAAGCCGCTGTTGAACGCGCCAAGTGGGCGGTGGACTGCACGGCGGCCTTGGGTGCCACCATTCTCGCAGGTCCCATGCATTCCGAACTTGGATATTTCTCCGGGACTGGAGCTACTGCGCAGGAACGCAAACACGGCTTGTCGTTTCACCGCGGCATGGGCGATTATGCCGCAAAGAAAAACGTGCGACTTGCAGTGGAAACCCTCAATCGGTTCGAATGCTATTTCCTCAACACCATGGCGCAATTGGCCGACCATCTCGACGAGGTTGACCACCCCCATATCAAGGCCATGTATGATACCTTCCACGCCAATATCGAGGAGAAGGACCCCGTGGCCGCCATCAAAACCATCAAACGCCATTTGATCCATGTGCACATTTCGGAAAATGATCGCGGCACACCGGGCAAGGGCCAAGTGCCATGGGATGCCACGTATAAAGCCCTGAAGTCCGCAAAGTATGATGGCTGGATGACCATCGAAGCCTTCGGCCGCGCTATTCCCGCCCTTGCGGCAGCCACACGGGTGTGGCGGGATTTCTTTCCGAACAAGGAAGAGGTGTACAAGTTCGGCCTGAAACACATGCGCAAAGGCATGGCGAAGTAGATGGCCCGCGCCTATGCGTCGATCGTTCTGAATGCGCCCGTTAAGACAGTCTGGAGTCTGGTGCGCAATTTCAACGGATTGCCCGGCTGGGCGCCAGCAGTGGCGAAATCGGAAATCGAGAACGGTCTTGCTGCTGACGTGGTGGGCTGCGTCCGTTCGTTTCACCTGCATGATGGCAGCCATATCAAGGAGCGCTTGCTGGCGCTGGATGATGCAAATTACTCCTTCACGTACAATTTCGAAAAGCCTGCCTTTCCGGTCAAGAACTACGTCGCCACGCTGCGACTTTACCCGGTCACGCAGTCCGGCCAGACCTTTGCCGAGTGGACTGCGACGTTTGATGAAGCGTCAGAAGATGCTGGCAAATATGAACGCATCGTCTCGGACGATGTGTTCGCAGCCAACTTCGCCAACCTTTCAAAAATCATCGCACTTGATAGCAGGAGAACATCATGACGAGTTGGATTGATCGCCATAGCCTCACAGGCAAGCGCATTCTGGTCACAGGTGCCACCAAAGGCATTGGCTTTGAAGCCTGCGTGGTTCTGGCCGATGCGGGTGCCGACATTGTGGCCGTTGGCCGCGACAAGGCGGGGCTCGAAGCCGTCAGTACACTGATCAACAAAGCAGGCCGCCGCTGTGTGACAGTTGAAGCAGATATGAGCACCGTCGAAGGCCCGCAACACGCCGCAGCAGAAGCGCTGAAAGCCTTCGGCACCATTGACGTGCTGGTGAACAATGCGGGCGTGGCGCTGAACGAACCGCTGCTTGATATCACTTTGAAGAACTGGGACACCACCATCAACGTCAACTTGCGTGCTCCCATGTTGCTGGCGCAGGCGCTGGTGCCCAACATGATCAGCCAAAAGATGGGCAAGATCATCAACGTCTCATCACAATCCGGCATCATGGCTTTGGCCGACCATGGAAGTTACGGCGCGTCAAAAGGTGGTCTCAACATGTTGACACGGGTGATGACCATTGAATGGGCAAAGCACAATATCCAGTCCAACACTGTGTGCCCAACTGTGATCCTTACTACGATGGGTGAAATGGTCTGGGGCAAGCCCGAAAAGGGCGATCCGATGAAAGCAAAAATTCCGCTGGGTCGCTTTGGCAAGACCACTGAGGTGGCGGATCTGATTTTGTTCTTGTCGTCATCCGCCTCGGATTTAATTACGGGGCAGGATATTTTGATTGATGGCGGCTTTACGGCGCAGTGATGGAAGGGCGATGGGGACCTTCCTCAATACGTGGCCCGGCCCCCTGAAATATCAAACACGGCCGCCGTTGAGAACGAACACTCTTCACTGGCCAGCCAGCAAATCAGCGATGCGTTCTCTTCCACCGTACCAAAGCGGGCTTTTGGAATTTTCGCCAGCATGAAATCGATATGCTCTTGCGGCATCTGGTCGAAGATAGGCGTTCGTACTGCTGCTGGGGTGACGGCATTCACAGTGATATTGGTTTTCGCCAGTTCCTTGCCAAGTGACTTCGTAAATCCGATCACGGCAGCTTTCGAAGCTGAATAGGCTGAGGCATTGGGGTTGCCTTCCTTGCCTGCAATCGAAGCAATGTTGACGATGCGGCCATAATTTTGCGCGATCATCAACGGCACCACGGCGCGGTTGGTGAAGAAGCAGCCATTGACGTTGACGGCCATGGTCTTCATCCAGCCATCAATGGGAAAGCCATCGACGGGAACTGTTGGGCCGGTGATGCCTGCGCTGTTGACGAGGATATCAATGCCACCAATTTGGCTGACGGTTTCAGCGACCGCAGCTTCTACTGACGCATAGTCCGAGATGTCGGTTCTGATGCCGCCATTCACATCCCACACCACAACTTTGCCACCCTCGGCAGCAATGCGTTTGGCCACGGCTTCACCAATGCCGGACATGCCGCCAGTGACGACGGCGCGGCGGTTTGCAAATCTCATTTACGATTTCTCATCGTGATCAACCCCGCCAGCACGGCGGCAACCGCGGCAATGCTGAGCGTGAAGCTGTGCAGATACCATGGTGTGGCCGCGAGTTGCACTTTGCCTGCGGCGGTATCGGGGTTGGGTGGTTTCAAAAAGAAGGTGCCGTAAAGCGAGGCCGAAAAAATCGACAACAGCAACACGATGCAGAAGATCATGGCGACGACCATCGCAATCGTCACAACGCTGCGGGCTGGCACACCGGGTTGGGCCATTGGCAGCAAGTTGTTGATGAGGCCCGCAAAGACCACGACGATTGCACCAACCGTAAACAGCGGCAAGCTGAAAGGTTGGAAGATCATGATCAACGCGAGAATGCCAAGGCCGATGATGAAGTATTCAAGGCGAAGTGCTTGCTTGTTTGTCATGCCCGTAGGTTCGAGATTGCTCATGCGCGGACAGCCTTTCCGTCTTCACCAAAGACATGGGTTTGAGTGGCGTCGAGTTTGAGGTGCAAGGTTTCGCCCACTTTGACGCGCTTTTCCCGCGGCACCACGGCGCGGATTTCTCCGCCGCCTTTCAGTCTGGCGTGGATCAGGGTTTCAGCACCCATGGGTTCGATCAATTCGGCCTGCGCGGTCAATGTGTCCTTGGCGGTGATGTCCATCGCGGTAAATGCGCGGGGGCGAATGCCCAAGGTGATCTTCGGCGATTTAAGGGAGGCTGCCGCAGGGTTTACCCGCAGATGAATTGCATTGCCGCCGAGATTGATGCTGGCCTCGCCGGATTTGAAACCATCCAGATTGGCTTCCACCAGATTCATTTGCGGCGTGCCAATGAAACTGGCCACGAAAACATTCACAGGTCTGGCAAACACGTCATGCGGTGTGCCCACCTGCTCGATCATGCCATCACGCATGATGGCGATGCGGTCTGCCATGGTGAGGGCTTCGAGTTGGTCGTGGGTGACGATCACTGTGGCTTTCGAGAGGCCTGACAAAACTTCCTTGATCTGGCCGCGCATGGAATGGCGCAGTTCCACATCGAGGCGTGACAAGGGTTCGTCGAAGAGGAAACAGTTGGGATCACGCACGATTGCGCGGGCCACGGCGATGCGTTGTTTCTCGCCTTCGGACACTTGCCCCGGCAGACGGTCCAGCACATCGGTCAATGCCAGTATTTTCGCCACTTTCATGATGCGCTTGTCCTGCTCGTCCTTCGACAACTTTTCGAAGTGCAGCGGCATGGCGATATTCTGGCCGACGGTCAGAGCGGGATAGAGCGCGTAAAACTGGAACACCATGGCGATGTCGCGCTTTTCTGGCGACAGCTCATTCATGTTGCGGCCCGCGATGACCACCTCACCGGAGGTGGCGCGTTCGAGGCCAGCGATCATGCGGAGTGTTGTGGTTTTGCCGCAGCCTGAGGGGCCAAGCAGGCAGACGACTTCGCCTGCATCCACTTTCAAATCGGCATCACGCACGGCAACGAAATCGCCGAACTTCTTGGTGACTTTGCGAACATCAATGGTGGACATTTATTTTTTCACAGTACCGAAGGTCACACCGCGCAGCAGGTGGTCCTGCAGGAAGAAGGTGACAAGGAAAACGGGGATGAGGAACAGGGTTTCGATGGAGGCGAGCAGCGTCCAATCCGTGCCGCGACCGCCGGATGATACGGCCTGGTTCATGGCGACTGGCACGGTGCGGGTGTCAACGCCTGTCAGCAGAAGTGCAAACAGGAATTCGTTCCACGTCAGAATGATGCCGAACACAAAGGTGGCGGCAAGACCGGCCATGACTTGCGGCAGGCATATCTTGAAGAACACGCGCGCGTCCGACGAGCCATCAATGCGGGCTGCATCTTCGACATCCGGGGACAATTCGTCAAAGAAACTCTTCATCATCCAGATGGTGAAAGCGAGATTGAAGGCCGTATACAGCAGAATGATGCCAATGTAGGAGCCTGACAATCCCACCACGCGGAACATGAGGATGACAGGAATGATGACGACGATTGCGGGCAACATGCGGGTGGTGAGAATGATGAAGAGATAGGTGTCATTGCCCTTCAGTGGATAGCGTGAAAAGCCGAACGCCGCGAGGGTGCCGATGATGAGGGCGAGCAAAACAGAGATGGTGGCGATGACCAGCGAGTTCAGGAAGAAACGGTCAAAGCCCGTGTTTTCGGCAGCACCACCTGTGGTCATGGAACGGTTGAAGACCGAGCCAAAATTTTCCAGTGTTGGTGTGAAGACGAATTGTTCAGGTATCAAGCCAAAGAATGACGTGGGTGATAATGTTGGTGGAACCGACAGGGCTTCGGTTTGGGGTTTCAGGCTGGTAAAGATGATCATCAACACCGGTAGGAAATAAATGAAGGCAATGACGGCCACAAACAGTGTGTGCCCCCAACCCGCTTCTCCAACGCCTGAGGCTTTTCGGAATCCAAGTTTTTCCATCAGCGTGTTCATGCGGACTGGCTCCGGCGGTTTGCGAGATAGAGATAGAGGTTGGTCAACACAATCACCATGAACAGCATGACGTAGGAAATGGCTGCACCTTCGCTGGTCTTGTTTTGCTCATTGGCAATGCGGATGAGATGGTAGGAAATTGTCAGCGTGTCGTTGCCGCCCTTGGTGAGCAAAATCACAAGGTCCGCCAGTTTGAAGGCTTCGATGGTGCGAAACAGCAGGGCCAGCATCAAGAGGCTGCGAATGTAGGGGAAGGTGATGTTCCAAAACCGCCGCCAGCTTGAGACGCGGTCGATGGCGGCTGCTTCGTACAAGTATTTCGGCACCGACACGAGCCCCGCCAACACCAGCAGCATGACAAAGGGAGACCACATCCATGCATCGGCAAAGACGATGCCTGCAACGGCACCCACCTTGTTGTCCATCAAAATGAACTGTTCACCCGTGATGCTTTTCATGACGTAGCTGACAATGCCGAAAGTGGGATCGAAGTAATAGGTGAAGAATACGCCCGATGCGACGACGGACAGCATCATGGGGGTCAAGACAAGGATCAGCAAATATTTGCGCAGGGGAAACTGTTTCGCAAATAGAAGTGCGAGGAGAAAGCCCACGATCATTTGTGCGGTCACTGTCAACACCACAAACATGGCGGTGTTGGTGAGTGCATCCCAATTGGCTTGCGCCGCAAGATCATTGGTGAGAATCTTGGTGTAATTGTTAAGGCCCACAAAGCGGATGCTTTGCTGGCTGGACTGGTAAGCAAAGAACGATAGCCCCAAGGACCAGAGCAGCGGAAAAATGTTCATGACAAAAAGCACAGCAATGGCCGGTGCCACAAGAAGCCCGCCGTAATATTTGCGGCGGTAGGCGTTGACGACGAAGGCTGCGGCGACGAGTGCCGCCATTGCACCGACAATCCAGAATGAGATTTTTGCCGGGAGCGTCAACGCAGCCAGAATCGACACGACGAACCCGACGAGAATGGCGAGTTTCCAGTTGTGGGCGGAGGCCGTGAAGAGTGGTGCTGGTTGGTCGAGTGGTATTGCAGACATGCGTTGTAGAATCTCGCTTGAACGAAGGGACCTCATCTCTAGCAATTTTCTTAAATTGCGGAACCCTTCGGGCACCTTCTCCAGCAAGAGGGCTGGAGAAGGGACTGTTTCACAAATTATCCATCATTGTCCCTTCTCCACGCGCCTCTTCGCGTGGAGAAGGTGCCCGAAGGGCGGATGAGGTTCTTCCTTACTTGATCAAGCCTGCTTCCGTCAGCAGGTTCTGCTGGAACTTCGCCACGTTATCGAGCGTTGTTTTTGCATCCTGCTTGCCGGTAATGGCGAGGTCGAACTGGTCTTGTTGCTGGGTCAGCAATTCAAAGAACTGTGGCACGTGCCACACGTCTTTTTGCCAATCCAGCGATGCGGCCCAGGCCCGGTTCCACGGACGATAGGTCACGTACTTTGGATCGGTGAACACCGACTTCATGGCAGACTGGCCACCTGAAGCCGCAAACTGGTGCTGAATTTCAGGAGACAGCCACCACTTCACAAAACCCATGGCTTCGGTCAGTTGTTCCGGCGTGGTCCAGGTGGTGAGCACGAATGGCTGACCGCCGATGTTGGACCAGCGGATCATTTTGCCATCTGCACCCATGGTGCCGGGCATCATGCCGAAGACAAGCTTGTCGGAAACCTTCGACGATTTTGGATCAAGCGAGGCTTCGCCCAAACCAATCCAGTCGATGTTCATGGCCACTTTGCCTTCACGGAACAATTCATCAGACTTGAAAATGTCCATGGTGCCGGTTTTGGCAACCGGCGGCATCAGGTCGATGAAGCTCAGGTATTTTTCCAGCGCCTTGACGGCGACGGGTGAGTTCACAACGCCTTCGGCTTGTCCGGTTGGCTGCTTGGTTTCATCCCAAACGCCGCCACCCGCTTGCCAGATGAAGCCGTTGATCTGCATTGACGAGAAGTCGTAGCCTTTGCCGGCCTGGAAGGCGATGCCGTAGAAATCATCTTCGGCTGGTTTGCCTGCCAGCATTTCGCCCTTCTTGCGCTTCAGGAACTCGCCGACATTCTTGAAGTCATCCCAGGTCATGGCATCAAGTTCTTCGCCGGTGCAGGCAAGCTTCTTGTTGTATTTTGCCATGAAGGCCTTTTGTTCGCTTTCGTCGCAGATAATGTCCTTGCGGGCAAAGTTCACCAGCACGTCAGGAAACTGCGGGAAGCCGTAGTAGTTTGGCGTCGAATTCGGGTATGTCGAATAGGCATTCAGCGGTGCCGGATGCATGTCGGCCATTGTTGCTTTCAGTTCAGGGTCGGCATCAATCAAATCGTTGACCTTGCGGAAGTAACCGCCTTCAACGAAGGCACCCAGCCATTGCGAATCCGACACTGCGAAATTGTACTTCTGTTCGCCCGATGTCAGCGAGGCGTTGACTCTTGTGTAGAAGTCTGGCCACGGAATGAAGTCCACTTCGAGCTTCACGGTGTTGCCGGTCTTTGACTTGTATTGTTCGTCGAACATCTTTTTCATGATGCGCGTTGGTGGCCAATCCGGCACAGCCATGGTCAGCGTCACTTCGCCGGCAAATGCCATTGTGGCACTTCCTGTCAGCAAAGCGGCTGCAAATCCTGCAGCGACGGCCATTCCTTTTACTTTTGTCATCACGGTCATATTAGGTTTCCTCCCTGTTGTTACCGTTTTGGTTTCTTGTATTCCTTCAAGCACGTTTCAACGCAGACCAATGGTCTCGCCGCTGTCAGCGCGGAAGATGTGAATTTTTGTTGGATCAATCGTAATTGAAGTCGGGTCGCCTGGTTTCAGGCCCAGCGCGCGGGACTCCGGAAGCATCAAGCGCAGGGTATTGCCATTGGTTTCAACCGACACCACAGTCACATCGCCCAAAGGTTCGAGCATGTGAACGCGCGATGCAATGCCACCCTTGATCGCAATGGCAATGTCGCTTGGCCTGATGCCGAGCAAAGCTTTTGTGCCTGCATCAGATGTAAAGGAGCTGGGCATTGCCATGCGTCCCAAGGCCGTCTCAATGGATTTGCCGTCAGACGAGACGACAGCGTCCAGCATGTTCATGTGGGGTGAACCGATTTTGCTGGCCACATAAGTGTTGCAGGGATTTTCATAGAGTTCGTCCGGCGTGCCCAATTGCACAACGGCGCCGTCTTTCATGACAGCGATTTCTTCGCCCATGGAAAGCGCTTCGAGTTCGTCTGGTGTGGCATAGACAATGGTCATGCCGAATTGGCGGTGCAGGCGTTTGAGTTCGGCCCGCATATCGTGGCGCAATTTGGCATCAAGATTTGTCAATGGTTCATCGAGCAACAGGATTTTCGGACGGCGTATCAGCGAACGTCCCAGGGCCACACGCTGCTGTTCACCGCCGGACAAGGTGCCAGGTTTTCGTGCAAGATGCGGCGTCAGTTTCAGCGAGGCTGCCGTTTCATCGACGCGCCTTTTGATTTCGCTTTCCGGAACTTTTTCTTCACGCAAGGGATAAGCAAGGTTTTCGTAGACCGTGAGATGCGGATAAAGTGCAAAAGACTGAAAAACCATTGATACGCCACGCCCGGCAATCGGTGCATGGGTCACGTCCTTGCCGAATATTTCAACACGGCCAGAGTCGGGCGGAACCAGACCTGCAATCATGCGGAGGGTTGTGGTCTTGCCCACCGAACTTGGTCCGAACAGCACGAAGAAACGGCCTTCCGGCACGGTGAAGCTCATGTCTTCCAATGCCCGCACACGACCGTATGATTTGGCCGCGTTGGTCAATCGTAACGCTGGAACTTCACTCGAAGGCATTCAACACACTTCCCAATTTCAAGATCTTGTTTTTTAGCGAGACTACCGCAGTTTGCGCATGTTGCAAGATGCGACACTGCTTTTCAGTGCATTTTCAGCAAATTTAATTTGCGCCCTTTGCCCAATCATCGGGCGTTCTCCCAGACACCATTGCGGGCTGACTTCAAAACAGCATCGGTGACGAGATCGGTTGCCAATGCATCACGAAACGTAGGGCTTGCGGGTTTGCTGTTTTCAATGCCCTCGATAAAGTCAGCTGCCTGATGAATAAAGGAATGCTCATAGCCGATCTGCAATCCTGGCACCCACCACTTCGCCATATAGGGGTGGTCTCCATCGGTGATGTGCACATTGCGCCAGCCACGGGTGCGGCCTTCGTCGCGGTGGTCGAAATATTGCAAGCGGTGCAGGTCGTGCAAATCCCAGGAGATTGAGGCTTTCTCGCCGTTGATTTCCAAGGTGTAAAGCGCCTTGTGGCCCCGAGCGTATCGCGTTGCTTCAAAATTGGCGAGGGAACCGTTTTCAAACCGCGCCAGGAACAGCGACGCATCGTCAATGCCCACTTTTTCGGTTTTGCCCGTCAAATTGTGATGACGTTCCTTGATGAAGGTTTCCGTCATGCCCACCACCTTGTCGATGGGGCCGTTCAGCCACATGGCGGTGTCGATGCAGTGGGCCAGCAGGTCTCCGGTTACGCCGGAGCCTGCAATGCCCACGTCAAGTCGCCACAGGCCCTGGCCACCCTGGGGGAGGTCGGCCGAGATGGTCCAGTCTTGCAGAAACTTGGCGCGGTAGTGGAAAATTTTGCCCAAGCGGCCTTCGTCGATGAGTTGCTTGGCTAACGTCACAGCGGGAATGCGGCGGTAATTGTACCAGACCATATTGGCCACGCCCGCCTTCTCGACCGCTTCAACCATTTCAGCTGACTCTTTGGCGTTGCGGCCCAATGGTTTTTCGCACATCACCATCTTGCCGTTTTGAGCAGCGGCGATGGCAATGTCGTGGTGCATGTCGTTCGAGGCCGCGATATCAATCACGTCGATATCCTTGCGCTCAACAAGTTTGCGCCAATCGGTTTCGACGGATTGGTAGCCCCATTGGTCCGCAAAGGCTTTGAGTTTGCCAGCATCGCGGGCGCAAGCGGCTTTCAATACGGGCTGGTGTTTAAGGTCAAAAAAGTGCCCGGCTTGCGCGAAGGCATTGGAATGGGTGCGCCCCATGAAGCCGTAGCCCACCATGCCGATGTTGAGGGGTTTTTTGGTCATGAAGGGACCTCATCAGCCCTTCGGGCAGCTTCTCCAGAGGAGAAGCGACTCGTCTCACAACCGCGCCAACAATCAAACACGGAGGGAGGTCTCACCACCAGTCGCTTCTCCGCAGGT
>JAYUVC010000031.1:0-6996 GCA_043754325.1 Hyphomicrobiales bacterium
CCTCACAACTCTTTCGTCAACTCCCGCACAAATTCCGTCAGCCCCAATTGCCGCCGCCTTCGCAAGCGCTCCGCAATCAAAATCGACATCACCTGCTCATGCGCGGCATTCACCGAGTCATTCACAATCACATAATCATATTCCGGCCAGTGGCTGATTTCATGCGCCGCTTCTGCCATGCGCTTGGCAATCACGGCCGACGAGTCCTGCGCCCGGTTGATCAACCGCGTGCGCAGCGCATCAGGCGTCGGCGGCAGAATGAACAACCGCACCAAATCCTCAGGCATGGCCTGTGCCATTTGCTGCGTGCCCTGCCAGTCAATGTCAAACAACACATCGCGGCCCACAAGCAGTGCATCTTCAACAGGCTTTTTCGGCGTGCCATAAGAATTGCCAAACACCGTGGCCCATTCGAGCAATTCGCCCTTGCCCACCATGTCATCGAACTTTGCTGCGGAAATGAAATGATAGTCTTTCCCGTCCACTTCACCTGCACGCGGTTTGCGTGTCGTCACCGATACCGACAACGAAATATTTTTGTCGGCTTCCAGCAGCTTTCGCGACAGCGTGGTTTTGCCGGCACCTGACGGTGACGACATGACAAACAACAACCCGCGCCGGGAGACAGAAACCAGTTTGCGTTCGGATCCGGGCATGATCAGCTCATTCGATGTTCTGGACCTGCTCGCGCAGCTGGTCGATGGTGGTTTTGAGATCAAGCCCGATATTCGTCAGCGACGGATCATTGGCTTTGGAACACAGCGTATTGGCTTCACGATTGAACTCCTGTGTCAGAAAGTCAAATTTCCGCCCCACAGGCTCGCGAGCACCCATCAACACATGAGCTGCAGCAAGATGCGATGCCAAACGATCCAGCTCCTCCTGAATGTCAGCCCGCGTTGCCATCACGATGGCTTCCTGGTGCAGCCGCTGCGGATCAAAAATATCCGACTGTTCAAGCAAGCGTGCGACCTGTTCGGCCATGCGCTGACGTATCGCGTCAACACTGCGGCTGGGGTTGGCACGCGCTGCATCTGTAAGTTCTGCGATGCGGGAAAGTTGCGATCCCAAAACCGCAGCAAGCCGAGCCCCCTCGTCCCTGCGGGATTGTGCAAGTGCGGAAACAGCAGTTTCGAAAGACACCAACACTGCGGCGTCCCGCTCTTTGGTGTCCTCTTCCGACAACACTGCTTCATCCGCCTCCAGCACCCCGCGCAACGCCAGCAGGTTTTCCGCCTGTATCGGCGCCGACCCCATGCGGTCCCGCAAGCTTTCTGCCACTGCCACCAACTGGTCCAGCAGCACCGTGTTGATTCTGAGACTGTTTGACGCCGCACCACCCTGCACCGCCAGATTGATCTGCAAATTGCCACGTTTCACATGGGGTGCCGCAAGAGCGCGGGCAGCATTTTCCACGGCATCATATCCGGCAGGCAAGCGAAAGCGCAAATCCAGCGCCTTGCCATTCACACTCTTGATTTCCCAAACCCAGCTCAAATCCCGCCAAGTGCCGGTGGTGCGGGCAAAGCCCGTCATGCTGGTAAGTGTGGATAAGGATTTTGTCATGACAACCGGAATCATTGGAATTCTGTTGGTTTAGCGCCCGCAATGCCAGCGCAACAAGGGGCAGCAATCAGGGCCTGGCGATTTTCAACCGGGGAATGGGCACCAGCTTGTCACCTATTTTGACCACGCTGCCCGGTTTCAGCACCACCTTGGCAGGCTCGGTGGCACTTGCAACCACAACAGGCTTTGCCTTCTTCTGCACCGGCAATGGCGGCGGTTGAGCGGGCTTGGGTGCAGCTTCGGCGGGTTGGGCCGCACCATCACCATCAACAGGAACCGGAACGGTTTGCACTTTTTCAGCAGTCTTGGCGGCTTCATCAACCAACTGGTCATCAGCAGGTTCCGCAAGTGGCGTTGTCACATCGGGCAAAGGCGTTTGTTCCACCTCTGTTGTCGGGGCCGGCGCAACAGCGGGCTCCTCCCCCGGCAGCTGAATGCCATTCTTCTGGCCTGCACGCCATCTCTTCACATTGTCATTATGGGCTTCAAGGGTCGCTGCAAAAGCATGCCCACCCGTGCCGTCTGCCACAAAATAAAGATCCTGCGTCACAGCGGGTGCCACAACGGCTTCCATGGAGGCGCGCCCTGGAACCGCAATGGGGCCGGGCGGCAAGCCATCAATTTGATAAGTGTTATACAGCGTCTGCGTGGCAATATCGGCCCGCGTCAGTGACCTTTCAAGTTTGCCTGCACCCCCTACAATCCCGTAAATAATTGTGGGGTCAGATTGCAGCCGCATGCCCTTCCTGAGACGGTTCAGGAACACGGCGGCAACGCGCGGACGCTCGTCTGGCTTTCCGGTTTCCTTTTCCACGATGGAGGCCAGCGTCACCATCTCCTCTTTGGATTTTAAAATTGAATCAGCTGCATGTTTCGCCCACACCTCGTCGATCAACTGCGACTGGTGCGCCTGCATGTCCTCGACAAGTTTTGCACGGCTCATGCCACGGCGGAACACCTGCGTATCGGCAATCAGCGCACCTTCCGGCACAGCGTCAACCGGCGGACCCGTCAGCACCTCATTGCTGTTCACGCGCGCGAGCGCCATTTGTGATGTCCACCCCTCAGGAATGGTCAATTTATACGCCAGCGTGCGCCCTGTTGAAATGGCATTCAACACCCCGGCCATTGGCGCTCCGGGCTGAAACTCATATTCGCCGGGCTTCAGCGTGCCTCCCCGGATACTGTTGATGAGGCTGGCCGCACTCATCACGCGGGAGTCACTGATGATGCCTGCGTCTTGAAGTGTTTGGGCAATCTCGGTGCGGCTTGCCCCGTCCTTCAACGTGATCACTTTGGCCTCGGTCAGCGGGCCTTCAGTGGTGAACACCCCCCACGCCCAGAAGGCCACAGCACCAATGACAATGGCAAAGAACATGCTCCAGCCAACAAGCGAACCAATAACCCGCGCAAACACACTCCCGCGATTTTTGGAAACCACAGCATCCGGCACGCGTTCAAACTGGTTGTCGTTACTCAAACCTTGGTCCCCCTGAAGCTTGCAGCTTACCCCGCGTAACGGCGCATGATCAAGGACGCATTGGTGCCCCCAAACCCGAATGAATTCGACAGGACTGTATCGATCTGTTTTTTCTTCGCCACATGTGGAACGAGATCAATCGCCGTTTCAACCGATGGGTTGTCGAGGTTAAGCGTGGGCGGACAAATATTGTCACGCATGGCCAGCAATGAGAACACCGCTTCCACCGCTCCCGCAGCCCCCAGCAAATGCCCGACAGCAGATTTGGTCGAAGACATCGCCATGTTGGCAGCAGCATTGCCGGTCAGCCGCTCAATCGCCCGCAATTCAATCTCATCCCCCAGCGGCGTCGACGTGCCATGGGCATTGATATAGTCAATCTCGCCCGCAGAAATCCCGGCCCGCTTCAAGGCGGCCTTCATGCAGCGATAAGCCCCATCCCCATCTTCCGACGGTGCGGTGATGTGATAAGCATCACCCGACATGCCATAGCCAATGATCTCGCCATAAATTTTAGCCCCACGCGCTTTTGCATGTTCCAGTTCTTCAAGCACCAGAATGCCGGCACCCTCTCCCATCACAAACCCGTCACGGCCCTTGTCATAGGGGCGCGAAGCTTTTTCCGGCGTGTCGTTAAAGGCGGACGACAGCGCCTTGCAGGCGATAAAGCCCGCAATGCCAATGCGGCAGATGGCCGATTCGGCCCCGCCTGCCACCATCACATCAGCATCATCCATGGCGATGATACGGGCTGCATCACCAATGGCATGGGTACCCGTGGCGCACGCCGTAACCACGGCATGGTTCGGCCCCTTCAAACCAAAGTTGATGGAAATCAAACCCGACGCCAGATTGATCAGCGAACCCGGAATGAAGAATGGCGAAATCCGCCGCGGCCCTTTTTCCTGCATCAGCAAGGTGGTGTCCTGAATGCCGGTCAATCCGCCAATGCCGGAGCCGACAAGAACGCCCGAGCGATATTTCTCATCCTCGGTCTTGGCCTCGTAACCTGAATCCTTCATCGCCTGTTTGGCGGCAATCAGCGCGAACTGGATGAAGTCATCGTAGCGGCGCTGGTCTTTCGAATCGATCCAGTCATTGCGGTTCAACGTGCCATTGCTGCCGTCACCCTCTTTCACCTCGAATGCAATGCGTGTGGGCAAGTCAGACGCATCAAAGCGTGTGATGGGTCCGGCCCCGGATTCGCCCGCAATCATGCGGCTCCACGTGGCCTCAATGCCCGTACCCAGCGGCGATACAATTCCCATTCCGGTGACAACAACACGACGCATGACGGGCCTCATTCCATTAAATCAGTGAATTGCAAATTTACATGAAAACGCGGGGCCGCACAGGTCTTGAACCTTGCGTACCCCGCGCAAACTCTTTCAGCACGCCCACCAGACCGCAGGCGCACCGAACAATCAGGCCTGTGCCTTTTCGATGAACTTCACGGCGTCGCCCACCGTCTGAATGGTTTCTGCGGCGTCATCCGGAATTTCAATTCCGAATTCTTCCTCGAAAGCCATCACGAGTTCAACGGTGTCAAGGCTGTCAGCGCCCAGATCGTCGATGAAGCTTGCTTCTGTCTTCACCTTGTCGCCGTCTACACTCAAGTGCTCGACAACGATCTTCTTCACGCGCTCAGCGATATCGCTCATGTGTTAATCCTTAAAAACGGTCCTAGTGACGCCCTGCTAGACCATGGCGGATATTGCTCCCGCTGGCCCCCTCAAGCTGATCGCTTCCTAGCACAAATCATGTGAAGGTCAAAAGGGGTGATGTGAGGGGGGTGGGAAACCTACTTTCAGATATATCAGCTTCACGAAATGTATTTACAATAATCGCCTGCATGTATATACAGAATATAAGGAGAACACTCATGGCACTTAGCATTCGGAAGCCCAGCGTGGAAGAAATGGCACGCACCCTTGCAATCAAGCGCAAAACAACGATGACCGATGTTATCGAGAAAGCGTTGGAAAAAGAACTAAAGGTGGAAGCTGAGGCCGACACGCGCCCGCTCTATGAGCGGGTCAAGGAAATTGCAGATCGTTTGAAGAGCAAGGAAAAACCCGGCGGCCACATGATGACGAAAGAAGAGATTGATCGCATGTGGGGCCATGAATGATCTTCATCGAAACATCAGCTGTCGTCGCCATGATGCTCGACGAACCAAGCTCAAAGAGTCTGACTGCCACAATTGCAAAAGCAGGGCCTTGCGTAACTGGAAGTCACGTCAGATTGGAAGCCTGCATGGTTGTGGCCTCAAGACGAGGATTGCCAGCAACCGAAGTCAACGAAGAGTTTGATGCTTTGATGCAACGGACAAATGTTTCGGTGCTTCCCTTCACCGACGAAGTTGCAGTCGCCGCCGTCCTCGCCTTCGACAGATACGGCGAAGGACGCAACGCCAAAACCGCTCTCAACCTCGCGGACTGCATGAGCTATGCCTTCGCCAAAACCCGCAATTTGAAAATCCTCTACACCGGTACGGACTTCAAAGGCACTGACCTGAAAGCCGCCTGATTGGATCACACCCACCTTTCCGCCACGCACAAAGTGCTGCGCGACATCTTCGGCTATGAAAGCTTCCGCCCCGGCCAGGAGGAAATCGTTGATGCGATGTTGGCAGGCAAACACGTCCTCGCCGTCATGCCAACGGGTGCGGGAAAATCTTTGTGCTACCAAGTGCCTGCCATCGCACGCGGCGGCCTCGCCATCGTGGTGTCGCCCCTCGTCGCCCTGATGCAGGACCAGGTCGCCGCCCTGAAGCTTGCAGGTGTGGCCGCAGAAACCATCAACTCCGCTGCCGACCGAGATACGAACGTCGATATCTGGAAGCGCGTGGCTTCCGGCGAAACCCGCATTCTCTACCTCGCCCCCGAACGCCTGATGACCGAGCGCATGATCTCCGCCCTGCAGCGCCTCGACGTCACCTTGATCGCCGTCGACGAAGTACACTGCATGTCACAATGGGGTGCATCCTTCCGGCCGGAATACGACGCGCTGCAAAACCTCCGCACGGCATTCCCCAACACCCCCATCGGCGCATTTACAGCCACCGCCGATGAAGTGACCCGCAAGGACATTACCGCAAAACTTTTCGGCGGCCGAGTACAGGAGTTTGTCGCAGGCTTTGACCGCCCAAATATCCGCCTCACGGTAAAGCCCAAAAACAACACGGCGAAACAACTCCTCGAATTCCTCGAAGACCGCAAAGGCGAAAGCGGCATTGTCTATTGCCTGTCCCGCCGCAGCGTGGATGAAACCTCCGTCATGCTGCAAGGCAAAGGCTATGCCGCCGTGGCCTATCACGCAGGCCTGTCACCCGTAAAACGTTCCGACGCGCAAGACCGTTTCATGACCGAAAAAGGTATCATCGTCGTGGCAACAATCGCCTTTGGCATGGGCATCGACAAGCCCGACGTGCGCTACGTTTTCCACGCTGATCTCCCCGGAACCCTCGACGCCTATTACCAGGAAATCGGTCGCGCCGGTCGTGATGGTCTGGAAGCCGATGCCCACATGCTGTTTGGCCTGCAAGACATCATCATGCGCCGAAAGTTCATTGACCAGGAAGGTGGAGGCCTCGAACGCACCCGCCGCGAACACAAGCGCATGGACGCGCTTGTGTCCTATTGCGAAGCCCCCGACTGCCGACGTCAAATCCTGCTTGGCTACTTCGGCGAATTTTCCGAGCCCTGCGGCAACTGCGATGTCTGCCTCGACCCCGCCGACAAGATTGACGGCACCCCCGAAGCCAAACTCATCTTCAACGCCATCCACGCCACAGGTGACCGCTTCGGCTCCATTCATGTCGTCGATGTGTTGACAGGCAAGGCCAACGACAAGGCCACGCAATTGGGCCACGACAAATCAAAAGCCTTCGCCAGCGGCAAGCACCGCTCCCGTGGCGACTGGCAATCCCTGATCCGGCAACTGGTCGG
>JAYUVC010000032.1:0-2561 GCA_043754325.1 Hyphomicrobiales bacterium
TTAGTGAAGCCAGCGCATGGCGGACCTGTGAGGCCTCTCCGCCCGTTGCAAGCACAAGACCAGCGGCCACTACAGCATTGGATGCCTGGAAATCTCCGACCAGTGGCAAGGGCACTTCAAAGGTTCCGTCTGCCATTCGAAGCGTGAGCAGTTGTCCGCTATCAGTTTGCAGGGTCGCGATGATGCGGATGGTATCGCCGGTTTCGCCAACTGTGTAGGGCACCAGTCCACGCGCCTTGCAGCGCCGGATAACATCTGCAGCTTCCGACATATCGGCGTTGATCACTGCTGGAGAGCCCGGTGCCAGCAGGTTTTCGAACAGAAACATCTTGGCGTCGAAGTAGTCTTCGAGGGTTTTGTGATAGTCGAGATGATCGCGGGTGAAGTTGGTGAACGCGGCGGCTGAGATGTGCAATCCATCGAGACGATGTTGCACAAGGCCGTGGCTTGAGGCCTCAATCGCAAGGTGCTCGACGCGCTGATCAGCAAGACCCGCAACGGCTTCTTGTAACTTCACCGGGTCTGGCGTGGTGTGGGCGAGAGCTGTTGCACCATCAGGACCAACAATGCCGATGGTGCCAAGGCTTGCGGCGCGAAAGCCCATCGCTGCCCAAATCTGGCGCACGAAAACGGTCACCGAAGTTTTACCGTTGGTGCCGGTGACGGCAACAATCGTATCGGGTTGATCGTCATAAAAGCGCGCCGCTGCAAGGGCCAACAATCGACGCGGATTTTCTGTGCGGATCAATGGCAGGCCGGTCACATCGCCCGTTGAAAACGGTACGATGGCGGCAATCGCTCCCTTGGCTTTTGCAACTTCAAGAAAGGCTGTGCCGTCGACTTTCGTTCCCGGCAAAGCTGCGAACAAAAAACCGGGAGCCACGTCGCGGCTGTCGGCGGTCAGGCCGGTGACGCAGGCTGACGCTGCATCGTGCGGCACGTCGCCATCATTCAAGATCAGTCTGGAAAGGCTTTGCCCCATGGTCAGCCCTTCTTCGCCTTGCGTGATTTTTCCAACTTCACTTTGTCAGCTTCGGTCAACTTTGGTTCGACGCCCAATATGGGGGCGATACGTGCAATAATATTTGCCGCAGTTGGAACGGCGTTCCAGCCGGAAGTGGCAAAGCCGTAGGTTTCAGGCGTGGCCTTCGGTTCGTCTAACATGATGAGAATGGCATAGTGTGGGTTATCCATCGGGAAGGCTCCGATGAAAGATGCTAGTCTGGCATCCTTGGAATAGCGGCCGTGTACAACTTTTTCAGCGGTACCGGTTTTACCGCCGACACGATACCCCGGCACGTCAGCTTTGCTGGCGGTGCCCTCGACTGCGTTCAACCGAAACAGCGTTTGCATATCTTTTGAAACATTTGGTTTCACAATTTGCTTTCCCAGCACATCCGCTTCTTCTTTTGAGCGCATCATGAATGTCGGCGGCACCATGTTGCCGTCGTTCAAAATGCCTGTGACCACGGACAAGCCTTGCAAAGGTTGCACGGCAAAACCATGGCCGAAAGAAGCCGTTGCCGAGACCAGTTTGCCCCAGCGTTTGGGCAACAATGGTTTGGCCGTTTCCGGAACTTCAGTGAGAAGGCGATCAAGCAGGCCTACTTTTTCCAGAAATGCCTTATGTCGCTCAATGCCAACGTCGAGAGCCATTTTGGCGGTGCCGATGTTCGAGGAATTCGTAAAAATCTCAGGTACTGTCAGCACCCTGCGCTGAGCATGAAAATCGCTAATGCGGGCACTGCCAATGACCAGCGGGAAACGCGCGTCATATCTGGATTTCATGGTGATGGTGCCATAGTCGAAAGCCATGGCAAAGGTCACGGCTTTGATGACCGAGCCCAATTCATAGACTCCAGACAGCATGCGGTTCTGCTGGTCCTTGCCAAAGTTTTTTGACTCGGCGTTCGGATTGAAATCGGGCAAAGACACCAGTGCGATGACTTCGCCTGTGTGGATGTCCATGACAATGCCACCACCAGCGATAGCTTTGAATTTTGTAATCGCCTTTGAAACTTCATCAACGACAACGTGCTGCACTTGCACGTCCATGGCCAGTTGGGCTGGCGCTGACATGGGGCGACCGGGTTCGGCCAATGAAGCGGTATAGATGGCACCCGCATTGTCGAGATATTTTTCGATGCCTGCGATGCCTTTGGTATCAACGTCAACATAGCCAACGGTGTGGGCTGCAAGGCGGCCTTGCGGGTAGACGCGTTTCCGCTCGTTCACGAAAGCCACGCCGGGGATGCCGAGATTATAAACCGCGTCGCGTTCCTCGGGGCTGACTTGACGTTTGATCCAGACAAAGGCGCGGCCCGGTGCGGTGAGTTTCTTGCGGAGATCAGCAGCATCAACATCGGGGAGCGTGGTCGAAATCAGCTCAACTGCTTCTTCCATGTCGATGATTTTACGGGGGTCGGCAAAAAGTGATGCGACAGAAACATCAGTCGCTAGCACCACGCCATTGCGGTCAACAATATCAGGCCTCGGCACCCGGTCCACTTCACGGGCAATGCGTTTGGCTTCACCTTCATCCGGTTCCAAAACAGTAAGGC
>JAYUVC010000033.1:0-2805 GCA_043754325.1 Hyphomicrobiales bacterium
CGTTCGATGAACTCCGGTCGGGTTTGGATGTCCACTGACCGCGGCCGCGGAATATCCACATCGTAGATCTCAGCAATTCGGCCAGGACGTGCGGACATCACCGCCACACGGTCAGCCAGAAAGATCGCTTCGGTGATTGAATGCGTGACAAAAGCTATGGTCTTCCTGGTTTCCATCCAAATTTCCTGAATGAGCAGGTTCATTTCATCACGGGTGAAGGCGTCAAGGGCACCAAATGGCTCATCCATCAGCAGCACTGCAGGATCGACAGAAAGACTCCGCACGATCGAGGCGCGCTGCTGCATGCCACCCGACAATTCGCGCGGCATCTTCGTCTCGAAGCCTTCCAGTCCCACACGCTTCAACAGTTTATTGATGCGCTCCCGCTCTGGCGCAGTCCTTTTGATTTCGAAAGGGAGCTCTATGTTTTTTTGCAAAGTCCTCCAGGGCAGCAGATTGGCATCCTGAAAAATCATGCCGATCTCCGCGTGCGGCTTGCTGATAACTTCGTTGCCCAATTTTATTGTGCCACTCGAGAGCGAATGAAGGCCGGCCATAGACCAGAGAAGTGTGGTCTTTCCGCAGCCCGACGGCCCGAGGATACAGAGAAATTCACCTTCCCGGACATCAAGGGAAACATTGTCCAAGGCGTGGACGTGGCCGGTGCGCGTTTCATAATATTTGCTGGCGTCAGAGATTGCCATTTTGACATTCCCAGCCTGTAATCCGGTCGCTTTCCTTGCAACGGAATTCATGTCAGCGCAGCCTCACTTCTCGCAATCCTGAGCAACCAAGCATAGTCACGACAGCAATATCGCAGAACGCCAACGCGACAATCCCTGACAGAAATCATGAAACAAGATTTCAGGGATGGCAACACAAATTTTTCTGGTTGGTGCGCCAATCAACAGAATTCCCGTATTTACGTGGTTTTCAGGAAACCGCGAAAGAAGTCCAGCCTTTTTGAACTGACTCTTGCTGGTTGCAAACGATCATTGACTATGTAATTTTATTTCAGAACAAGGGACCGGTCGTTGGTGTGAAGAGTACAAATTCAAAAACCAGGGGAAGCAAGTCGTCCAAAGAACGGCGGCCGCCGCCGCTTGACCTCGTGTCGAGGTTGGAGCGCGCCGAAGAACGGCTGACACCGTCCGAACTACGCATTGCAATGATCGTGAGATCAAACTTCGAAGCAGCGACGCGCATGACAATTGCGGAACTTGCGGCTCGTGCGCGCGTCAGCCAACCCACTGTGACCCGCTTCTGCGTTGCCCTTGGCTGCAAGTCTTATGCTGACTTCAAGTTGAGCCTTGCCACAACCATGACTGTCGCTTCTGCCTACCTGAACTATGAACGTTCCATCAGTGGTGATACTGCCAATCTTGCCCACATGACGGCGAAACGGGCCACAAGTGCCATACGGGAATGTCTGGACCAGCTCGATACACAAACACTTTCACAGGCCATCAATGCCATTGCCAGCTGCAAACGACTCGATGTCTACGGTCAGGGCGGAGGTTCGGCTGCCATTGTCGAAGATGCAAAACTGCGGTTCTTTCGCCTCGGCATAGCTGTTTGTGCCTATGTTGATGGCCACCAGCAACGCATGTCTGCAGCGACACTAGATGAAACCTGTTGCGTCTTGGCCATTTCCAACAGTGGCCGTTCCAAACCTGTTGTGGAAGCTGTCGAAATCGCAAGATCATTCGGAGCGCCTACCATTGCGTTGACCCGGCCCCAAACACCCCTTGCCTCAGCTGCAAGTCTGGTTGTTCCAATCGTCATTCCAGAGAGTGACAGTGTATTGTTGCCAACGCCATCGCGATATGCCCATCTCGCTGTCATCGATACACTGGCGGCCGGGGTAGCCATCAAGCTTGGCAAGAAAGCCGTGAATACGTTGCGTCGCGTCAGATACACCGTCGCCCGTATCGGCATTGCAATACCTGCACCTGCGGCAGACCCCGCACCCCTGATGAACGGAACACAACCGGAGGAATGAGCATGCCAAAATCTGCCGACATTGTCCTTCGCCAACTGACTATTTATGATGGTTGCGGTCGCGCGCCATGGCGGGGTGCGATTGCTGTCACGGGTGACAGAATTTCAGCGGTTGTTGCCGAAGATTCGCAGCATACGCTTGTTGGCAGTTTGGTTCAGGACATGGATGGATATGCTATTGCACCTGGCTTCATTGATGCGCACACCCATGATGACCGAATTGTTCTCGACGCCCCTGAGATGTTGCCGAAAATCAGCCAAGGTGTTACCACTGTCATCGTCGGAAATTGCGGAATTTCTCTTGCCCCTGTGACGTTCGATGGTGTTCCGCCTGCCCCGATGAATCTTCTGGGCGGCAGAGAAGCCTATGAGTTTCCGTCATTTGCCGCCTATGTCGAGGCTCTGACGCGGCGGAAACCGGCGGTCAATGTTGCTGCACTCGTCGGTCATTCAGCACTTCGGCTTCGAACCATGAAGGACATTGCCGCCAAAGCCTCGCCTCTTGAAGTTGCTGAAATGCAGGCGCTGTCCAGGGAGGCGATGGAGAACGGCGCTACCGGCTTTTCAACCGGACTTTTCTATCCAACAAATGCGGGGGCTGATCGCGATGAAGTGGCAAGTGTGGCGCGTGTCTTCTCTGACATGGGTGGTGTCTATGCCACGCATATGCGCGATGAGATGGATCATGTGCTGAGCAGTATCGACGAAACGCTCAAGACCTCAGATGACGCTGGAATTCCGCTTGTGATCTCTCACCACAAATGCGCGCATCCCCGAAACTGGGGGAGGACTAAGGATACGCTC
>JAYUVC010000034.1:0-15188 GCA_043754325.1 Hyphomicrobiales bacterium
CCCACGGCGGGCGTCCGTAACGCCGGCTGAGGCCCGATGACATCGGCTCCCTCTTTCAATCCGCTCTCATATGCCACACACTGGCGGTCTGGGAGCCGACCGTCATGGCAGCCGAAAGCTTCGGGCATTACAAGGAATTCCTGATCATCCTGGGTGCCGCGGGGCTCGTCGTGCCGCTGTTCCTGCGCCTTGGCATCAGCAGCGTGCTGGCGTTTCTGCTGGTCGGCGTCATCCTCAGTCCCAGCATACTTGGGCAGCTTGCGGCGCGCCTTCCGGCCTTCGAGGCGATCGTCATCGGCGATCCCGAAAACATATCCGCACTGGCCGAACTGGGCGTAGTGTTCCTGCTGTTCCTGATCGGACTTGAACTGTCATTCGAGCGCCTGAAAACCATGCGGAAACTGGTATTCGGCATGGGCGGGTTGCAGGTCGTGCTTTCGACCGTCGTGTTGGCGCCCGGTGCATATTTTTTGGGTTTTGCACCAAAACAGGCTGTCGTCATCGGCATGGCCCTGGCGCTCTCCTCCACCGCCATCGTCATTCAGTTGTTCTCCGACAAAAAGCGGTTGGGGTCGCAGGCAGGCCGCATCAGCTTTGCCGTGTTGCTGATGCAGGACGTGGCGGTGATTCCCATGCTGTTGATCGTCACGGCACTGGCGGCACCTGAGGGCGCTAACCTCGGGCTTGCTTTGGTTTGGGCCGTGGGACAGGCCCTGTTGGCGGCGGTGTTGATTGTTGTCGTGGGCCGTTACGCCTTGACGCCATTGTTGCGCCTTGTGGCCCGGGCCAAAAGCCCTGACCTGTTTCTGGCGGTGGTATTGTTCATCGCTGTGGGCACGGGAGCGGCGGCAACGCTGGCCGGATTGTCAATGGCCATAGGCGCCTTTATCGCAGGTCTGGTTTTGGCTGAAACCGAATACCGCCGCGCCATTGAAACCATCATCGAACCCTTCAAGGGCCTGCTGCTCGGATTTTTCTTTTTGATGGTAGGCCTCAATCTCGATCTGAACCTGCTGTTGCAGTCGCCTTTCAAAATCGCAGCCACAGCCCTTGCATTGATCGTCGTCAAATTTGCAGTGCTCACACTCTGTGGAAAGATATTCAAGCTGCCCAACCGCCCCATGCTGGAGGCGGCCATGCTGCTGGGGCCGGGCGGCGAGTTTGCTTTCGTTTTGTTGGCATCGGCAACTGCACTGGGTTTGTTCAAGGGCAATGAAACCGCTGCAACACTTCTTCTGGTGACGCTGACCATGATGCTGATACCGCTGCTGTCACGCATGGCGAAGTCCCTGCGCCAGGCACTGGACAAAAACCGTCCCGGCCATGGCTATCAAATAGAACCTCCGCCGGAACAGCAAAATGCCCACGTCATCATCGCGGGCTTTGGCCGTGTGGGCACACTGGTGGCGGATATGTTGACGGAACAGGCCATCCCCTATGTGGCACTGGATTTCGATGTGAACAATGTCACGCGCGGGCGCAAAAACGGCTACAAGGTCTACTTCGGCGATGCCACCAATCTGGCCTTTCTTGAAACCTGTGGATTGAAAGACGCAAAAGCCTTGGCCGTTACCATGGATGCACCCTCACGCGTCGAGCAGATCCTGAAACTGGTAAGGAGCGAATATCAGGACCTCAAAATCATCGCCCGCGCCCGCGATGAACGACACGCGCAGAAACTTTATGAAGCGGGAGTGACCGAAGCCGTGCCCGAAACCATTGAAGCCAGCCTGCAATTGGCCGAAGCCATATTGGTGGAAACCGGAGTGGCAATGGGCCTCGCCATCGCCGCCGTGCATGAGCGACGAGATGCATCGCGGAAACTGTTGGGAAGACCCGACCGCAGGGCGCAGGTGGCAACGTCGAGGGACAGGCAGTAGGGGACTGCTTGCTCTTTCTCGCAAGCTGTCCCCGAACTTAAAGTCAGGGACAGTTTGCGAGAAAGAGCAAACAGTCCCTTATCGCACGCGTGAATCAATCCAGGCCAATCATGTCCTAAAACTGTTTCTCCGGCACCTTCACGCGCAAACCATCCAGCGCGTCGCTCACCTTGATCTGGCAGGACAAGCGGCTGTTTTCGCGGACGTCGTAGGCGAAGTCCAGCATGTCGGCTTCCATCGGGTTTTTGGCACTGAGTTTACCAGTCCATTCCGGTTCAATGTAAACATGGCAGGTGGCGCAAGCGCAGGCACCGCCACAATCGGCGTCGATTCCCGGCACATTGTTTTTGACAGCAGTCTCCATCACCGTCATGCCGGTGATGCCTTTGGTTTCGATTTCTGCGCCGTTGTGCTGGATGAATGTGATCTTGGCCATGCGATAAATATCCGGTTGCAATTGTTGGCGCCCTCTTAGGAGAAGCGCCCGGACAAGGCAACCGTCAGAGGTCGAACTGGTCAGCGATGCGGTTGAAGTGCGCCATGGCCAAGGTCAGTTGGGTTTCACAATCAATCCGGGTTGATTGCGTTTTGGGAGGCGTGTTGCGGCTCCAGACATCGGCCAAGGCTGCAAGCTGTCCTGCCCCTACGGCGGCGGCAGCACCTTTCAGTGTATGGGTCAGATAGGTCCATGCCTTGTGATCAACCGGCAGCAGCAATTGCGTGCGCACCGCTTTGACTTGGGCACGAAACAAACCGATGATTTCGGTCCTCAGGGCGATATCGCCAAAGGTGGTGTGATTCAGGTAGGCGACATCAAGTACGATGCAATTCTGGGGTGAGACAAGCGCCTCAACCTGCAACTTTTGTGACTTTACCACGATCTTTTCCTCATCGCCCCGTCAGACTTCCTGCCCGAAAAAGCCTGCAATGACCTGAAAGAACATGGAAAAAATTGAATTTCCTGAATCGATTCAATCTGATCACTGATTTTAACCAAACTTTCATTTTCCCACAGCTTAGCGCCCCAAAACGGTTCAAGTTGGGACTCCATTGGTTTACTATGATGGATTGAGGCTTGAAGACTGTGATGGCCCCTGTGTCGGTTATTCGGCAAAGGCACAGTCTGAAGGGCAAGATTGGGCAGGCGGGCAACCGCCATGGTGAGAAGTGCGAAACAACAGTATGGCAACTCGAAATACAGACCGGAACCGCCAGGACAGATCGCCTGCCTTGCAGATTGCGACCGAAGCTGAACGGACGCCACTGCGCAATCGCCCCGCCAATGAAAACGATCCCGGCACCGCTGCCATGCTGGCAAGGCTGCGCCGCCCGCCATCCTATGCTGTCTATGTCGGCGCATTCGTCATTTCATTGCTTTGGGTGGGCGGCTGGTTCTTCGTGAACTCCAGCGCCCTGTTTGCGCCTGCCAACAATGTAACCCCAACCTCGGCTGATGTGATGCGCTCGCTTGCCCTGTTGATTGTGCCCGTGGGCGTCATCTGGGTCATGGCCTATTTCCTCTGGCGCACCCAGCAGCTGCGCATGGTTTCGGAAGTGCTGATGCATTCTGCCCTGCGCCTCGTCCGCCCGACCGACATTGCCTCTGAAAATCTGACCTCGATTGCACAAGCCGTGCGCAATGAAGTGGACCTGCTCGTCGGTGGCGTGGAACATGCCTACCAGCGCGCTTCGGCACTGGAAGAAATCGTGCACAAGGAAATGTCTGCCGTGGAGCGGGCTTTTGGTGCCAACGAAGATCGCATTCGCAGCCTTGTGTCGGGTCTAGAAAGCCAGCGCGTGGCGCTGCAACAAACCAGCCAGATTGTGGGCGGTGAGGCCGCCCCCTTGTTGACGCGGCTTGAGAGCAACACCAGCAACCTCAATCAGGTCATCAGCATTGCGCTATCGACCTTTGACCGCCTCGAAAACGGTCTGAAACAATCGTCCGATGATCTGGCCCGCACCATTGATGATGTGTCGGCGCGTGCGGCCATTGCCGGCAATGAAATTGGTGGTCACAGCCAGCAGTTTGAACGCATCGCCGGAACCCTGCTCGGTGATTTCCATGGCTTCTCGACCCAATTGCAGGATTACGTGCAGGCACTGAACGGTGCTGCGGCCACGCTTTCCACCGAATCGTCGCGCTTTGGCGGTGAAGTGAAGGGCATGGAATCAAACCTGATCACCCTGCTCCGTCAAAGTGCAGAACAATTGACCTCCGCCAACCATGAAGTGGGCACCACCATTTCCCGCCTGAGCACGGCATCAGCATCAGACATCCGCAATGCGGCGGGCGAACTTTCGCACACCGTCACCACAGTGGGTGACAATATTTCCTATCACCTGAAAGCCACGACCAACGAAATCGCAGGCCTGATCGAAAAGTCGGGCATTGAAACCGCCCAGCGCATTGAAGACAGCCGCGGCATTGTCACGCAAGGCCTGCAAGGCATCGTTGGTGACTTTGTCGGCAAGGTCAGCCAGGCCCGCACGGATCTGTCGCAATATGTCGATCAAGCCGCTGACCAGATCAATGGCAATTTCACCAGCGCCACCACCAGCCTGTCGCAACGCATTGAACTTGCAGGCACGCAAATGCTGGCCGGGCTTGACCAATCGGGCAATCAGTTCTTTGCCCAGCTCAACAATTCCGGCGCTGATTTTGCTGGCCGCATCGAACAGGCGTCAGGCGCATTGGCTGAACATTTGAACCAGCAGGTGTCCACCGTCACCAATGCCATGGTGGTCAATACCGAGGCTTACACACAACGCATTGACCAGTCCGGCAACCAGATTTTGACCGGCATTGAAAAATCATCGCTCAACCTGCTCAACGGCCTCAATACCACAGGCAGTGAATTGACGGGCCGCTTTGAAAATGCTGCAAGCGGGCTGCTCGGCGGTCTGAACGCCACAGGCGGCGATTTGACCGATCGCATTGAAGGTGCGGCCAGCAGCCTGATGACCAGCCTCAACGCCACGGGCGGTGATATTCTGGGTCGCATCGACCTCAGCAGCAACACGCTGCTGAACGGCCTCACATCCACAGGCACGGATATTCTGAGCCGCATCGACAAGAGCAGCACGGGCTTGCTCGGCGGTTTGAATGCCACCGGTTCCGACGTGGCAAGCCGCATCAGCCAGGCATCATCAAACCTGCTCACGGGCCTTGGCAACCAGGGTGCGGACATGGTGGGCCGTATCGAACAGGCGACAGGCTCGCTGCTCGGCAATCTCGATGCATCAAGTTCAGGCGCTGTAGGCCGCATCGAACAGGCCAGCAACACCCTGACCAGCCAGCTTGGCAAACACGCTGACCTCGTAGCCTCGACGGTCAACGCAACAACCACGCAATATACAAATTCCATCGAGGAATCCGCCGCACAGATCATGGCCAACTTTGACATCACGTCGAAGAACATGTTGCTGAACCTGCAAACCGGCGGCACCGAATATACCGACCGTATTGCCCAGGCATCGAACGCCCTGTCGTCTGATCTTGGACAATATTCTTCGGCTGTTGCTGACACCATCCGCAACACGTCCGATTCCATCACCGCGACCTATGACACCGCCTACAGCCGCGCCATGGAAAAGTTCCACATGGCCGCAACCACACTTGAAACCTCGGCGGAAACCGTGGGCCAGCGTGTGGCCGACAGTGCAAGTCTTGTGGTCAACCAGATGCAGTCCTCTGGCTCGTCCATCAATGAACTTCTGATATCGACAAGCGGCACCATTGCCTCGCACATCAAGGAAACCTCCGACATTGTCACGCGCCAGATGCAGGACGCAGGCATTGCCGTATCGCAGAATATCGAAACGTCAACAGGTGCCGTGACCGAGCGCATCATCTCGATCTCCGGCGACTTCGTCGACAAGCTCGATACCACCCGCGACGACATGGTGCACATGCTGCAAACCACGGCAGGCACTGTCACCACCAGCCTGCAGGGCACCTCAACCCAACTCTTCACACGCCTTGAACAAACGTCGTCAAGCATTGTCGGTCAGATGGAAACCATCACGCAGCGCGTCAACGAAAATATCGACCATACAGCAGGCGCCATCAACACCACATTGAAGGGAACCTCGGCGCAGCTGTTTACGCGCTTGGAGCAGACCTCGTCACACATTGCGGACCAAATGGAATCGATTGCGCTGCGCGTGAACGAAAACATCGACATGACAGCAGGCTCCGTCACAGGTCGCGTGGCCGAAGTCACCGAAAAGCTGACGCGTCAACTCGACGTGTCATCAACGACACTTGGCAACCTGCTCGACCAGACCGAAACCCGTATCGGTGCGCAGCTTGACCAGGCCACCACCGAACTCTCCGGCCTGTTCAGCGGCAACACCGACCGCATGACCGAACAGTTGAGCACCACTGCCCGCGATCTGGGCGAGCGTCTCGACATTGCAACAACCCACCTCGAACAGGTCACGGCAGACGTATCCGGCCGCCTGAGCAACACCAGCAACAGCTTCGTCACCGCACTGGATTCCGCATCGGGTGAAATCCAGTCGCGCCTTGGCCGTGCCCAGTCCACCTTTGAATCCGGCATTGACCGGGTACAGGACGCTTTCTCCGAAGGCCTGGGCCAGACCACCATGCAAATCACCGGGCGCTTCGAACAGGAAACCGGCTTGCTGGTGGACCGTATCGACAAGGCCACGGAAGAGTTCGCCGATGCCGCAACACTGTCAAACCGCAGCCTAGGTGAAGCGCAACGCGAATTCTCCAGTGCCATTGAAGGTGCCAACAGCTTCTTTGCCGACCAACTGGTCAATGCCACAGCCGCCACCAACAAGTCCCTGGGTGATGTGCAGGGCCGCTTTGCCGGAACCATCGGTGTCGTGCAAAATCGCTTCACCAGTGATCTGGAAGAATCGCACGGCCGCTTTGTCGGCACACTCGAACCTCTGCAAGGTCGTGTCACAACGGTGATCAACAGCGCACAAAACCGCATGACCTCCGAGCTGGACGACGCGCAAATCCGTTTGGCCGAAGAATTGGGTGAAGCCCAAAACCGCATCTCGCTGACTTTGGGCGACGCGCAAACCCGCATCTCCTCAACCTTGGGCGAGGCACAAAACCGCATGTCGACCACACTCGTTGACGCGCAGGAACGCTTTGCCGATACGCTTGATACCAACAGCCTGGCCTTCGGCAACCAGGTGGAAAATGCCACCACCACTTCGACCCGCACGCTGGATGATGTGACGAAGAAATTCTCGGGCCATATCCAGACCGCCAACACCTATTTCGCCGAACAGGTGGCCACCGCCGCTGGCGAAATGGACGAGAAGCTGGAAAGCATTTCCATGAAACTCACCGGCAAACTGGAAGTGACAGGATCACGTGTGTCCGAACGTCTGGAAGATGTGACAGCACTGGTTGACCGCTCGGTTGAAAAGTTCAACGACGAGATGGAGCGCATGCTGGACAGCAGGCGCGACGCACTTGATACCTTGGTCAGCGACGCCCAGCGCCGCGCCCAGGAAGTCGACTCCGTCATGACCAGCTACATGAACCTGATCGAGGAATCACTGAACGGTGCCGAAACCCGCGCCAAGGACATCAGCCGCATCGTCGCCGACCAGACCACGCAGTCCATGCTGCGTCTGGAAGATGAATTGAAGAAGCTTGAGGGCACCTCCGCAGGTCAAGTCAACCAGGCGGCGCGTGTATTGCGCGAACAGCATGAACGCGCATTGGCCAGCATGAATGAAATGCTGTCGTCCACCGCCAGCGACTTCCAGCAAACCGCACAGGACATGCGCATCACCGCGCAACAGGTGGTGAAGGACATCGACTCTGCCCGTGGCGAGTTGAAACGTGCGGTCATTGATCTGCCTGAGGAAACCCGCAACAACGCCGATGCCATGCGGAAAGTCGTGGCCGACCAGATTTCGGCGCTGAATGCGCTGTCAGACGTGGTGCGCCGCCAGTCCGGCAGCATGGACTTTTCAGGGCCGGGATACATTGCACCGCGAGGGTCCACGCCGGGAAAATCTGAGGGCGCCTCGTTCTCCGCTCCCGCCGGAACGACCAGCGCCCCGAAAGCCACTGCAGAGCGGAACAACGGCGTTGAGGGCACCATGGCCCAGATCGCCGCCAGCGTGAAAGCGCTTTCGGGTTCCGCGGCAAGGCCCACCGCCAAGCGCCGCGAAGAACCTGTTGAAGTGATACCAGCGAACGTTGCCAAGGAAATTGCCGCCTATACGGTGAAGCTGCATGCAGCCTCGCGTGAAGTGGTGGAAGCCATGGACGACGGTCTGCCCCGTGATTTGGAAAAGCGCTACATTGGCGGTGACAAAGGTGTTTACACCCAGCGCCTCAACGACTCCCGCGGCAAGCGCACCGTCACCAGCATCGCCAACCGCTACAAGGAAGAACGCCTGCTGAAATCCCGTGTGACATCCTATATCCGCCTGTTCGAGAAATTGCTTGATACCCTGACGGATGTTCCAGGCGGCACCAATACGGTAGACGCCGTATTGGCCTCGCAATCAGGCCAGGTTTACATGATGCTGGGTGAAGCGTCGGGACGGTTGGCGGAGAGTTGAGCAAAAGGGACCTCATCCGCCCTTCGGGCACCTTCTCCATGCAAGTGGGCATGGAGAAGGGACTGCATTGGCACTTCCCCCAGTGCCCAAGAATCATGGCGGTTTCGATAACATCCCTTCTCCAGCCCTCTTGCTGGAGAAGGTGCCAAAAGGGCGGATGAGGTCCCTTTGATGTTCACCGCCACCCACCAAAGCTGGCCCATCGCCGGTGCCTTCACCATCGCACGCGGCAGCAAAACCTCGGCTGACGTAGTGGTGGTAACACTGTCCCGCAATGGTTTCACCGGACACGGCGAATGCGTGCCCTATGCGCGCTACGATGAATCCGTGCCGCAGGTTCTTCAAGCTTTGGAAGCAGCCCGGCCTGCAATTGAAGCGCTTCCTTCACGCAACGCCATCGCCTCCCTTCCCCTGCCCCATGCCGCCCGCAACGCTTTGGACTGCGCCCTCTGGGACTTGCAGTGCAAGGAGCAGGACATGCCAGCCTGGGCCATGGCAGGACTAAGCAAACCCCACGCGCTGACAACCGCATTCACCCTGAGCCTCGATACCCCCGAAGCCATGGCCGCTGCCGCAAAGGCAGCGACAGGCCGCACATTGCTGAAATTGAAACTGGGGAAAACCGGCGATGCAGACCGCCTTGCCGCCATTCGCGCCGCCGTACCGGGCGCACGTTTGATCGCCGATGCCAATGAAGGCTGGCTGCCAGACATTCTGCCCGCCATGCTGGCAGCTTGCGAAAAATATGGCGTCGAGCTTGTTGAACAACCCCTGCCCGCAGACAACGACGAAATCCTGCGTGGCCTTCCCCGCAGCATCATCATCTGCGCCGATGAATCAGCCCATGGCGTTGACAGCCTCAAAGCCCTCACAGGCAAATACGACGCGGTCAACATCAAGCTCGACAAAACAGGTGGCCTGACCCCTGCGCTGAAAATGGCAGAAGCCGCCAAGGCCAATGGCTTCAAGATCATGGTGGGCTGCATGCTTGGCACATCCCTGTCCATGGCCCCCGCCTTTCTGGTGGCACAACAGGCAGACTATGTGGATCTTGACGGGCCGCTGCTTCTGGCAAAAGACCGAAGTTCTGCCATCACCTACAACGGCAGTTCTATGCAGCCCCCGCCGCGCGCACTCTGGGGTTAAGGCGCAACAACGCCAGCGCCAAAACCAGTGCCGTGAAAGAGACCAGTGCCATGGCGTAATAAGCCTGCCCGCCCCAGGTTTCATAAAGCCAACCGGACATCCAGGCCACAGTCGCCATGAACACCCCGCCTGACAGTGCAGCATAAAGCCCTTGCGCCCGGTTGCGAAAATCCGGCGGCACCATCAAGCGGATGAAATGCATGGCCCCCAAATGCGCTGATGCAAAGGTCAGCGCATGCAACATCTGTGACGCCAGTAACACAGCATAATTGGTAAAAGCCGCCATCATCATCCAACGCAAAACCCCGCCGGAAAGTCCCAGCAACAACAACCGCGAAGGCCCCAAAGCCTTCAGCAACCGGTTCGAAAATCCGAGCAGTGCCACCTCGACTGATACGGCAGCCACCCACAACAGGCTGATGTCGAAAGAATTGAAACCCAGCGACGTCCAATGCAGCGAACTCGAAGTGTAGAGCATCGCATGGCTCGATTGACCAAGGGCCGCCACCAGCATCAAAAGCGGAAAGCTTGAGCCGAAAAACAAATCTCGCGCCCGGCCCAACATGTCGCCGCTGCTATCTTCATGTTTCGCATATTCCGGCTCGTCGGGCAGAAGAAGTGTGGCAAGAAGCGCGAGGCCTTGCGCCAAGGCAATCAGCCACGCCGTCGACAGGGGATCAAGTCTGGTGAGCAGTGCTCCCGATATCAGGCTGCCCATGAGAAAACTCAACGATGCCCACAGCCGCAAGCGGCCATAATCAAGCCCATGCGCTGCCGCACCATCAACACTGAAACCTTCTGTCAGCGCAAACACCGGTGCGAACATGAAACCCGCAATCAAGGCCATGGTGGTGATCGGACCAAAACCATTGCTGATGGCCAGCAGCAGATAGGCTGCAAAGGCAAACCCGGCACAGAGCTGAATGACAAGTTTCCGGTTGCCAAAATGATCGGCAACCCAGGCAAACAAAGGTGCTCCCAGCACCCGGACTGCCATCATGGCCGCTACAATCATGGCAATGCTGGCATTGTCCAAACCCTTGGCTTTCAGCCACAGGGGCAGGAAGGGCAGTTGCACGCCAGAGCCCATCATCATCAGCGCATAGGCGATGGAAATACGAATTCCGAAAACACGTGCCGTCATGTCGCGCGGTCTAAACCAAACATTCACCACTTTGTATGAATATGCATGCAGGCAAGCCATGCGTGATGTGGCGGGCCCGGTTTGTGTGTGTGTGTGGGAGTTTGTGTTGATGGCTGACCTTGAAGCCGCTGAAACCCGTTTGTCGTTTGACGACATTCTTGAAGCGGTGCAGGATTCAAAGCGGGGCCGCTGGTTCCTGCAGGCATTTGAAACCCGCCTGCAAAAACGTGACACCCGCTCTGTTCTCGACGCGATTTACCGGCTGGAAAGCCGCATGGAACATTTAAGCCCGCAGGTTTCCAACCCCGATGATCTGGGCAAGGTCCGTCATGCCATCGCCAATGCCCGCAATGATCTGATCAAACTTGGTCTGGGCAAGGCGGCCCTTTCAAAAGAGGGCCGGATTTTTCACGACATGGCGGAGATGGCACGAAAATCCATGCCTGTTGCGGTCGATTCCAATGCAGGCATCGTGCGCACATTGCAGCTGGCCGATGAAATTGACAGCGTGATGGCACCTGCTGCAAACGAGGACCGTGGTGCAAAATATTTCAATCCGGATTCAAATCTGTTTGAGCGTCAGGCGATCGTGCCAAAACCGGTTCTGGTGCCGCCAGTTGAACCGCTTGTGCATGAAAAGGCGATCAGAAAAGATGAACCCGCAGCCGTGGGTGCAAAGTTGGTGATCCGGAAAGCCGATCAGTCTGCCGAAAATCCTGCTCCCGTCATTGCGCCGGAAGCTGCCCCGGCGATGGCCTCACCAATCGCACCCGAAATGCCAGCCATCGACAACCCGCGCATCGTCATTATCCGCCGCAAGGCTGAAGACATGCCGGACGTGATCATTGGCGAAATGACGGATGAAGCGTCTGCTGCGTGATTTCCGTTGCTCACTGTTTTGCCCCAATCCCAAGGCATTTGGTCATGCAGAATGTTTTGGACTTTAAGTCGATGTTTACCGCGACAGGCGAGTCTGTAACGGAACAACCTGTTTGAGTGAATCCAGTGAACCCTGTCCTGTCCCGCCGTGCTATTCTGCTGTCCAGTTTTGGCCTTGTGGCAAGCCTGTCAACCCGAGCCGTCGCCCAACAAACCGACTCCGTGGCAGTGCTGGCACCTCACATTGATCTGTCAGGAAAACTCGCCACCCGCACCGGCGTTATCATTGAGCAGAACGAAGCCGCCATGATCACCGCAGGCTCACCCGAAGCCATGCAGGGTGCCATTTCACTTTACGAGGAAATTGTGGCCGGCGGCGGCTGGAGCAAATTGCCAAAAGGCAAACTCGAAAAATCAGCAAAGGGTCCAGCTGTACGGGCCTTGCGTGAACGCCTCGTGCGCGAAAATTATCTCGATATTGATTCACTCTCGGTCGAAGCGCCAGATGTTTATGACGGCCAGATCATCGGTGCCATTCGCAGCTTCCAGATCAACCACGGCATTGCACCGTCGGGCAAGGTCGACAATCGCACCCGTGGCCAGCTCGATGTCGCGGCAGGCCACCGCCTGTTTCAATTGCAGGAAAACCAGGTGCGCGTTGCCACCTATGCGCAAGGCCTGGGGGAGCGCAATATTCTGGTCAACATTCCCTCGACACAGCTTGAAACCGTCGAAAATGGTATCGTTTATGCGCGCCACAACATCGTTGTCGGCAAAGTCTCGCGCCCCACCCCGTCGCTTGAAAGCAAGGTGACCGACGTCACTTTCAATCCGTTCTGGAATGCGCCAGCCTCCATCGTGGCCAAGGACATCCTTCCGAAATACCTGAAAGACCCAAGCTATCTCGACCAGATGCGCATCCGGATATTCGATGGCGTGGGCGGTCCCGAAATTGACCCCACATCCGTGGACTGGGAAAACACGGCCGCTGATCGTTTCCATTTCCGCCAGGACCCCGGAGCACATAATTCGCTGGCCACAGTAAAAGTCAACTTTGCCAACAAATTCATGGTCTATATGCACGACACCCCGCACCGTGAATTGTTCCAGCAGAATGCCCGCTTTGAAAGTTCAGGCTGTGTGCGCGTCGACAATGTGCGCATGTTCATCGACTGGATTTTGTCGGGCCAGGACGGCTTCAACGAAGCCCAGTTTGAAATGATCACCGCCTCGGAAGAAACCCATGTGATGCCGGTCAACCGCACGGCTGACGTGCGTTTCATGTATCTCACAGCCTGGGCCACCGAAGATGGCCGCGTCAACTTTCGCCCTGACATCTATAATCTTGACGGCACAGGATTTGTGCTGGGCCAGCCGGAAGGCGTTGAAGAAATATAACAGCCGTACTATGTGATCCGTAACATTGAATGATACGGATAACAGGTCATGCAACTCAAAGGCTTCCACCACCTCACCGCCGTTACCGCTGACGCGCCGAAGAACCACCAGTTCTACACGAAAGTGTTGGGTCTTCGCATGGTCAAGAAAACCGTCAACCAGGACGACACCAGCGCCTATCACCTGTTCTACGCCGACGGCAAAGGCAACCCCGGCACCGACATCACGTTTTTCGATTGGCCCACAGGAGCGGAAAAGCGCGGCACCAATTCAGTTGTGCGCACAGGGTTGCGTATCAAGGGCGAAAACGCTTTTGCCTGGTGGGCAGATCACTTTACCAAAAACAATGTGAAGTTCAAAGACCCCATCCAACGTCTGGGTCGCTTGACCCTCGATTTTGAAGACTTCGAAGGACAGCGATTGGCACTGGTCAACGACGAAAGTGACACGCCCTTCGACGTTTGGGAAAAATCAACCGTGGCAGCCGAACACCAAATCCGCGGCCTTGGTCCCATCACCTTGAGCGTGCCCGACATCGCCGCAACCGACGCCGTGTTGACCCGCGTCATGGGCATGACCTTGTTAAAGAATGTCGATGGCCTCCACGCCTATAAAATGAACGCCGAAGGCCCGGTATCAGAACTCCACGTCCGCGTCGAACCACTCCTGCCACCCGCACAGCAAGGCTCAGGCAGCGTCCACCACGTGGCCTTCAACATCGCCATGAAAGACTATGCGGCCTGGGTCGAACACCTGAAACAGTTTCGCGTGCCAAACTCCGGCCCGGTAGACCGCTTCTGGTTCAAGAGCCTCTATTTCCGCGAACCCAACGGAATTCTGTTCGAGATCGCAACAGATGCACCGGGCTTTGCCGCAGATGAGTCGATGGAGACACTGGGAGAGACACTGTCACTGCCGCCGTTTTTGGAAGGTAGGCGTGCGGCGATTGAGGCTGGGTTGAAGAGGCTTTGACGGTCCTCACCTGGCGCTTCGCGCCGTCCTCGCCCGCTTGCGGGAGAGGACGATTTGCGCAACGCGCAAATCAGGTGAGGGCCGTGTTAAGGCAAATTATCCCGCATGAAGATATCAATCCGGATCCGCTCCTGCGCTTCAACCACCTGCGTGTGATCAGCCTTTGCGATTAACACGCGTACGGCACTTCGCACCTCATGCCCTGCGTCCTGATTGATAATCGCGTCAATGGTGCTGCGGATCAGCGCCCGGCGTGAGCCTTCGGTAATTTCATGCGCGATGAAGACGATATCCTTGGCGCGGCCTGACGAATCCAATCCCGCAACGATACCTTTCGTGCCGCCACCGACGTTATAGATGCCGATCAGGTCCTTGTGCTCTTTCAGAATCTGCATTGTCAGCGCTTCGGTTTTCTCTACCTCGTCACGCGACTCGCGCACGGGCAGAATTTCAAACTGCGGAAATTCATGCGCCATGACCTGCTCAAAACCAAACTGCCGTTCAATGTGGTCACGCAAACTCAGTGACCCTGCAAACAAACCGACTTTGCCCTTCTGCCCTTTCAGAAACCGCCCCATCAAGCCAGCCGCCGTGCGGCCAGCCGATGAATTGTCAATCCCCGCAAAATGCGTACGCTTTGATCCCGGCACATCTGACACCAGCGTGACCACGGTGATGCCCCGCGCCACCAGCGCATTGATCGATTCGCGCACCGCCGGATGGTCCAGCGCCACCACGGCAACGCCATCCACATCCTCACCCAACTCATCGAGAGTATGTGCAAGCAATTCGCCATCAAACACATCAACGCGCTTGATCATGATGGCGACGCGCTCACCACTCATGCGCTGGGCTGAATCCTCAACCTCCTGCACAATGGCATGCATGAACTCGCCAGCCGTTGTCGGCAAAATGAACCAGAAGCGAAATTCGCGCCCACGGGCCAATCGGGCTGCAATCCGGTCCGGCTGATAATTCAGCTCGCGGATGGCGCTTTCAACTTTTTCAACAGTTTGCAATCGCACGCCGGGACGGCGGTTCAGCACCCGGTCGATGGTGGCTACACTGACGCCAGCCCGCTGGGCCACATCCTGAATGGTAATTTTTGTCATGTTGACCTGTTTGAAGCGCAGCGCTGCCCACTTGTCAAACGTTGCGCATCGGGGCATGTGCAGGACATGGCCAACGCATATAAACTT
>JAYUVC010000035.1:0-3911 GCA_043754325.1 Hyphomicrobiales bacterium
CGTGCCTGTCAGCGTATTGGCAACTGCCGTTCCCACAATCGTTTGGCCTGCAACACCATGAACAGTGATGGACACAGTGGCCGTCGAAGATGCACCCGATGGATCACTTACCATATAGATGTAAGATGCGATGCCAATGAAATCAGCGTCAGGCATAAACAGCACCGAACCATCAGGCTGAAGCGCAACCGTACCATGATCGGCATTCCCAACAGAACTAATGGTAAGTTGATCGCCGTCAACATCTGTTGCATTGGCCAGCAAAGCCGAAGCTGTGTAGGTCAGCGCAACATTATACAACAACGACACTGGGCCAACAGTGCGGGCCACAGGTGCATCATTAACCGGAGAAATTGTAAGGGTGAATATGTCAGAGACAGTCAGGCTGCCATCTGACGCCGTAACTTTCACATCAACCGAACCATGATCAGCGCTGTTCCAGTCATGGGGTGGCTGGCCCGAGAACGTCTGCGTGGCCCCATCAAACTCCAGCCACGACGGCAAGGGATCATCCGAAACCAATGTTGCGGTATACACAAGCGTGTCGTTGTTTGGGTCGGTGAATGATCCCGCAGGAAGCGTAAAGCTGAACAGTTCGTCCTCAAGAAAAACTTGGTCCGCCAAAGCCCGACCCGCAACGGGGGCTTGGTTGACATTGCTATGTGCAACAATGTCATCATGGTCCCAAATGGTGCCGTCAGCAAACTGGATGTATTCAACACCCTGCTTCTGACTCAAAATCGCACTGGCCTGCAACATGACAGAACCACCATCTCCGGCCCCAGCCGCAGTCTCGGCGATCGTGACAATAACATCACCGCCAACGATCTCCACAGTTACCGCATCAACATCAACATCTGCCAGAACCAGACGATCATCACCCCCGGTCACAGAACTCTCATCAATGGTGTCATCACCATCGCCGCGCAGATAAGTATAGCGATCGTCACCACTTGAACCCACAAGTGTGTCATCTCCACCCTGGCCCCGGATCAATTCCGCCACATCATTGCCATGCAGAACGTCAGCCCCCGCACCACCATCAATGGCAATCCTCAAATTCTCCGCAGCGATCCCCGGAGTAGCCGCAAAAGCCGCCCGCAAACCCGCACCTTGCAAGGCTCCATCGGAGGTCAGGCTGATGGAAAGGGCTGTGTCGGATATTGCCTCGGCAGCGGCGTCACGAGCCTCAAGAACTGCGGCGTCAAAGTTGTAGGGCACTCCGCCATAGTAAAACCCTTCATTCAGGCTTCCGTATGGGAGAAAAATATCAGGCAACTTTATACCGTAGTCGCCGTCTTCGAAGTTTTGGATGGTGATCGTTTGAAGAACAGGCCGTGTTGAATCGTCAGGCGTTTTTGTGAAATCATAGGTGTACTCTTCATTTGAGCCGAGAAGCCGGATGTCCAGCTGCCCGCCACTGGTGTATTTGCGATACTCAATCACATAGGGGCTCGCAGAAAAAAGTGTCTGGAGAGACTGGTCCAGCCCATTATAGCTCTTGTCTGTGTAATAATAGACCCGGTATTCGCCCTTCGCATCCGTGAAAAGATTTGAGTCCGTATTGTAGTCCTGAAGCAGCTGTACTCCGTCAAGGTCATAAGGCGTGGCCTCATAAATGCCGCCCAGCAAAGCAAACATGCCAATATTGCCTCCGCCCGAATCCGGCAGACCCAGCAAATTCGTGTGCACCAGCAAGCGGTCCTCCGCATCCCCCTTGCCAATCGTGACCGTGCTGCCCACCGCCCCCGTCACAACAAGATAATCCGACCCAGCCCCACCTTCCATCACCTCAGAACCAGCCCCCGCAGCATTCACCCCATCAATGTTGCCAAGCACCAGAACATCAGCATCAGAACCACCATAAAGCTTGTCGACACCGTCGCCGCCAACGAGGGTATCGTTGCCACCGCCTCCATAAAGATAGTCATCGCCACCCTGACCATCGAGAACGTCCGCAGCATTGTCCTGTGCGGCGGGTGTATTGATATCTCCTCCATCCAGAACATCGTCACCCTCTCCGCCTTTGATGTGGTCTCCACCTGCACCGCCACGCAGCACATCATCACCAGCCCCGCCGTCAATCGTGTCAGCGCCGCCACGGCCCCAGATGATGTCATTGCCGTCGTCACCGTTCAGGGTGTTGTCACCCCCACCGCCAAACAGCACATCATCGCCGCCATCACCGCTGACAGATCCGGCTTCGGTAAAAAGTACATCTGCGTTGCTCGTTGCAGCCTCATGCCACACCGGGCGGTCAGGTTCTACGGTCGGACCAGACACAGAATGCGTGTCGCCATTGAAGCCGCCCGTGTAAAACTCGGTATAATGCGATGGCGTAATACTGCCGTATTGAGGTGGATGAACAATCTCGGCAATCTGCTTGCCCAATTCACGCAGCAACAACGTGCCACCCGGCACCAAGGCAAAAGCCGTTGTAATAGTGGCGAACCCAGCCAAGGCAAGAGCATCATTATAGTCCGCGTTAATCGTCGCACCCACATGACCATTGCCATCCACATAGATGTCATATCCATTGGGTCCGGCAATTTTGGTGTAGCCACCCATGTCAGACTCTGATTTGCCAACCTGGTTTGCCAACAGCGTTGCGGCAAAGGCGGCCCATGCACCGGGACTAAAAAGTTGTTTGACATCGTCAACCGCATCACGCGTGGATTGCGCCAGGGCAGCTGCATTCTCAGGCGTATCTTCAAGCGAACCCCAATTGATCTGAAAGGCAGACCCCACTGCCGAAGCGATGTCACCAACAGCAGTGAGAGTGCCCGTCAGAAGATTGCCAGGGAAGTATTCAGGGTAGCCTGCGTCTCGCCATGCAGCAGCGGCGCTCTTAAAGAACACATCGTCAGTGATTTTTCCTGCGCTCTCCCCATTTGCAGTTTGTATTGCATCAAAGCCACTTTCAGCCACTTTCTGAGATAAGACATAGATACCAGGATATCCCGGAGCAGTTTCTTGCACAATGCGATTTGCCACCATTGCGGCACCGCCCGCTAAACCGGTGAACGTAGCGATACGCGATTGCAGGCCCGCTTCACCACTATCTGTCATGGCGTTATAGGCCATGTAGAAGCCGCCCCGATCATGTGCATCCAGCAAGCTTTTCAGCATGTCCAATTCGGACTGAACAAGTTGAACGGTATCGGCAGATGTTTGCATTGGTTTATCAACCATGATGTTTCTCCCCAATCACTTTCTTAAATCGTCGCGTTTCACAGTATACTTTTCAAGAAATGTCTTGGCCAAAGCGCAAGCCTGACTTGGGTCTTTGTACAAATCTTGGGTGACGCCAATATCCAGCCACCAACCGTCAATCTGCATTTCGATATCGCATCTCAGGTCTTCAACGCCACAAGTCCGATTGTAACCATATTCGCCGAGCGGCCTTAACATTTCTAAGTCTTTGTCTTGTGGTACACACAGGTTGTTGTCTCGGACCACTTTTCGCGCTTCGCTATTTCGCAAAAACAATATCATTGATCGAACAACCAACTTGCCTTTTGGTATGCCAACCGATGGCATGAAAGACTTGCCGTCAGGTTCGACGTTGATATCCATATCAACAAAAAATTGTCTTTCATCAGTTCGAAACACCGAGCCATTCTTGCCCATTTCGCTGGTCACATAAGTTCTGGGTAAATTCAATATCCACTCCTTCGGTGGAACACCTTCCGCAAACGGCACGCCGTCCTTCCGCGCCAGTCTAAGCGCCACCTCATAAGGCGCAGTGCTCGTTGACGTTCGATTGACCGACCCGCGCGTCAAAGCCCACATCAACTCTTTGTTGGTTGTCACCCAGAAATACGCGCCGGCCAACAGTAATGCGAGAACGCAAGACCAGGCAATTATCCGAACCCATTTGCTATCAAAAGTCGCAGCCAATTCACTCTCCC
>JAYUVC010000036.1:0-3361 GCA_043754325.1 Hyphomicrobiales bacterium
CATCGGCAGGAAAATCCGGGGCGGTCCGCTTACAGCTGAGACTAGCGAAAGTGCCGCAGCGCGTGACTCAGGGGCCAGCCTTGCCGCCACCGAAAATAGGCAGGGGAAAATCAGTCCAAGTCCAGACCCCGCCACCGCAAAGGCCGCCACTGAAATTGCAAAGCCCGGCCCTGTAGCCAAAATCGCAAAGCCTGTCACCCCAATGCAAAGTGACACCACGATCAACGTTATATCGTCAAAACGCGCCCGCAGCTTGTCCCCGAATAACCGCACCGTACCATTGCACAAGCCATAGAACGCCACGCCGAGTCCTGAGAATTGTGCGAGCGTCGGCTGCATTTCCGCCAGCATCTGCCCCGACCATTGGATGCAAGTCAGCTCCGCCGCCACATCAAGCCCAATGACAATTCCGATAATGATCAAAATTTTACGCGGCAAAGCGACTGGGGCTGGCGCATCCTCATGTACTTCCACCCGATGCGGAATGGCTGCATTCACCGCCATCATGGCCAGCACCAAAAACGGTACTGCCAGCAGTGCAGCCCATATCGCACCATAGGTCACAGCGATATATCCGCCGCCAAGACCTGACAGACCGATGCCATAAAGCACGCTGGCATGAAACGACGAGAACACTGGTTTTTTCATTTCATGTTCAACAACACCCGCTTCCGCATTCATGAAAATATCGAGCGTACCCAGACAAAAACTGAACAGCACCACCGTCAGACCAAATGTGGAAACCGAATTGACCAGAAGGCTCGCAATCAGCGCCACAAATGCCACCGGTAAAATGAACAGGATAACGCTGCGATGATCAAAGTGCCGGTTCAGCCATCCCCCCATCGCCAAGGCCAGAATGTTTGCCGCCGTGCCAAAGCCCGTTAGAATACCAAACGTGAAAGCATCAACACCAGCATTCACTTTCAAAACCGGAATGGCCCCGATCTGCGCACCAACCATCACGCCAAACGCGATGAAGACAAGTGTGATCGCCCCACGCGGTGTAAACGTCACGCTCAGCCGCGCCCGACGAAAGGCATCTTCGTCGCCATGATAGTCATGCACTGTACATTGACTGACAATGGCAGGCTCGCCATGTGCACGACAGCGCGCGCCACTTCACTCACGTCCATGGTGGGTTCGGGTTTGATTGAACCATCAGCCTGCGGCATGCCCGTGGCCATTGTCGCGGTCATCGCTGAAGTCGCATTGCCAATGTCGATCTGCCCACAGGCAATGTCATATTTCCGGCCATCCAGCGAAGTCGATTTGGTCAGTCCGGAAATCGCATGCTTGGTCGATGTATAGGGTGACGAATTGGGCCGCGGTGCCGTTGCCGAAATCGAACCATTGTTGATGATGCGCCCACCCATCGGCGACTGCGCTTTCATGATCTTGAAAGCTTCTTGCGTGCACAGAAAAGGCCCGGTCAAATTGGTATTCACCACATTTGTCCATTGCTCAAACGTCAGGTCTTCGAGCAAAATGGTACCGGGCGCACCAGTACCTGCATTGTTGAACAATACATCAAGCCTGTCGAATTTGTCCTTGGTCTCAGCGAAAAGTTTTTTGACAGAAACCGGATCAGTCACATCGGTCGAAACACACAAGGTTTCACCCGCCATGCGCGACGCAGCATCTTGCAGCTTGGCCAGGTCACGCCCCGCCAGCACCACCGCATAACCCGCTTCACCCAACGCCATCGCACAAGCCCGCCCGATGCCAGACCCTGCCCCCGTAACCAGCGCAACTTTCATGCTACAGTCCCTTTACCCGCCTCCCAGGCGGCAACCAAAGTGGCGGCTGATTCCGACACGTCGCTGAGGCTCATCCCCGGCTTATAGAGGCTGGAGCCAATTCCGAAACCGGAGACTCCACATGCCAGCCATTCCGCCATGTTGGACGGCGTCACACCACCCACAACATGGACTTGAATGTGCTTGGGCAAAACCGCCCGCCAGGCTTTCACAGTGGTTGGGCTTGCCGCTTCAGCGGGAAACAATTTTAAATATTGAGAACCAGCACGAATGGCAGTGAAGGCTTCAGTCGGCGTGAATACACCCGGTAGTGGATCAAGCCCCAAAGTCAAGGCGCGGGCGATAACCTCAGGATTGCAATCCGGCGAAACTGAAATCGTGCCACCAGAGTCCTTTAGCAAATTCACATCCTGCACGGACAGCACCGTTCCCGCACCCACAACCATACGACCCGCAAAGGCCTTGGCCAATTTGCCAATCGACGCGAAAGGATCAGGTGAATTGAGAGGCACCTCAACCACCTTCACACCAGCTTCCAGCAGCGTCTCAGCCACCTCAACCACTTCACCAGCCGTAACACCACGCAGTATGGCTATGATTCCGCAGGATTTTAAGGCATCGTTGAGGTACATGATTTCATTCACCTTAGTGGATGCACTGCATAGTTGGCTCCGTCTTCCCACTTTCGTGGGAATGACGATTCTGGAGAATGAATTTCAATATTCTTCAACTGCATCAAATGATCCCCGCCGCCTGCGCCACTGCGCGCTCACCCTTGACGATGGCCAAAGGATCACCCATCGACACGCGAAGCCCCGCCTCTTTCATCGCCTTGATATATTTGCCGCCAATACCGGGCGATGCCAGTACGACATAATGTTCACTCGCATCACGGCTTGAAACCGCGTGGGCAATTTCAGCACCCACAATCATCCCCGACAGATAAGACGAAATCTTGTCCAACGAAATCTCTTGATACAGCGCCAAACTCCGCGCCGAGAACAGATTGTGCAGCAGCCCCGCCGGATCTTCAAACGCCTTGTCCACACCCTTCAAAAACATCAACTCGTCATCCACATCATTCGCCATTAAGCGGCCAAGAATGGAATGTGCCTTCATCACCGCAAACATTTCGCCCGTCACATAAGTTGCAAAGCTGGTGATCTTGCCATCAACCACATCAATCCATTTGCTGTGCGTGCCCGGCGTCACAAAATGCGCAGCACCGGAATCCATCGCACCAAACACCTGAGTCTCCTCCGACCGCATTACATCATGACCAAGGGTTGGACTCTTCAAATGCAGACCTGTGAGGAAATGCACTACGCGGCCCGAAGCCAAAGTTTTCGCATGCACCGCCTTGGCCAAATCTGCTGGCCCCGCCGGACAATCGACATAAGGCAATTCCACCCAACCCTGCCGCGAGGTAATCATGCCGGATGCGATGATCGGAAGTAATTTATCCCAACCCACAATATGAGATTCCAGCGTCTGCTCAAACGCCCCATCCTTCACGGCGAGTATGCCCTCAGGTGCCGCAAATTGATCGGTGACAACGCCTTCGCAGTTCACAAGATAAGCCCGGAAAGACGTGGTACCCC
>JAYUVC010000037.1:0-7303 GCA_043754325.1 Hyphomicrobiales bacterium
AAGCGGTTCATAAGTCTCAGCCTGTCTGCATCATCATTTAGGGGTCCAAGCTGTCCAATTTGCAGGTCAGCAAGAACGTTTTTCGGTTCTGGACGGTGTTATATCTTGGTACTCGTTAAAATGGAGTTGGTGACCCGCGTCGAATCTGTCCCGTTTCGCGCTTTCACAGCAGTTTTCGGGCTATTGGTTTACGAATCGTATTTCCGGTGTCAGAGCTACTTGGCGTTGCAGTTGTGCACAGGCTGTAGAAATTGCGCCAACGTTCCTTGAAAGGTTGTTCTGAGTCATTTACCAATCATTAACCATTTGAGGTTTGTGAATGATTCGGCGTGTTTTGTGTCTGGTTTTGAGTTGTTTTGTCTTTGCCGCGATTGGCAAAGCAGCCGATATGCCGTCAGCTTCGGTTTATGCCCAGCATTCCGTTGTAAAAATACAGAAAAAGCAAAAACCCGGGGTGATAAAACATAAGGCTAAAATCTCTGCCGCCAAGTTTCGACAAGCTAAAGACCAGGAACAGTTGATTGTAACCCGCAGTATGCCAAAGGTGGATAAAGCCCAGGAAATCGACCTGTCTTGGGTGCTTGATCCGCTGGTGGCAAATGCAGACGGTGGCAAAAAAGAAGATTCCGCAGCGATCCAGGGCAATCTTGTGGTCCCCGAGCCCGGTTATATTTCTGCGCCCTATATGCAGATTGTGCTCAATGGCCATATCGTTAAAACCGCAGACACCACAGTGCGCCTCGATATAAAGATCGACGGAAAAAATCATACCACGTCGTGGCCGGCCGATGACATTCAGGCTGGGAAATTCACGATTACGCTGAACGCCGAAATCTCCGAAGGCAAACTTCCGGCCTATTTCCCGGTATCAGCCATCGCCTTTGTCACCAACAGCAGCAAGCGTGGCGCTGCCATGGTGTCGCTCGAAAAGATCAATATCCGTATCGGCAAGGAGCGCGTCGCCACCACGCAATAAAATCCGGTCACCTTGCGGCAACCGGATTTGAATTTCGTATTGTGCGACGACGTATCAGGCCGTCAAAGGCTTGAATGATTGGCGCACGAACAGGCGCCAGCGTCCATCAGACTTCTTCCAAGTCTGCACAATGCTGAGCAGGAAGTTCTGGTCTTTGCCTTGGAATAAAACAAAAGCATCAAACGTGTGGCGTGCAATCGCCAAATCACCAGCCACACGAATGCTGTGATCATAAAGCTTGATGCTATGGAAAACTTCGCCACGATCAACCACAGTCTTCACAAATTCGACTTTGGTCTGCACAACGCCATTGGCATGGCCAAACGACATGTCATCATCTGACATTTCGAGCAGGCGCGCGCCGTTGCCATCAACCATGGCTTTGCGGTATTCTTCAATTGCACCCAATACATCACCTGTATTGTCGGCCAAAGCTTCGGTGCTGCCAATTGATCCGGCCGCTGCTGCAAGTGCGACCACTGCGCCACCCCAAGCCATGTCACGTCTATTCATCGTGTGCATTCCTTCCACCTTGATTTTAGGCAGAAATACAGGTGACTTGTTAAGGTATGGTAAATTGCATCGAATATGACCAAGGCCGTTGCGAAGCCGGGAATCACCAGCTATAGAGCCGCTCACCTACTGGGGCGTCGCCAAGCGGTAAGGCACCGGATTTTGATTCCGGCATTCGGAGGTTCGATCCCTCCCGCCCCAGCCAGTTTATCTAATTGCTCACAATTGCCTTTTCCAAAGCCGCATATTCGGGGCAATCAGCGCCTTTGCGGGTTTTGATTTCGGCCAGTTCGGCCATGGCCAGATCTTTTTTGCCGGCGAGAATATAGGCTTCACCCAGATATTCGCGCGCCTGCACATAGTCAGGATCAAGTGCCAAGGCTTTTTTGTAGGCTTCGATTCCGGTTTCGAGGCGACCGGCTTTGCGGTTGCTGTAGCCGATGTAATTCAGGACTTTCGCGTCGTCCTGTTTGGTGATGAGAGCGAGCACTTCAAGCGCCCAGTCATATTCGCTTTCTGTGGCGAGAAGTTTGCCTTGTTCATAAAGCTCGTTATCGCCCATTACGCCAGCGGCAAGCGTGGTGCAGGCTTGTTTGCGGGCGTCACCGTCGCCGGACCATTTTGCAGCTTCGCCACGCTTGCAGCCCAGCGCTTTGGCAGACAGTGCGGTGGTAGCTGCGGCAGCTGCCGGAGCGGGTTCGTCACCTGCGGCCAGCACTGGTGTGGCACCCAGACAGGCTGAAAAGGCCACGGCATAAACAAAGTGTTTGGTCATCGACATAGGCAATCTCCAAGCGCCCCCGCGCAAAAGTTTTAATGTGTCGACGCGCAAAAAGGCAAGCGCCTAATTCGTGCCAACTTCGCGCATGAATTCCTCCAGCGCAATATATGACTTACTCGACGTGCCGCCGCGTATTGCAATTTCCTGAAGCTGTTGCTGCGCCAGATTGTCAAATCCTGCCAATACATAGGCTTCGCCAAGATATTCACGGGCCTGGACATAATTGGGATTCAGTGCCAGCGCCTGTTTGTAGTAAGAGATACCGGTTTCAAGCCGACCCGCCTTACGGTTGGCGTAGCCTGTGTAGTTCAAAACCTCGACATTTTGCTGATCATGGATCAGGCGCAGATGGTCAAGTGCCCATTCATATTCACCCTCATCGGCAAGCAGTCTGGCCTGTTGGTAAAGTGCTGCGTCGGGAAGCACGTCAGCTTTCAGTTTGACGCAAACATATTTGAACTTTCCGCCAAGCTTCACACGCTTCACAGTTTCACCGCGACTGCACTTTACTTTTTTTGGCGATATTTTCACAGGTGCTTTGGGCTTTGCGGTCATCGTATCATCCCCGCCCCCCGGAAAAGCAAGAGAAGCTGTTGCTGCGCACAGCGTGAACCCCAATGCAAGCAGCGATACGGTCAATCTATTGGCGGTCAAATTCATAATCCTTTGCGACAGACATGTGTTACGAAATTCCAAGGCTACCGGATTGATACGGCAGAAGCATGGGCAAATCACAAACTGCAATGACGTTTCCGTGAACGGCAAATGAATTTCGCATTCAGCACCGCTACATGTCGGGTCAGCCATAGTCTCACCATTGAACGCGCATCTGCGCCAACTGAATGGAGAGTATCATGACCAGAATTCAATCCGGAATGACCTTGACAGCACTTGCACTGACAGGTGCAATCCTGGCTCTGCCACTTCTCGTTGGAGATGCAAAAGCCAGCACGACATCAAAACTGCTGAATTGCCGTTATGATACGCGGCAAAAAGTCATGGACTGTTGCCAGCGCGTGTTGCGCACGGAAAGCAGGCCATACTGGATCAGCAGTGGTACCGGCAGTTGCGGCAGCGTTGTGAAATGTGTTGGCGGCGGCAAGAAGGCGACATATGCAACCGTCGCCAACAAGCCAAAGCGCTGTTCCATCGTCATACCGAATGACGACTCAAGTCGCGGCAGTTCCACAGTTGAAGCACAGCCTGAACGGACGCAAACCCCACGGCCAAACAAGGACTGAACGCGGTGCAGGAAAAGGGACTGTTTGCTCTATCGCAAACTGTCCCTGATCTTGAAGCTCGGGGACAGTTTGCGAGAAAGAGCAAACAGTCCCCTGGCCGTCGGTTGTTCTATCCCCTGTAAAGCCAATCAAGCCGACGGGTGATCAGTTCCGCTGGCGTGAGGGCAAACGCGGCATTGCGCGCCTGCGCCAGCGTGCGGCCAAAGTGATAGAGGCGTCCCGCTTGCAAGGTTTCTCGGTGAAGCCGCTGGGTTCTCGCCATGCGCCGTTGCGCCGTTTCCGCAAAGGCATGCCGCAGGCTTTGGGTTGTCGGCAATACTGTTGCGAGGCAGGCTGCATCCTCCAGTGCCATCGCCGCACCTTGGGCGAGATAGGGCAGGGTTCCGTGCGCCGCATCACCCGTCAACAACAGGCTGCCCTTGGTCCAGGCGACAAGTTGCGGCACATAAAGTGCGGGCCATGGCGTGAACGCAGCGTCTGCCAATTCCAGAAGATGTCGAAGTCGGGACGAGACCTCGACAAAGTGTTCGGCAGGGGAAATGCCTTTGGGCGTGATGGCAACCAGGTTGAGGCGCTGCTGTTTTCCGACAGGGTAATGCACCACATGCCCCAGCGGATACATCCACAGATTTACACAATCCATCGCCACGCCTGAAATCTCAGGCAGGTTTAAAAGTGCACGGTGATGCTCCGCGTCCGCCTCAATGGCGCTGGCATTCGAAAACATGGTTTGGCGGATGTTTGACCGCACGCCGTCTGCTGCGATCAGGGCCTGACAAGTCAAAAGTCTGTCGTTGGCTTTCAATGAAACATCAGCGACATGAGTTTCAACATCGGATATTTTTTCATTGAGCCGAAGCAGAATGTTCGGTCGCGTTTCAACCACCCGGAGCAAGGCCGCATGTAGATCGGCCCGGTGCGCCGTGCGATAAGGAGTGCCGTAGCGTTTTTCAAAACCCGCACCAAGTGGTATTCGTTTGATAAGCCTGCCCGACACCGCGTCCCACATGTGAATTTCGGGCGGGCTTGAGGTGACGGGTTGGACCGCGTCCCAAGCGCCGAGTTTTTGCAAGGCCCGCACGGCGTTGGGCCCAAGTTGCAGACCTGCGCCGATCTCAGAGAAAGTTTGGGCCTGCTCCAAAATCATTGCGTCATGGCTGCCCAGTGCAAGGGCTGACGCCAGCCCTGCAATGCCGCCGCCTGCGATGATGATGGGTGGTGTATGCATGGTGCCTTGTGTGCCAGATTTTCCCGGACTTTACATGTGGCTGATTGATGCTCTAAGCGCTGGCCCGTATTTCAACGAGGACCGCCATGGGCTTTATTTCTGATTCCCTGAACCGCATTCAGCCATCCGCCACCATCGCCATTTCCACCAAAGCCATGGCCATGCAGGCCGAGGGCAAGAATGTAATCGGACTTGCGGCGGGCGAACCTGATTTCGACACGCCGCAGAACATCAAGGATGCAGCCATTGTCGCCATCCAGAACGGCAAGACCAAATATACCGCAGTTGACGGCATTGCAGAACTCAAAAAAGCAATTGTTGACAAGTTCGCCCGCGAAAACGGTTTGACCTACAAGACCTCGCAAGTGTCTGTCGGCACAGGCGGCAAGCAGGTGTTGTTCAACGCCTTGATGGCCACGGTAAACCCCGGTGACGAGGTGATTGTGCCTGCACCCTATTGGGTGAGTTACCCTGATATTGTGCTGCTCGCAGGTGGTGTTCCGGTGATTGTGCAGGGCAAGCCCGAGAACGGTTTCAAGTTGCAGGCGGCTGATCTCGACAAGGCCATTTCGCCAAAAACCAAGTGGCTGATTTTAAATTCGCCGTCGAACCCGTCAGGTGCAGCCTACAGCCATTCGGAAATGAAGGCCTTGACCGATGTGCTGGTGAAACACCCGCATGTCTGGGTGCTGACCGATGACATGTATGAGCATCTGGTTTACGATGATTTCAAGTTCGTGACGCCGGCACAGGTTGAGCCCTCACTTTATGAGCGCACCTTGACCATGAACGGCGTGTCGAAATCCTATTGCATGACGGGCTGGCGCATTGGTTATGCGGCGGGGCCTGAGGTTTTGATCAAGGCTATGGCGAAGTTGCAATCGCAGTCGACGTCTAACCCGTCTTCGATTGCGCAATGGGCCGCGGTTGAGGCCCTGAATGGTCCGCAGGATTTCATTCCGAAGCACAATGAAGTGTTCAAGGAGCGGCGTGATCTTGTGGTGTCGATGCTCAATCAGGCCAAGGGTTTGAAGTGCGCCACGCCTGAGGGAGCGTTTTATGTTTATCCATCCTGTGCCGGAGCCATCGGCAAGGCAGCACCGTCCGGCAAGGTGATTGCCAATGATGAAGACTTTGTCAGCGAGCTGCTGGCAGCCGAAGGTGTGGCAGCGGTGCATGGTGCGGCCTTTGGCACGTCACCATTTTTTCGCATTTCCTATGCAACTGCAACCTCAACACTTGAGGACGCCTGTTCCCGTATCCAGCGCTTTTGCGCCAACCTGAGGTAACACCCCATGAATATCCATGACAATACGGTGCCGGTTCTGGCGCATAATCTGAAGTCGCTCGCCAAGATGTTGCGCAAGGCTGAAAAGCATTGTGAGGACAAGAAAATCGACAAGGCCGTGATGCTGGGCATGCGGTTGGCCCCCGACATGTTCAATCTCACGCGCCAGGTGCAACTGGTCACTGATTTTGCCAAGGGCTGTGCGGCGCGTCTGGGTGGCGTGGCTGTGCCATCTTATACCGACGATGAAACCAGTTTTGACGGTTTGGACGCGCGCATCAATAAGTGCATTGCCTTTATTGAGTCGCTTGCCAAGGCGGGATTTGAGGGGGCTGATACACGCGAGATTGCATTGAAAATGGGTGGCCGCGACTACACCCTCACAGGCCAGGACTATGTCAACAGCGCCGCAATTCCCAACCTCTACTTTCATATGGCGACAGCCTATAACATCCTGCGACACAATGGCGTGAAACTTGGCAAGGGCGATTTCGTTGGGCGTGGGTAAGCCCTATTACTGTCACATTCAGGGCCATAATGTGTATGGATTGCATTGAAAGGTACGACATGAAAAAGTTTCTCTCCGCCGCATTGATTGCCACAGCCGCAACACTCGCAGCAGGCTCCGCCGAAGCTGGTGGTATCAAGGTGGGTGTTCTCACCTGCCAGGTTGAAGGTGGCGTGGGCTGGATCATTGGATCCTCAAAGGATGTCGAATGCACATTCAAGGGCATCAATGGCCGCCGTGAAAATTACAACGGCACCATGGGCAAGCTTGGCGTAGACATTGGTGTTACAACCGACACCCGCGTGGCGTGGATTGTGTTTGCACCGGGTAAACTCAAGTCCGGTTCGCTGCGCGGCAGTTACCAGGGTGTCTCAGCCGAAGCCACCGTTGGCATTGGCCTTGGCGCCAATGTGCTCATTGGCGGCTTCAAGAAGTCGATCAATCTGCAGCCGATCAGCGTGCAGGCCCAGACCGGTCTCAACATTGCAGCAGGTCTCGGAAGTTTGAACCTGCGTCCGGTGTCGTACAAGTAGGTCGAACTTTCGTTAATTTTAGACCCCACCCCCAGCCCCTCCCCATGAAGAATGGGGTGGGGTGATTTTTTCACCCCACCCCGCTAGCGGGGAGGGGCCGGAGGTGGGGTCTTCTGTTCACAGGGCCGCCCGGATAAAATTGCATTGTGCAATGCGGCATGCTAGGTGACCGCCAATCTCAAGCCTCTACAGAAAGTCCAAGCACTCTTATGGATCTGCGCAACATCGCCATTAT